>DFBT01000030.1:1229-16069 GCA_002366725.1 Caldifarciminota bacterium UBA3073
AGGTCATTCAAAACCATTCTGTCATTTAAATTTGCACCGCGTCGTTTTAAAACATAATAAATACCCCTTCCGACACCTCTGTTTAATTATGAAATCTTGCTTGTAACTTTCAGTATTTTAATGAGTTATGAAGAACTGACACCAATTTTTGTACGCCAAAAAGACCAATCAGGAGGTATATTATTATTTGTGTTATCGATTCCATTTAATCTTTCTCCATATCTTTTGTCCCCGAATTTCATATAACGGGATGCGGATGAGCGAAGTGCCCCGAAGGGGCATTTTGGCTATCGTTCCCAGCATAAAAGAAGTTTTTGCGAAGCAAAAATTTGGGTGAGCCCGCCTGTGGCGGACGAACCTTTTATGCTGTGTTATCGGCCGTTTCGCAGGGTTCATAGTTTCAATTCATCACCGGAGCATTTAGAACTGCTCTCAAGATAGTGAATCCGTCTTCTCCTTCTGGAACCATGTTCACGATTTGCTCAAATAAATCTCGAATAGATTGCGATGACCCGAATGCAAGAGTGGTAACGGAAAAGCTAAGCTGCGTGGCGGGTTGGCTCGCCATCCTCCCCCTACTGCGACAACCCTGTGCTCAGAGCCTTCCCAGGCTCCACGATAGCCACGTCAGCTTCAGCGGGGGTTAGGCGCGACCATCCACTTCAGCGGATCATCAGCAACCGCTTCTGTGACTTGCCCACAACCCAGTTGTAGCTCGCCATCGTATCAAAGCCGAAGACTATGTCCACTTCCATTCCGATTGCTTTTTCGACATCAGCCAAGTCCATGACCAAGAATCGTATCTCGCCGATAGAACGTCCGTTAATCTCCAAAGAGGGATACTTGTAAACCGGAATCAAGGCTTTCGCTCCCGTAGGATCAAGGGTCTCTTCAGGTTCTTGCTCAATCAAATCTGCTCGAAGCATATCCAGACATTTGGCATTGAGAACAGAGAAGCCTGCACCGGTATCAAATAGTGCATTGAGCTTGTAGGAACCCAGGCTGGTCTTGAAGAACGCAAGGCCTGATTTAAAATGGAGATCCACCACCTGACCTCTTACCTCCCACTCAGATGGTACTACCTCCAGAAAGCCAATCTGCCCTTCCACAAAATTCAGGTACAGTGGTTTCTGATATAGGATATCCACACCAATTGTCATCACGACTTGGAATGGTAGACCCTGGAAATCTCCAGCATCATCGGACTGGATGTTGACTACCACATCTGAAAAGTCATATCCAAGGAAAGAAACGATGCCTAATCTACACTGCTCAACTGCAGTCATTCTCAGGGCTCCCCTGATCTCGCCGGTACCGACTCTCTGAAAATCTGTTGAGAAAGACCGGCGGACGAAGGAAGGATTTGCTCCAGTATCTATCTGAGCATACCCTGATACTGCTCCTATTCGTACGGGTGCAAAGATTCGAAAGTTGTCAACGATAAAGTCTTCCACGACTTCCACCTCCGCTTCAACTTCAGCTAGAACCAACCAAAGTAGCCGCGCCTAACGTTTGAGCTCAGCGGCTGGAAACGCGCAGCGGTTACAGTCCGCTGAAGCGATTTGTTGTACGTTTTTATTTTGTTGGGTCAATAATTCTTCCAATAAATAAAATGCTTCCCGTTTGATTTTCGCGTATCAAAAATACAAAGGGGTGGTTTGCTCGAAACATTAGCGGCCTGCTAATACCTTCTAACGTAATAACAGCCGTTGCTGCAGTAGCTTCTGTACCTTCTTCATTGACATCCACAAAAGCTTTGTGAATAACCTTGCTTATAAAGAGAGTTTTTTTGCCGTTCATCCCAGAAAAATCCGCATTTCCAAATATAAATGCACTAGGCATGCCCATATCACTAAGCATTTTCGATAATTCAAATTCACAGGTAGTTTTAAACCTGGGGAGGCTGACAAAAATTTCTGACTTATAAGATCCTGTGAGGTCATCTATCCAAGCTTTTACACTATCATTTGTTAGATTTCTTTCAAACTCTACTAAGCCATCAATCTCTTTGGGCAGAAAGACAACCATCGATAGATCATTTCCTTCGTATGGCAACTCAATAACACTAAAACCGCCGAAATCTTTCCATTTATATTCTGATTTTTGGTTCATCATGGAAACTTTTATAGTTTTATCAGGGGAAATATAAAAATCGGTATAAATTGTGCTTTTTTCATCGAACCGGCTTAACCAATTTCCTTTGAAATAAATTGCGTTACAGAGAACCAATCTTGTAAGGGGATCGAGCATGCCCGATTTTATTAATTCTTTGATTTTCTGCTGTGTTTTATCTTCCACCCAAAGATTTATGGTTTTCCGTGCGGCATCAGTTTTTGTTGCAAAATCAACGTAATTCAAACCAACCCCATAGTATTTTTTATTCAGATCAAGAAAAGCATCCAAGAAATGATATCCCTTTTGCGCCCATAGTGAATTAGCTATACTAAGTTTAATATATCCTTTATTTTGAATGGTGTTTAGTTGTGACTGAAGTTTTGAAAATGAAGAATGTAGTGATTCCTGCCCCAAAGAAAAATGCAAAACTTCTGCCATTTCTCTTTCTGTTCGTCCTCTTGTACCTGCATATGTCATAGCAAGGGCTGTAGAAATACTGTAGGGTGAAAAGAATAAATTTCCTTTTTCCCCTTTGAGTTCTTGATATAAATCGAAACCGAAATCGCTATTACCTTTTACCACAGTTTGTAAATCTTCATTTGTATTAGCGAAGGTAAAAGAAGAAAATAAGAAAATAACTATCGTAATAATCAGTACACAAGTAAATTTGGTTTTCATTTTTTCTCCTTTATTTTTTCGTACAACATAAGATTAGGTGTACTAATGGAAAAAGCAATTGTTGCTTTCCGTGACTACCTATAATGAGGATTAGCTTTCTATCGCTATCAATGTCCTTGGGTTTCAATTTTACTACCTCACTTACACGTAAACCTGCCGAATAAACCAACATTAGGATTGACCTGTGCTTTAAATTAGAAACGGCAGACAGTATCTTCGAGACCTCCTCTTTACTCAATACCACAGGTAACTTCTTGTCCTTCCGAGGGCGCTTTATCTCATAAGTGCATCTCCTTTTAAAGGTAATAGCGACATTTCATATCGTATTATATCCGCACCCAAGTTCGGATGTAAATTTCTTTTAATACATCCCACCTGTGCATCTGTAATATTATATCACCAATAGGAGGAAAAGTCAAGAAAAAATATATATTACTTCGGGGAAATTAAGGGAGCGGGCTGCTTTTTCTCTCTGGCACAGGGATGGAAACAATTGTGAGCACCTGCGGCAGGACTTCTGCCCGACGGCAGGCGGGAAAGTTCCGCAACTACAATGCTTGCTACTTACTTCGAAGTCTTGTTACCATCGTTTTGAGATATTTCCACTTTCTTCTTTGAGACTGCTTTTCCAAATAGATCGTCGTCTCTTCACATATGTTTCAACTTTTTCTTGATCAATTTTTCTAATTCCTTTATTATTATCTCATAATCAGGTAAATTTCCAATTTGCTTCTCAAATCTTACCCGCCAATTTCGCTTATAATCATCTTTGGTGATTTCACTTAAAAGATTGGGTAGATAAATATCATAACCAAGTCTCTTTTTCAATTATATCTTCTGAAACACCTTTCTTGGAAGCTAATCTCTGAATTTGAGAGTAATTTATCATAACCTAACTAATGCCAGACTAAATCGAGTATTTGTTTTCGGCCGACATTATCAATTAATCGCCAGTTATTCTTGTCTATTCTTTTCTCTGGTAAGGTGGGGTCAAATAAATCATAACGATTTTTTACATATTTCTTTAACTCATTTATCAAATCCCGCTGTCCTACATTAAGAATTTCTAAGATATACCCCAGGCGTTTAGCCACCACATTCTTATTATATTTGGTAACATAATTGCTCAATTTGGCAAAATCAATCTTATTTTTAGTTAGCCAGATTCCTTTGGCAATCTCGGTAATTCCTCCACAATATTGAGGATGGGCTAAAGCATCAATAATGGTCTTTTCTAAATCAGAAATTCTCACCTTTTCATCTCTGGTTACCCATTCTTCTTTAACTCCCCAGATAAATTTATTCTTAACAAAAACAAGGACTAATTTATCCTTCATTTCTTGAGGGACAATCTGCCTTTGTGGAGAAGCCACAAAAATTTTAATCAACGGTTGAGTTAACATCCCCCAGTAATTCATAGAACTGTAAAAAGCAATATAATAGTCGGGAGAATTAACTACCTCTCTGGCTGCCACATACCAATTGCCAATATATTGCTCAGCACTTCCTAATTCCCGAGGTGCAATTAAAAATTTACCCGACTTCAGGCGAGTAACTATCCCTCGTTTGACTAATTCGCTTAATAAATCAGTGGATTCATTATATCCCTTACCAAGAATCCGCTGGACATCGTCAATCTTAAAGACAGGCTTATTTTCATCATAAAGCCTACTAATTAAATTGGCACTTACCTTGCCCAAAGTTTTAACGAGTTTCATAGTTTCCACCTTTTGTGTAAACTATACAGTATCACATCCTGTATTTTATACATTTTTAGTAGATTTATGGGTAACAAGGGTCGAGATGGAATTACGCGTGTGTTAGCGGAAGTGCACCTTTTTCTTTTGCCTTATTAAATGACCAAATTTTCTTCGTAATAATTCAAGTTGTTCTTTTTCTGAAAGATGAGACAATCTCTGCTCTGCTTCTTTTTGAAGTTGCCGTTTCATTTCCACAGCATCAAATTTTTTACCTTTCATAAATCACCTCCCTTGGACTCCTAATCTCAAGTATAGGATAACCCAGTTTTAAATTTACTGAGTTAAATAAACGAACACGGGTTATATTTACAATATGTTTAAAATTCCAACTCACCAATACATCAACTCGCTCTACTGTTGCAATTGCTATGTGTCGTGCATCTGAAAGACTCTTTTCTGCTACGGCCCCTTCTTTAATATATGCGTTAGCAAGAGTGATTGACTCTTTATCGAGAGAAACATATTCAATATTATCAGATGGAACTTTCTTCAATATATTCTTTACTTCATTAGGAGCTCCTTCAAGTTCAAATAGCAAAACATCTGATATAACTAAAGTCTTTATGCCCTTGACAAATTCATCAAAAAGTTGCATGGAATCATCTTGAAACTCTTCATCCAAACAACCTCCTATCACGGAAGTATCAATATAAACTCGTAACTTAAACATCTCTTATGCCTCCCAGAAATAATTTAAGTGCGTTTCCGCTAACATCATCACCCACATTCTCATCTCTGTCGTATTATATCACCAAATGGTAGGAAAGTCAAGGAAAAAATTCACAACACTTCGGGGAAATTAAGGGGGGAGCTGCTTTTTCTCCCTGGCACTGGGGGTGGAAACAATTACGATCGCCTCCGGGGGGACTCCTGCCTGAAGGGCGGCAGAACAAATTCGCAACCGGGACAGGCTGTGCAGAAAGTCAAAAAAGTAGTCTCAAAAGTTACGGCTACCGGCTCTAAAAGGTGTCATTGCGAGCCGAAGCCCTGAGCCGAAGCTCCGAGCGAAGCGAAGAGGTAGCGAAGGGGCTGCGAAGCAATCTAATTCCCGAGCGTAAGGGACACAAGGCTTATCTCTTCTTGGTAATTCCATAAGATGAGATTGCTTCGTGGATTGCTTCGGGGGTTGCTTCGGGGTTGCTTCGGCTTCGCCTCGCAATGACATTCCTCGCAATGACATTACTCCTAACAACTACAATAATAAAGGAATCATGGGTAATCTGCGTTTATCCCTGCCTACCGGTCCCTACGGATCCGTATGGACAGGCAGGTGCGTCCAATTTTTTTCTTGACTTTTTCTCCAATCTTTAGTATAATGTATAACAGAGATAAACGAAATGGGGGGAGATAAAAGTTCAAAGATTATGGAGATTTACCCAAGAACAAACAGGCAACCCAAAAGACTGCTACTTTTAAGATAGCGGGTTATGAAGTGCGAAAACTTGCTTTTGCACATGGCAGTAGCCCCGCAAATGCGGGATTTCCACTTCGTTTCAACAAGCTACTGCACTCCCCAAATTGATTTGAGGTAGCGGAAGGAGGGTATGATGTTTTGGATAGCACTTATTTTGGCTGTTTTTCCACAAGCGAAAGTGGACAAGGTATGTCTTGAAAACAGGGAGAGAAAAGTTGTTTTGGATACAAGAAAGCATGTAGCTCAAAAAACATTGCCCATTGGGAGATGCAAGAGGCACATTCCAAAGGGCAGAGGATTCTTCACAGAGACGCCAGTTTTCTCAGGAAATGTAGGGGTTCAATATATTGAACCCCTAAACAAAAAGGACGACCTCTACATAGGCACTGGAGATACTTTCCTCATAGACACGAACTATGTTCAGAACGGCAATATCATCATCTATGGTGATGGGGTTCTCATCGTGGATAGTGCGAAACTTTCTCTCTCTGGGCACTTAGTGGCGGCAAACCAAGGACAGGCTATTTTCAGGGATAATGCGCATCTGCACTTCAACCAGTATTATGTGGGGCAGTATTATGTTTGGCTCGTGGACACTTCCAAATTCGAGGCCGCGGATGCTACAATTGATGCGAATGGCGTTATGCACTATGCCCAGATTCATGACAATTGCACATACATAGCCAAGCGCACAACCTTTCCCGACTGGACATTCAGGAAGGTCTTCGACAGGTCAACACTCATACTTGAGGATGTTTATCATGTTGGGGACCTCATGGTGGACGATTCTTGCTTCGTTCACTTCACCCGTTGCGATACCCTGATGCACTGGCTGGAGACTCCAGACGGCTCAGTCATTGATATCCAATTTCCTGACCCGGATGCCGTTAGCCACTTTGAGTTTTCAGAAGCGGTACCCGGTGTGGACGGCATAGGCTACACTTTTATTGCCGATACTTGCTGGCGCTGCTGGTGGTCGCTTGAGACCTGGCCAGGATGTTCAGTAACCGTTCACAATTCGGAGATTCGTGGCTCTTGTCTTAGAATACCTGGTTCTGATACCTTCGACATCTATGGTATAACGAACTACCACTTTCACCCCGACCTCCTGGTTCCCCTATCTGATAGGCATCTGGAGTACATAAACACCTATGTCTTCTGGTGGAATTGGTATCCAATGGAAAATACAGTGTTCAATATTGACTCTTGTGTGTTTGGAGAGATGATTGGAAGGGGTAATTCCATAACATGTGCTACCCGTTGTACACATGACGGTGCCACGATAACTCTTAATTCTTCAGATAGTGCGTTTGTTTCGTTCGTTGATGGTGTTAGTTTGGGTTATGTAAGTTCTTATAAGAGATCTACGCTTCTTTTGATTAACACCTGTGTTACTCCGATATGGCCGTATCAATCAATGAATCTTGCACACGGACATTCTTATTTTCTGGCTGTGAATTCATATTTTGAATATGAACCTGAGGCAATGGATACATCTCTATTAATGGTGGCTGCCATAGATAGCCCTTCTACTGGTATGATTGATACGACAATTGATATATATGGCTCTGCATGGATAGATGCAGGTCCGTTTAATTCAATTACTTTTGATAGATGCGAATTGTACTGGACACCAGAAGGAGATTCCATCTGGACACTTATGGATGAATCGACGAGTCAGGTTTACAACGATGTCATTGGCATATGGAATACCTTTGGGATGAGTGAAGGTGGATACGACCTTCGCCTCACGATATGGGATGATGTGGGAGATAGCTTAAAGGCATTCAGAAATATATCCCTACAAAGTCTTGGTATAGAGGAGCAAGATAATCCTGAAGGCTCTTATTTATTCCAGAACTATCCAAATCCATTCAGGGAAAAGACAGTCATCAGTTTGGAGAGCATCAACCATGTTGATGCTGCTGTGACATGGTCACAGCACTCCATACACATTTATGACCTCACTGGCAGGCTTGTCAGGACACTTGTAGACGAGAAAAGGGAGCCCGGTCGTTACCTCGTAAGATGGGATGGCAGGGATAAAGATGGTAAATTTATGCCATCGGGGATCTATTTTTATAAGTTGAAGGTGGGTGATGAGTCCTCGCGGACCAGAAAAATGCTGTTTTTGAATTAGCGAAAGGAGGTAAGATATACAAGGTGATATTTCTTCTGATATTGTTACCCTGGATTGCCAATGCGGAATCACGGGGTTCTGCGAAGCAGGTTGATTTGCTTCACCGGGGTATAGAACAGTTTACCCCGCAAAGCCATGGACTTAGACCCCCAAGGACAGACAAAAAGTTTGTATCAAGAGATATATCCGCACATCCATTCTCAATAAATCGGGATTTTCGTTCCACCCCAACCGGAGTTTCCAACCCCATTGGACGGATGGGATTACATGGAGAAAAGCTTGCCGCCCTGAAGACCGTAAAAGACGATATAATTATCCCAGATTATGCGTTAAGNNAGATTAGCACGAGAGATTAAAATAAAGAACCCACAAAAATTAAATGTTTTTCACCCAAAAGGTGAATGCCCATATTTTTTAGCCTCTTATATAATCTGTGAATATCTGTGCTCATCCGTGGTTAATGCATATTTTGGGATTATTGATTCGGTGTTGGTTATCGACCACGATACCACTATCTGCGATAATATCATCTTGATAGAGGACGCACAACTTATTATTCGGGATTGTTCCTTCTTTTTGAAAGGTGATCTAATTGCGCTTCAGAATTCGCTCTTCTCTGTGAAGAATGCCAATTTTGTGATACCGCAGGATTTCATCTATCAATTTATATTAGCTGCCTTAGACTCGGCGACAATAGAGATAAGTAATTCTCGATTCAACTCTGCCAATCTTCCTGTAAATGGTGCTACTATAGACAGAGGCTCCTTCCTTATGGATAGTGTGGACATGGATGGGGCATTTATTACTTTCAGTATATATGATAACGGTTCAATTAATATCAGTTATTCTAACAGAGCAGGCGAGTTTGTTGTGCTTGGGGATTCGGCACAACTTAGTATTGCACACTCTGATACGGTACTCGTCTGGCTTGGCTTCCCAGAAGGTTCCTCGGGTGAACTCCACGGCTCTTTTGGCATGGAAGACTGGGTCGAGGAATTTACCTATCCCGACAGTACTTGCCAGGGAATGAACTATTCCATTGGTGTGGACAGTATTTACGGCCTTATGCTCGCTACGATGGTAGAAGACAGCACCGATGTGACTATATATGATGCACAGCTGCCAAGTTCGGGTAACATCTTTACAGTCCCAATCTGTGATACCATTTCAGGACTCGAGGATGAGTCTCATTATGATGATTGGGTTGCACCATTTCCGGGAAGAAACTTGCACCTCGTAAATTCATCTATCCGCGCTTGGAATCTTTATTTTTTTGGCAACACCGACTTCACTCTCAAGAGTTCGATCTTCGGAGAGTGTCTTTCGAGTGATTCATCTAAAACTACACTTATGAACACGACCTGTGACGGCTTCGGTGGGCATATCGGAGCATCAGGTTCGTCTTTCTTCCTCACATTTTTTGCCACGCTCTATACCGATGCCCTAATGGAGGAAAACTCTATATCTATGTTTCTTTTGACGAACTTTATGTTTGGGCACCTGATAGCGCGGGATATGGCGGTATCGGTGATATACAACACCATTCTTGCCAATCCCATACAAATTTATGACTCAGCTACAGTTATGGTTACAGGTTTATATCCTCCTTCATCCGCATATATTGATGATACTCTCTCTATTCGGGGAAGTGCAACAATAGTCAGAGCACCCGATTCACCGTTTGAATTTGAGGGCTATCGTGTAGAATATGCTCCAGAAGAAGACACAATGCACTTTATCCAATTAAATGACCGTATTACCGAGCCCGTTGATGACGGGGAACTCTGCAAATTTCCAACCTTCGGACTTGATATCGGAACTTATATAATTCGGCTTTGGTATTTCTTCTCCGCCTTTGGAACGAGCGACAGCCTGTCATTTGATAACACGGTCTATTTGGGCTATTACGGAATAGATGAGGGAGACCCCCCTCGGGAACTCTCGTTGTCCGTTTCCCTCAATCCCTTCAGTTCGGCGACCAGTATCTATTACAACATTCCGCAGTTGTCCGAGCTTGAGTTATCTATTTACAATATCTGTGGCCAGAAGATAGCCACCCTCGATAAGGGGACCAAAAAAGCGGGTAGATACATGACGACATGGAGTGCGAGGAACTTCCCTGACGGAGTGTATCTCTGCCAGCTGAAAACGGGGAATGATATGAGAACGAGAAAGATAATAAAATTGAGATGAGTGGTCAGCTCGGAACCTTCCAATTTTTTTTCTTGACTTTTTCCTCGTTTAGTGCTATAATTACTTGATAGGGATCGGTGAAATGATGAGTTACCCTGATTTACCGTCTGTTTCAAGAGGTGCACGGTGAGAGATAAAGAAAAGACAAAAGAGCAACTTGTAAACGAATTGGTGGAAATGCGCCGACGAATTAATGAATTGAAATCGTCAGAAACGCGGCGCGAGGGGTTGGAAGAAGTACTTGAACACAGGCTGATCGCATTGACTCAACCCGTTGGTAAAGTGGGTGAGTTGAAACTGACGGATATCATTGACTTAAAAATTCTGCAGGAGTTGCAGGATGGGTTCGCTGAAGCCCATAATGTTGCTTCGATCGTATTCGAGCTCGATGGCGTGCCGATCACCAAGCCGGGTAACTTCAGCGAGTTCTGCCGTTTGATACGCTCAACTCCGAAAGGGGCACAAAATTGCCAAAAATCAGACGCCGAATTGGCGAGGGAATGCGCTTCCGGTTCGCCGAGTATAGCCCATTGTGCGGCTTTTGAAAAAATAATGGGTGGCGTTGTGCCCATAATTGTTGGCGGCAGACACATAGCAAATTGGGGCATTGGACAGGGAGTAACAGATAAGCTTGATGAAGATAAAGTTCGCCAATATGCCAGAGAGATTGAGGTGGATGAGGAGAAACTTGTTGCCGCCTCAAAGGAATTACGGGTCATGCCGAGGGAGCAGTTTGAAAGGTTTGTCTATTTTTTGGATGTCATGGCGAGACACATTTCCTTGCTCGGTATGCAGAACCTTCAGCAAGCTCGCTGCAACACCAAGCGCAAACACATGAAGGAGGCACTTCAGAGAGCCAAAGATAAGCTGGAGATTGAAGTGGAGAAGCGTACCTCCGAATTGAGGATTGCAAATGAACAACTGAGGAAAGAGATAAGGGAGCGAAAAAGGGCGGAGGAGGAGAAAGAAAAGATACGAGCCCAGTTCTACCAGGCGCAGAAGATAGAGGCTATTGGGAGATTGGCTGGGGGGATTGCCCACAACTTTAACAACCTGTTGACCACCATTCAAGGGTATGCCGACCTGTCGAAGAGGAAGGTCGACGAGAATGACCCTTTGTATAAGTATCTGAGCCATATACACGGTGCCACCGTGCGGGGGACCGACCTCACGCGTCAGTTACTTCTTTTCAGCCGCAGACACCCAATGGAGTTTGCCTCGCTCGACATAAACAGGACAATTGAGTACTTATTGAAAATGCTCGGGAGCCTCATAAGTGAGAGCATCACCGTTTATGTCGACCTGCAGCCCGACCTCTGGACGGTACGGGGTGATAAGGGAAGTATTGAACAGGTGGTTATGAATCTGGCACTCAATGCCAGGGACGCCATGCCCGAAGGTGGGAGGCTCACCATCAAGACCAAAAATGTGACTCTAAAGAAGAAGGACAGCGAGATAATTCCCGAATCACGGCCGGGCGAATTTATTTGCCTATCAGTTGCAGACACGGGGGTCGGCATGGATGAGGAAATCATTCAGCACATATTTGAGCCCTTTTTCAGCACCAAAGAGGCTGGAAAGGGTATCGGACTCGGTCTGTCAACTGTTAAAGGCATCATCGGACAGCACGAGGGGTGGATAAATGTTTGCAGTGAACCCGGGAAAGGCTCGATTTTCGAGGTCTATCTGCCGGCTGTTTCCACAGCTGCAAAATGAGATTGAGGGCTACATGGGGGCTGTTGAGTTATTTTGAGAGATATGTTGAAGTGGTGGTCTGGCTGTGCCTGCGAGAATATGCTGGAGGGCTATAACACATCACCCGTTGGGTAACGAAAGTTGGGTTATGAGAATATCATACTTTTGTATAATTTTTTTGCTCTTGCAGGGGACTATTTTAAGCCGGCAATATAATTTTAAGACATACTCGGTAGAAGACGGCTTGGCACAATCGCAGGTATTTGCTGTTTGTCAAGATGGCAAAGGTTATATGTGGTTTGGTACAAATGGAGGGGGTGTCAGCAAATACGATGGTATGAATTTTACTAACCTGACTACGAAAGACGGCTTGAGCGATAATATTGTCAATTCTATCATCGAGGATCATCAAGGCAATCTGTGGTTTGGGACTGATGTTGGTATAAGTAAATATGATGGTGAAACTTTTACCAATTTCACTATAAAAAAGGGCTTAAATGACAACACAATCTGGGCTACTTTAGAAGATAGCAAAGGCAATCTGTGGTTTGGGACTGATGGTGGTATCAGCAAATACGATGGAGAAACATTTACGAATTTTACCACAAAAGATGGCTTAAGTAATAGTACTATCTATTGTATCACTGGGGATAGTAAAAGTAATATATGGTTTGGGACAAATGGAGGAGGGGTGTACAAATATGATGAGAAAAGCTTTACGAATTTCACCACAAAAGATGGCTTAGTTGATAACACTATCTTTTCCATTTTGAAAGATAGTAAAGGTAATCTGTGGCTTGCCACACACGGAGGTGTAAGTAAATATGATGGAAAAAGATTTACAAATTTCACCACAGGAGAGGGCTTAACTAATGATCGTGTCTCGTTTGTTTTGGAGAACCGTGAAGGCAATATGTGGTTTGCTACCGATGGTGGAGGTGTGAGTGAATATGACGGAAAAACTTTTATTAATTATACCGCAAAAGATGGCTTGAGCAGTGATTTTGTCATGTGTGTTTTGGAAGAGATATCACCGAGCAGAAGCAAGTGGAGAAGGCGCTCGAAACCGAGAAGGAACAACTAAAGCTAATGAACAGCGCCATGGTTAAAAGAGAATTGAGGGTGATAGAACTCAAGAAAGAAATTAATTCCCTCCTCAGAGAACTTGGTAAGGAAGAAAAATATAGTTGGTAAAAAGAACGGGTTTTCGGAACCGATCTGTATGGGAAAAACCTGTCCCCACAAGGTGATTATCCCGGTAGATTTGTAGAAAGGGGTAGCCATCACGACGCCTTGAAACATTCTCTAATTTTTTCTTGACAGGGGTTTAAAGTTGTGGTATAATACAACTCGAGATAAAAATCCATTTGTTTAAAATCATGGTAAGGAAACTCATATACCTAATACTTGTTTTCCTTCTCGTCGGTTGTAGCAGGGGAAATAATGGGGTAACAGAGGTGAAATTCTGGCATGTAATGGGAGGGCCCCTTGGTAAAGCACTTAACGAGCTCATAGATGAGTTCAACGAGGAGAATCCCGGTATACATATCGCATCCGTGAGTATGGGAAACTATCAGGCACTTACGCAGAAGATTATGGCATCTATACTTGCCGGTAATCCGCCAACCATTGCCCAGGTATATGAGTCCTGGACATCAAGCCTTATGCGGGCAGATGCAATACAGCCAATAGAGGATTTTATACGGGGAGAGGATGGACTGTCGGACGAGGAAATTTCTGATATATTCCCCGTGTTTATAAGAGACAACACCTGGGATGGAAGGTTCATAACAATTCCCTTCAATAAGAGTGTGACAACATACTTCTACAATATGGATATGTTTGAAGACGATGGTATAGAGAGATTTCCAGATACATGGGACGAATTTGTCGAGGTGGCAAAAAGATTGACGAAGGACATAGACGGTGACGGTGAGCCCGATGTATGGGGAACAGCGTTTCCCGTTAGTGCGACGATGTTTGAGCAGATATTATATGCGAAGGGGGGGCAACTCCTTTCTCCCGACGAAAAACATCCCATGTTTCAATGTGAGGAGGGTATCGAGGCTATCGAGTTTATACACGACCTCATATATACCCACGATGTTGCATATCTCACCACGGGCTACGAGCATCAGGATGACTTTATTGCGGGGAATGTGGCGATGATATCGGGTTCATCTGTTTCCTATTCATTCATCAGAGAGGCAAAACCCAGTTTCAGAATGGGGCTTGCGCCTCCACCGGGTGACAAGAAGAAAGCGGTTTTTATAGCGGGCACAAATGTCGCAATATTTCGGAACTCCGGAGAAAAAGAAAAAGAAGCCGCCTGGAAATTCCTGAAGTGGTTCACATCAAGCGAGATTCAGGCAAGATGGGCCATTGTGACCGGTTATCTTCCCATCAGAGAATCTACACTCGAACTTCCAGATGTGAGAAAGCACTTGCAAGCTGTTCCGGGGCTCAAAGATGTGTGGGCATCTCTTGACTATGCACTTATAGAGCCAAGGGCACCGGGTTGGCTTGTGGGCAGGAGACTTCTCTCCGATATCGGGATAGAACCCGTGCTACGGGGGGGAATGGGAGTAAAGGAGTCTTTTGCAAGATGTGCAAAAGAAATAGAGAGGGCACTCGCCCTGGAGTGATTATAAACTCAATAAAAAATAAACCCAGAATATGCATTAACCACGCCCGCCTGCCGGTAGGCAGGGATAAGCACAGATCATATAAGAATTATTTAGATTGCGGGTTTTCACCCTTTGGGTGAAAAGATGGTTCTTATTTAATTATTGTCCATACGGATGCTGTGCATAAGTTCTTTATTTTTAAATATCTTGCCTGCCTG
>DFBT01000068.1 GCA_002366725.1 Caldifarciminota bacterium UBA3073
TCAAATGTTTTATAATCGCCAAAAAATAAACTGCAAATTTGCTTTCTTAAATTCTAAATCACATAGGCAGAATGGCATATACCGAAACATTGTACGAAACTTTGTGCCGTTTTGAAATCTGCAAAAAGATGATTCGGGAGAAAAGAGGGAGGTGAACAGAAATGAAAGCAATGGTATTGAATAAGATATGCAATTTAGGAGAAAACAAGGAACCGCTGGAACTGGTAAATCTGCCCAAGCCCGTTCCGGGAGAGAGGGAAATTTTAGTGAGAGTTTCCGTATGTGGTGTCTGTCATACGGAGCTGGACGAAATTGAGGGAAGAACACCTCCGCCCCGTTTTCCGGTTGTTCTGGGTCACCAGGTCGTTGGAAGGGTAGAAAAATGTGGCAGTAAAGCAGGCAAATTCAAAATTGGAGATAGGGTTGGGATAGCCTGGATTTATTCTGCCTGTGGAAATTGCAAGTTCTGCCTTGAGGGTAATGAGAATTTATGCGAATATTTCAAGGCAACAGGCAGGGATGCCAATGGGGGGTATGCGGAGTACCTCACAGTCTTGGAAGATTTTGCCTTTATAATTCCCGATATATTTACCGATTCAGAGGCAGCTCCCCTTTTATGTGCCGGAGCCATTGGCTACCGTTCACTGCGATTAACGGACATCGAAGACGGACAGAATCTTGGACTTACCGGATTTGGGGCTTCGGGTCACCTCGTAATTAAAATGGCGAGGCACAGATATCCAAACTCCAAAGTCTTCGTCTTTGCCAGAAGTGAGCAAGAAAGAAAATTTGCTAAAGAACTCGGCGCCGTCTGGGCGGGGGATACCGAAGATGAATCGCCCGAGAAACTGGATTGTGTGATCGACACCACACCGGTCTGGAAGCCGATAGTGGAGGCTTTGAAGAATTTAAAGAGCGGGGGAAGACTCGTTATCAATGCAATTCGCAAAGAGGAGATAGACAAGGAATATCTTTTAAAATTAGATTATCCGACCCATCTCTGGCGTGAAAAAGAGATAAAGAGTGTGGCGAATGTAGCGAGAAGGGATGTGGGCGAATTTTTGAAGCTGGCGGCAGAAATTGCCATTAAACCCGAAGTCCAAGAATTCTCACTTGAAGAGGCAAACAAGGCATTGCTCGAACTCAAAGAGAGAAAAATTCGCGGAGCGAAGGTTTTGAGATTGTAAGTAGGTTGCAGTAAGGTGCACCAATTCGGATATAAACGTTATATGCCATGAATTGCAAAGGAGGGGGTTATGTCGGAATGGAAACAACTCGCTCATTTTCTGTACGGACGAGGTTTTTGGTATGCGGATCCACTAAAAGAGATTGACGGCTTGAAAGAGGGACAGCTTTTTTGGGTTCCCGATCCGAACAGCCTTTGTATACTTTGGCACGTGGGGCACATCGCACACAGGGAGCGGTTGCATATAGGTATATTTCTCCAAGGTCTTCAGCCCTCAATAATGCCTTCCCGGTACGAAGTTTTCGGCCACAAGTGGTGCTCTACTGAGCAGGTTCGCCGGGCGATCGGGTCCGTACAGGGTGTCCTTTCTTGGGTACGCGAAGTGCGCCATAAAAGCCATGAGTTCATCGAATCCCTGACTGATGATGACTTTCACGCGATACCGCCAACAACTGAAGAGGGTTTGAGCGTGGCTCACTGGCTTTTCATTACAACGGCGCATACGGCCTTGCATGTTGGACGGATTCAACTTCTGCGTGCACTCATTGAGGGAAAACACGAAAGGGCTTGCTGAATACACATTGGGCAGGCCTGCCTGACGGTATGCAGGCAAGACACTGATTTCGATTTTCATATTCTACCGTATTCAAAAAACAATCAACGGTGAAAAAGTATGAAGTTAAAAGTCGGTGATTGGAATTATCGCCGAATTCTAAGCGTTTTGAGGTCTTACCCGCTTGGCAAGTTTTCTCAGATTCGTTGGGCCAAACAATAATCTACTATGGGAGGTTAAGATGGCCGAAGAAAAGAAATATACAGAATAAGAATGGCACAAGAAGTTCGCGGTTGGCTTGTTTAACCTCGTTTGGAGCCTTCACGACAAGAAAGATAGAACAAAAGAAGAAGACGATAAGATGGTTCATGCCGCTCACGCCTCTCGTTTTCGTTGGGGTGAAATTGGTACGGCTGTGGAGATTGAAAGGGGCGAATGGCAGGTCTCCCGCGTGTATTCGGTTCTGAACATGCCTCAATCAGCACTCTATCATGCCAAGAGATGTCTGGAGCTTTGCAAAGAGAATAATATTGGAGACTGGGACATCGCTTTTGCTTACGAAGGAATTGCAAGGGCGTATAAAGTTGCCGGGGAGAAAACGGACTGCGAGAATTACATCAAGTTGGCAAAGGCATCTGGAGAGCAAATTAAAGAAAAAGAGGATAGGGACCTGTTCTTTAGTGAGCTTGAAACAATTCCCGGTTATAATAAGGAATAACTGCTTGTGACTTCACTCAACACATGTCTACCAGTCGCCTGCCCCGCCTTGGCGGGGGCAGACAGGCAAACAGACAGCAGGCAGGCAAGAATAGGTTGACAAAACCACAATTGTATTATATAATTATAACACAAAATTGATTTTATGCCAAAGGCATCTCTTGAGACAAGTGAAAAATTATCTTGATGCCTCTCAACTATTATCAGGGGCTTTGCGGCTTCGTCAATCTGAGAAACTTCAGGCACAATAGTTTCAGTTACTTCAAGAAGATGAGCAATGCTTATGAATAAGAAGGAGCAGAAGGATGAGCATCTTTAAAAATCAAATTGTCAGAGCTGTAGTTAGAATTGTTGTAGCTATATTGATGGGCCTATTTATTCTTGCTATAGGGTCAGCTATAATGATGTCTTTTCGCAACCTACCTGATCTATTGCAATCCAAACCCTGGATAGGGGGATTTATCAATCATACTACTATGTTGGTCTTCTCTATCCTTGTAATGTTGGTATTAAGCAAAGGAAAAATTTCAACCTATGGTTTCAAATTAGCAAAGAATACCCAACTAAAACAAATTATTTTGTTGGGTCTCGGCATTGGAATCATTGGAACTTTAATACAATCTTGCATTCCAAGAAAAGTAACCCCTTTCGCTTTTATGGAAAACTACTCTTTCATCCAAACAGTGATTTTTGTCTGGATTTATGCAAGCGTCTGTGAAGAGGTTTTAACCCGAGGATTAATTCAGGGTTACCTTGCACCTTTAACAGAATATGGATTTACTATATTTAAATTGCGGATTAGTCTTCCCGTACTTGTAAGCGCTTTATTTTTTGCATCAATGCACATTACGCTACTAACAATGGGTATGGACAGTGCTACAGTGCTCACCATTGTATTATTTGCGTTTATATTGGGAATTATCGCCGGTTATCATAGCGAAAAAACAAAAAGCCTGATCCCCGCAATAATTACACATATGCTTTTTAATGCGGGTGGACATTGCACAGGTTTATTAATTGGATTGTTTAGATGAACTAACAATCGCTGCAATATACGGGAATACTGCTTGTACTTTCGTAGAAGTAAGCACAAATAAGAAAACGGGGCTTCAACAACACAAATTGATTTTACGCCTATGGCGTATCTTGAGACACGTCTGCCTGACCCCTTTTAATTATTATCAAGGTGTAAAAAACATTTCAACTCCGTTTCACATCGTTCAAATTTACCTTCTGCAAACTTCTTTTACATCGATACCGTTATAAGCCATTACTTCACAGAAAAATTGAGGTGATTAAATGAAAATTAAGGGAATCTGTTACGATACAGGAACAGGGTTTACTCCTAAATATTTTTCACGGGATAAACTAACAGCCAAATCAACACGAAAAGAAATTGAGATGATTAGAACTGAATTGAACTGCAACGCAGTTAGAATCTATGGAGATAGGATTGATAGGTTGATATTGTGTTCAAAAATTGCATTTGATAACAATTTAGAAGTTTGGATATCTCCAAGATTTGTTGATAAAACAGAGGAAGAAACATTAAAATTAACGGGAGAATGTGCTAAACAAGCCGAAAGACTGAGAAAATTAAATTCAGAATTAGTTCTTGTTATTGGAAACGAACTGACATTGGATATGAAAGGATTATTATCTGGAGAAACGGCCCAAAAGAGGGTACAATATCTATGGCAATGCAAAGACAGAGATACTCTGGAGCTAATAGAAGAACGACTTGGAAATTCAAATGAATTGTTAAATCAATTTTTAGAAAAGCTTGTTCCCTATGTGAGGAATTTTTTTAAGGGGAAGATAACTTATGCTGCCAGTAACTGGGAGCAAGTTAATTGGGACCTCTTCGATATTATTGGTCTAAATAGATATTTGCCAAAATCAGAAGAAGAGAAACTAATTAAAGAACTAAGCAAATTGAAAGAATTAGGCAAACCAATAGCAATAACTGAATTTGGCTCTGAATCCTATGCTGGTGTATTTGATAAAGGACCTGGGAGATGTGATCCCGTTGATTGGAAAAACTTTGAAATAAAAGAAGGTTTTAAAAGAAGTGAAAAGGAACAAGCAGACTATATAAAGTACGATTTAGAATTATTTGAAAATGAGGGCATATTTGCGACATTTGTTTATACGTTTATAGAACCACTTTATACATATTCAGAAAATCCTAAAAAGGATTTGGATATAGGTGGTTGTAATGTTGTGAGAGTGTATCTTGATGGTCACATAGAGCCTAAAGAATCCTTTAAGGTTATTTCCAATTTTTACAAAAATCACTAAACGCGTGAAGTAACGCCGTATAAGCGTGTCCATACGGATCCGCAGGGATTTGCGACGCTCCGCCCAAATCCAGCTCTCCATGCTTTAAGTATTGGCGCCGGTCAGGGAGATAATATGCTTAGAGGGCCGGGCTTCTCAAACACATAAGCCGTTATATGAAGTTCAGCAACATAAAATAGCAGTAAAACACGTGTAAAAAGAGAGGGGGTATTATATATAGGAGTATTCTGGAGCTTGTAGGGCTTCTTACTCTCAAAGCACCTGCAACAGTAGCTATAACCTTTGAGAGAACCTACGGTGGAAGTGACGGTGATCAAGGATGGTTTGTCCAGAACACGCCTGATGGCGGCTATATCATAACTGGAGATACATGGTCTTACGGTACGGGGTTCGGAGATGTCTATCTTATAAGGACAGATTCTTTGGGTGATACACTCTGGACACATACATACGGCGGAAGTGTTAATGATTGTGGTTACTCTGTGCAAAATACTCCTGACGGTGGGTACATCATCGTCGGCGAGACAAACTCTTATGGTGCGGGGGTGTTTGATGTCTATCTTGTAAAAACGGACTCACTCGGTGATACGCTCTGGACACATACATACGGCGGAAGTGATTGGGACGCTGCCTATTCTGTGCAGAATACACCTGATGGGGGGTTTGTCATAGTAGGATTTACAGCCTCTTATGGTGCTGGCTCTGCTGATGTCTATCTTATAAGGACAGATTCTTTAGGTGATACGCTCTGGACACATACATACGGCGGAAGTGATGGTGATAAAGGATGGTTTGTCCAGAACACGCCTGATGGTGGCTATGTCATAACTGGAGATACATGGTCTTACGGTGCAGGCATACATGATGTCTATCTTATAAGGACAGATTCTTTAGGTGATACGCTCTGGACACATACATACGGCGGAAGTGTTAATGATTGTGGTTACTCTGTGCAAAATACTCCTGACGGTGGGTACATCATCGTCGGCGAGACAAACTCCTATGGTGCGGGGGTGTTTGATGTCTATCTTGTAAAAACGGACTCACTCGGTGATACGCTCTGGACACATACATACGGCGGAAGTGATTGGGACGCTGCCTATTCTGTGCAGAATACACCTGATGGGGGGTTTGTCATCGCCGGGCTGACAGACTACCACGGAGTAGGTTCTGGTGACGTTTATCTTATAAAGACAGACTCATTCGGTGACACAACTTGGACAAAAACATACGGCGGGAGTGATGTTGATAGGGGCGAGTGTGTCCAGAACACATGCGATGGTGGTTACATCATTGCAGGATATACATACTCTTACGGTGTAGGTAGTATTGATGTCTATCTTATTAAGACCGATGAAACTGGAAGCACAGGAGTGGAAGAGGTAAACCACAACTCACTAATCACCGATTATCCACCATTGAAGGTATATCCTAATCCATTTGTATGGTGTTGTTGTACAGCATCTTCTGGGCATAATTTACTGCACATTTACGATCTTTCTGGAAGGCTAATTGAGACGACTAAAAGCAACATAATTGGCAAGGATCTCAACGTTGGCATTTATTTTATAGAAGCCAATGGCTACAAACCAGTGAAGGTTGTGAAAGTGAGATAAAAAAGGAAAGAGAAAAATGTTGCTGAACTTCAGGCAACTCGGTGAATATGTAACCTGCAGGCAGGAACGAAAAATGCACTGATACCGTAATCTGAAATTGCATTATTAAGAACCAAGGGGGGAAGTATGAATAAAGAAAATCAGATGGTGGCAGTTTGTGGATTGGACTGCGGTGAATGTGATATCCACCAGGCATCAAATAATCCTGAAATAGCACGGCAAATTGTAGATTGGTTTAAAAAGGAAAGGGATATAGAGGTAAAGCTTGAGGACATCCGCTGCTCGGGTTGTAAGGGTGACAGAACAAAACACTGGTCTCCAGACTGCTGGATACTCAAATGCTGTGTTGATGAGAAGGGGTTAGAATTTTGCAGTCAATGTGATGATTTCCCGTGCGAGAAACTTATTGAGTGGGCTAAAGGAAGCGAGAAATACGGGGATGCTTTAAACCGCCTCAAAGGGATGGGGAAGGAATGAAAAAAACAATGCTCGAGGAGAGGAAGATTTTGGAAACTATCGAGAAGTTGCCCAAAAGTTCTTTTACCATTCTCGATTTCATGGCGACATTCGAGAAGTTGTTTCCGGATGAATGGCAGAAACTCGTGGAAAGGTTCGGTCTGTTTGGCGAAAAGAGAAGATATACGGTGGCAACATACCTCGCAAACAGACTTTATGTCTACTCACATAAACCCGAGTCTGGTTTGGAACCCTTCAGGAAATATGGGAAGGGCGGAAAGGGGGATTATCGAAGGGCAACGAAGAAGGAGAGAAAATTCTTTGGAAGCCCCTGGATAGCAATTTATCGGAAGCTTGAAAAAGGGAAAATGTAAGAGGAGGAGACAATGATTAGAGAAATTTTTCCTTTCTTGTTAATCCCATTATTACTGACACCTGTTTTGTCGGTACAGGGTTCTGAATGGATTAAAGGTCGTTATTTGTATGTTGTAGATAATATCAAGGCTGTAGAGGGCAAGTCGCCCGAGATTCTATTGTGGGCAGCTTTACCAATGTCTCACAGAGGACAGGCTGTAAAAATCCAAAAGATATATCCCGAGCCCGTGGAGCTCATCCACGACTCTGTAAATGGAAACGAAATTGTTTTCTGGCGAGAAACCGAACTGGAAGGTAAAGAACGGATGTTTTTCTACTACGACTTCCGGGTTCTTCCCGAAAAAGTGGAAATTCAGATTGACCCGCTGAAGATTGTAGCCTATCAAAAGGAAAGTGAGGAAGACAAGAGATACACAAAATCAGAACCCTGGATCGAAATCACACCAGAGATAAGAGAAAAGGCAACAGAACTCGTGGATAAAGAGACGAATCCTTATTTTCAAGCAAAGAAAATATTCGATTGGGTGGTGGTAAATATGAACTACGAATATCCCGATGTGAAAGAAAGAGGTGCGAAGAATTCATTCGAAAAACTAAAAGGTGATTGCGGAGAATTCAGCGTTGTATTTGCCGCTTTGTGTAGAGCGGTTGGCATTCCCGCAAGAACTGTCACATGCATCTGGCTTACGGGTAGTGGCCATCAGTGGGCAGAAATACTGCTTCCACCATACGGGTGGATACCGGTTGACCCATCAGTTGCAGAAATGATGACACCAGGTTCCAGAGCCTTAGACACAGAAGAAGCTTTGGCAAAGTTTATGGAATCGCGCGGAATACCCAAAAAAGACCCCGATTATTTATTCGGTAATTTATATCCCAATCGCGTAATAGTTTGCATAGGGAGTAATATTGAAGCGATCTCAAATAAAACGGGTGTAAAGAAGACCTTTAGATTCATGCAACCGGGGGGTTCAACGGCTTTTCCGCCCGCCATAGAACTCAAGGGACTTACAGAGAAGACGGTGCACGCCGGATTTTATATATTTGGTGACGAAAGGGAGGAGCTCGAATTTGCAACAGAAAGGGCACAAAAAGAACTTGCACACGCTTATTTTGGTGCAGGATTAAACGATAGAGCAGAAAAAGGATTTTTAAAAATAATAGAAGAAAAACCAGACGATGCAATTACCTGGCTGAATCTTGGACAAATTTACATGAATAAGGAGGATTACGACAATGCGATAGAGGCATTCAAAAAATGCATATCGGGAAAAGCCGGAAGCATTAAGCCGGTGATCGAAACCTGGGCACACAATTTATTGGGGAATTGCTACGATATAAAAGGGATGCGTGAGCTTGCAATAACAGAATATAATAAAGTGATTGATATGGACATAAACTATCAGGGAGCTGTCGATTCCGCAAAGAAATACCTGAAAGAGCCCTTTGGAGAATCTAATGATTAAAAAAACAGGGACTTCGCATATTGGAGGTATTTCCCCGGTTGACCGCGGATATAAATGAATTAGCCGATATCTGTTTACTTTGGAGTCAAAGGAACTATGCCGACAAAATTGAACTTATCTTTACCCCCTGAGCTCGAAAATGAACGAACACATTACCATAGCCTCATCGTTTCCTCTTTGAATCATGTTGTATTCTGGTTTGGAGATGTGGGATTCACAGTTGACCCCGACGAGATAATAACCGATGCTGTGGTTTACAATGATACCGATTTACTCAGGAGTGGGATGGCGGAGGTTTTCGGTATTCCTTTGGACCAAATTATTAAGACCTTTTGCGGAACTGTACATGATAAGACCCTCTCCATACTTTCCATCGAAAAATATGAATCAATTTACAAAACCCTCTATCCCGACTACCAATGGAATGAGGATTGCTATAAGAAACTCGCAATTCACGAACTGGCTCACAAAGCGCATGCCTTGATAGCTACTATCTTATCCCATTTATGCATCGATGGTGAGGCTTCTGGCAGGCTTTATCCCCGTTGATAGTTTGATCAAAATGGCGGATTCAGATAAATTTTTAGCTCATATAAAGTGTTTGCGTCTGCAGGCAGGAGTGGCTAAAAAGGGGGTATCATGATAATTCTGGCTGTGATTGTCGGTGCCATAGCAATGGTGGTTTTGAGTCCCCTTCCCGTACTTGGGCCCATTATCGCCGGTCTTGTCGCCGGTGTGATCGCGTGTGGTGTGGGAAGGGGTATGTTGGCTGGTTTCCTGAGCGGAACGATCGATGGTATATTTGCCGGAGCTATCCTCACAGGTGTTGGCGGTTTGTTTGGCAGCATCTTTGGCGGGTTGCCGGGGGCGGCTCTGGGTGGATTCCTGGGTGCTGTGATCGGTGCGGGTGTTTTCGCTTCAACCCTGTACTTTGGTATACTTGGGCTGGTGGGGGGACTCCTTGGTGGACTCTTAAGGCCGATTAGAAGGTGATGTGGTGTGAGAGGAGGTAACTATGAAAAAGTTGCTGAAAATAGTGGGGTTTGCAATACTGCTCTGGTTAATTCCCTTTGTGGTCTCTTGCTTCTTCTATTCGAGAACGGGAGAACCACTATTCGACATATTTCTCATCAAGACCATCATGATCGTACTCTCTTCGGTCCTGGGGGCAGTGCTGTTGGTTATATACTTCAAGGGAATAACCAGAAATTATCCCATAGAGGGGATTACTGTGTAACTATTCCACTTTTAACTGTCCAAGGAGTATCTCCACCGCCCTCTTCAGCTGCTCGTCGGCGGTCTGCGTGTCCTCGTACGGTGGGTTGCATACATAATAATCTGGAATTGCACCGCTTCCCTCCAGGTTCATTCCATCGCTTATCCTGTACCATCTCCTTCCCGGGACGGTAAATATCGTCCCGTCCCTCAGAGTCCTCCTGCCCGTACTGATTACATCACCGCGTGTCCTGTTACCCACGAGTTTACCTATGCCGAGCGTCTTGTATGCGTGGGCAAATATCTCACCGTTGCTCACCGTTCTCTCGTTTATCAGCACAATGGATGGTTTCGTCCACACATAGTATGGCAACCGCTCGGACACGGGATAACCCGGTTTGCCACCCCTCCAGATCGTATAAGAATGAACCCTCGTATCGAGCATCATCAAGAGATAGTCGGCGATCCAACCACCCGAGTTATTCCTCACATCGATGACGAGCCCGCCCTTCCCAAGTCCCCGTCTGTAAACTTCCTGCTGGAATTTATCTACAGATGCCCACCCCATATGTGGTATGTGGATATACCCCAGTCTTCCGCCTGAGAGTTTCTCCACCATATCCCTCCGTTCGTCCACCCATTCCTCGTAAAGACACCTGTTGATTTCATTTATGTCCGAAGGCCTTATCCACACATCCCTCTTCTTCCCGTTTTTATCCAGCACCCGCAGCCTCACGAGTTCACCCGACTTACCCTCCATAAGCTCGTATATGTTACCACCCCCAACATCCGTGCCGTCGACACTCAATATGATATCTCCCTCGTACAGTCTACTCTCCTTACCGTATGCCGGTGTGCACTTTATTATCCTCTTCACCCTTACACCTTCTCCCTCGTAATCAAAGTCCCATACCGCCCCGAGCATACCCGTGGAGAGTGGGAGTGACTTCCGAACCTTGTATATGGCGAGATGAGATGACTTGAGTTCACCAAGCATGAGTCTTACCACATTCCTGAACTCGCACGGATGTTTCATCCCGAGCGCCTGCTCTCTGTATTTATTATACATACTGTCCCAGTCAACTCCATGAAAATTCTCGTCGTAGAACTCATTTTTCAATGTTCTCCACACCTCACAGAACATCTGTTCCCTCTCGGATCTTATATCTATCTTCTCCCTTATGTCAAAGTCTATCACCTTCTGTGACCCGCCCCCCATATCTGTTCTTCGTATCTTCCCCTTGGAGAGGTAGTAGACCTCATCCTTCTCCACCGCCACCTGTGCGGGGTCCATACCTCCGGTGGTCAAGGGCTTCAGGTTTTTGTTACCCTTTTCTATGGTATAGAGGTCGACCTTGCCTGTGTGATTACTCTTGAATATGAATCTCTCGTTATCCGGGGATATGGAAAATAGAACGGCATCGCCCGGCAGTTTCGTTCCCCTTCTAACCCTCTCATCTATGTCTTCAAAATCCACCGTCACATGGGGGATGGTGTCCTTCTCGGCAATCAATTTCTCCCTCTTCCAGTCCTCTTCCGTCTTCTCATCATCCTCCTTTCGCAGGTACAGCCACCATATATCGTATTCATCTCCTTCCCTCTTTGATGAGAACGCAAGCATCCTTCCATCGCCCGACCAGGCGGGAGAGATGTCGGAATCTGGATGTTTTGATACATCGCAAATCTCGTCCGTCTCGACATTTATCAGGTAGATGTCGTCTATATAATCGCCTCCCCTGTATGCTATCCACCTGCCATCGGGGGACCATTCGTATTCGGGTATTACCCATTCCTGTGCCAGAAGTTTCTCCTTCTTCCGTTTGAGGTCATACAACATCAGCTTCCCCCTGTCCCTTATGAAAGCCATTTTCTTTCCGTCGGGCGATATTTTCGGTCTCCTTTCGTCTAATGGCGTTGATATTATCTTCTCCTCTTTTATGGACAGAGAGAGATCGAGCCTCTCTATATCCTTCTCCGAACTTCTTATCCCGTATATATCGTAATCTCCGTCTCTATCGGATGCAAAATACAGTACCTTACCCTCATCTGCGAACTCGAGACCCGTCTCCCTACCGGAACAGTCAGTTACTCTCCTCGCCTTTCCCCCCGAGGTGTCCCCCACATACACATCCCCCCGAAGGACGAATGCAACCACTCCTCGGGAGACGGCAAATTCGCTTATTTCCTTGCATTCTGTAAGCCACACATCCTCCCACTCTTCCTGCATTGCTTCTATCTCCACATCTCTCACCTCGAGTGTGCGGGTATCGAGTATATAGATACCAAAACCCCTCTCAAATACAATTCTTTTACCCGCGCCGTCTATTGCGGGCTCTCTCACTCCATCATCCTCAAAATATGTGAGTTGTAGGAGCTCACCCATTGAAAATGAATATTTATAAATATTCGAGGTGCCACCTCTGTCAGATAGAAAATACAGGATGCCCGAATCTGCCCACATCGGATGACCATCGTTACAGTCCGAGTGCTCTCCAAACAGGAGATATACACTGTCTCCCTCGCAGAGCCATATATCGCTCGCGGCAGAACCCCTGTATCCCTTCCGCCACCAGGAGTAATTTCCCTTCGTAAATGCTATCATCCCATCCCCTGAGATACCGATGTCGGATACAATAAATCTCAGAGCGGGTTTCGGGTTGCCCCCCGACAGTCCCACCATATATGGTACTGCCCCGCGGTGAGAGAGCTCTCTCCTTGAAGTAAAGAGAATATTCCCCGTCCGGGGCTCCCACCCGCGCAATATATCGTCTCCCGTATAGTAGGTAACCTGCACAAGAGAGCCGTCGTCGAGTGATATGGCATATACATCGAAATTCTTATTTCTGTCGGTGTTGAAGGCAATATATTTTCCGTCTGGCGACCATGCAGGTCTGTAATTATATCCCTTTTTTGTGAGCCTCACCGCAATACCACCGCTGTCCGACACGACCCATATATCGCCCTCATACGAGAATGCAATCCTCTTCCCGTCAGGTGAGAGTGCTGGCGTTCCGGGAAATGAGACCTCGGCCGGGAAAAGATATGTCGAAAGAGACATCAAAACTGCAATGACAATCTTTCTCATAAATACCCCCGCAAAGTAAATTAAAAATCAAAATGTAAACATCAAAAATGAGTCACGGATTTCCCTGATTAAACTACCTTTTCTTATTAGTGAAATCCCTATCTGTCACACGACCTGTATGGGCAGACTGTTGGAGTACCGTAGCTTGTTGGAACCCCGCCTGTGGCGGGATAAACTCCGTGGAAATCCCATCCCGCCATATCGGGATCCCGCCAGAGGCAGGACATTTGCGGGGCTACTGCAATATCCTTGATTTTTAATTTGTCCATACGGATCCCGCGGATAATTTTACACCCCACCCAGCTTCGCTAAATGGGGCTGGGATTTGATATTTGATTTTTGCATTTTTTTCCCTTCGTTCTCTGCGATTACAATTTTACCACACATTGTGGTAATTGTCAAGAAAAATTTGCTTCGCA
>DFBT01000093.1 GCA_002366725.1 Caldifarciminota bacterium UBA3073
TCATCCCATCATCCCATTACCCCAATACCCCATCACCCCATTACCCCAATACCCCATTACCCCATCACCCCAATACCCCAATACCCCATCACCCCATTACCCCATCATCCCAATACCCCATTACCTCATCTCCCCTCCCTACCACCTATCCCCTTCTTTGCCGCTGTATGTTCTTTGTATGTCTTCGAGAATATGTGGGTGCCGTCTCCCTTTGCAACGAAGTATAAATAATCGGTCTTTACGGGATAGAGGGTGGCAAGTATCGCATCTTTGCCCGGATTACAGATGGCTCCGGGGGGCAGACCGGGATGCATGTATGTATTGTATGGAGAATCTATTGTGAGATCCTCATAGAACAATTTACTCTTTCTTTCGGGTAGTATATACAGAATTGTGGGACAGCTTTCAAGTCTCCTGCCCTTTTCAAGTCGATTGTGATACACGGACGAGATTATGGGTATCTCTTCTCTCACCTTTGCCTCCAACTGAATGAGGGAGGCGAGGGTGACAACTTCGTTCAGTGTAAATCCGAGACTGTCCATCCTCTTCCGCATAGTGGAATCGAACATCTCAAAGAACCTCTTCACCATCATCTCAATTACCCTTCCCGGGGGAATAGAGTCGAAAGCGAAGTAGGTGTCGGGGAATAGAAAACCTTCAAGTGTGGGGGCATGGATATCGAATTTGTTCATCAGGGAAGAATCCCTTGCGAGTTCGATGAACTCCCCACCGTCCATACCCGCATGGCTTTGGAATATTTGTGCCACCTCAAAGATATTTTTTCCCTCGGGTATAACTACCCTTATATCGAGAACTTCGCCCCTCACCATTTTTCTCAATACTTCCCTTATACCGGACGGGGCATTGAACTCGTATCTACCCGCCTTAATTCTTCTGTCATTCCCCGTAATTCTCGCCCAGACGGTAAACAGGAGGGGATGCCTTACGACTCCATCCTCATGCAACTTTTCGGCAATACTCTCGCATCCCTCTCCCTTTTCTATCTCAACATAGGCATAATTCGGAGAAGAAATTATGAGAAACGACAAGAAGAGAATCCCCATAGTTATATTAAAAATCAAATATTAAAATGCAAAATTAAAAGAAAGACTACAGACCAAAGACCTCACAAGTAAATGGTCTTATGTCTTTAGTCTTCGGTCTTTAGTCTACAGTTTATATACCGCGTAGCTACCCTCTATAACATCTATTTGCCTTATCTTGATATTTATACCCCGCGATGCGAATATCTCTTTGATTTGAGATGGTGTATATATATAGCATCTTTCTCCCATTACAACCCGTGTAAATAATCTGTGGGATAGACTCCATATAGAACTTTTGTAGCCCGACAGAATGAAAGAGAGAGGAGCGATCCTTTCTATCACTTCAACTGTATCCCCGATCGGGATGGTTGTGAGTCCTCCTCCGATTATGACCACATCAAAATTTTCTGTTAGCGATGAGAAGTCCTCGCATCTGAATTCTGCAGAGGGAAAATGGGCACTTGCAAACTTTATCATAGATTCACTTTTATCGATTCCAACTATTTTGGTGTTTGGGTATACCTCCTTGATCAATGTGGAGAGAAATCCCGTTCCGCAACAGGCATCGAGCAGGGATGACGGGGGGAAGGGTAGAGAAACAAGAAATCTGTAAACTTCCCTTTCCCACTCTCTCCTCCAGAGGCTCAAGGGTGGAATAGTTCTGAATGCGACCTCGTACATTTGTGGGAAATTGTATATATCCATATCATCTACAGGGAAACTTGCGGCACCTAAAAACCCGCCAGGATCAAAGCAACCATTCCTCCCAGCATACCCAATTTGAGCAATCTATCCGCACGGCTGAAGGATATCCTCTCCCCGTTCATCAGAAACAGGAACAATACCAATGGAATATTGACCAGGAAAAGGACCGAAAGGAAATATGGTAATCTGTAGATACCCGCCATGTAAGGGAAAAATGTAAAAGCTATGAGGAGGATCAACAGTGTATTCACAAGTTTTATCGTCCTTTTTACACCGTGAACGAGGGGAAATGTCTGTGCGTATCCCCTGTCCCCTTCCATATCTTCAATGTCCTTTACGAGTTCCCTCGAGAGATGAAAGAGAAATGCAAATACAAAGGGTATTATCGTCGGTGTTGCATACTTCGCGGCGATTCCCCCGTATACAAAGGGAAGTCCTCCAAGAAATGCAACCGCGGTGTTTCCGCGGAGTCCCTTCCTCTTCAGAGAGAAGGAGTAGAGGAAGAGGAGACAGGTTACGGGTATCGCCATCTTAATTAACTCGAAAGAAACGGGAGCGACAATGGCTATTCCAGGTATAAATAGAGATGATGAGAGAATCCAGGCACCTTTTCGAGATAGCCTTCCAGATGGTATTGGTCTCTTGGGTTTATTTACCATATCGATATCCGTGTCGGCGATATCATTTATGGCGTTTCCTCCACCCGTTATGAGGAAACAGGAAAGAGCGGCGAGCCAGACCGTGTGTGTGATGCCCTGTTTGGTCAACATTGCACCTATCAGCACTGAAAGCGCAGCTATTGCTCCGTTCAGTGGTCTTACAACCTCAATTCCCGCTGTTATTTTCTGTCTCATTGGCAGGGGTTAATGTAAGAGCTCCGGTAGATGCTTACGAGGGCATCAACCATCGCAGTAATTATCATACCATAAAAACTGCAGAATGTCAAGTTTTTAATTAGACCTTCGGACAATCCCTGTCCAATTTTTTAATCGTATAGGAAACTATACCACAGAGGACACGGAGAAACAATATTTATTTATCCTCTGTGTACTCAAATGTTTGAGCTATTTGTTTAGAATAATTGAGATTGAATAGATCTTGAGTTTGCCTGTCTACCGATGCACGGCATCCGTATGGACAGGTAGAAAGGAGAGCACAGAGTTTTTGTTCTTTTTTAGCAAAGATTCTCTGTGCACTCTGTGGTAAATTTTTTTACTTGACTTTTTCAGAAAATTGGGATATAATTAGATGATGGTTTGTCTCGGTATAGATACATCTACATTTGCCATTGGGTTGGGTATAGTCAGGGATAATCAAACGATATACGATGGTTATTGTAATACCGGTGTTCCGTCCTCAGATAGGATTCATACACTGATTCACACGGCATTAAAAGAGAGCGGATTGTCCCTTAATGATGTAAATCTCTTTGCCTGTTCCATTGGTCCGGGTTCTTTTACCGGTCTGCGGGTTGGCATAGCTACCGTGGAGGGACTGTCTTTTTCGCTGTCCAGACCCGTTTATGGTATTCCGACCCTTGACGCCCTGGTGTCGGGGTTTCTAAATCTCTGTGAACAGGTCGTACCCATGATTGATGCGAAAGGGGGGGATGTATATACTGCAGTATATAGAGGTGGCAAACAGGTAGTTCCCGTCGGGGCAGTGGAGCCTTATGGATTTATTAATATGATAGAGGGAGATGCGCTATTTCTGGGTGATGCCGTAGAGGTCTACAGGGATGTGATACTGCAAAAGTTCGGCGGCAGAGCACGCTTTTTAAGTCCCAATGTAGATTCACCCCGCGGAAGCGATGTTGCCCACCTGGGTGTGCTTTCGTACAGAGAGGGGAAAGCCCCCGATAAAGCAATAGAGCCCATATACATACATCCACCCAGGATTAGAAAGAAGTTTAAAGACGAGTCCTGAGATTTCTTTTCTCATGAAAAATCTCTGTGCCCCCCATCCGCCGGTTGGCGGCGCGGGTGGGTTAACTTTTTGTCATCACAGTAGTTTGTGAGGGAGGGTATATGTTGGCGTTTCTTGTACTTGTATCGTTGTCACCAATATACACGGCGAAGATGGATGGGATTATAGAACCCATGTGCGCAGACTACTGCGTAAGGTGCATAAATATCTCCGAGAGGGACGGTTCCCCCCTCATAATAGAGCTTGACACACCGGGTGGGCTTGACCAGGCAATGAGGGAGATCGTGAAGGCTGTACTAAATGCAGATGTACCAGTTATAGTCTATGTCACCCCATCCGGCGCGAGGGCGGCATCTGCCGGGGTCTTTATTACACTGGCTGCCAATATCGCCGTTATGACTCCCGGGACGAACATTGGAGCCGCACATCCCGTGAGCATAGGGCAACAGCAGGTCGACGAGGAGATGGCGGAAAAGGTGGTGAACGATGCGGTGGCGTATATAAGATCGATAGCGGAGAAGAGAGGGAGAAATGCGGACTGGGCGGAGAAAGCCGTGAGGCAGAGCGTCTCGGTGACGGAGAAGGAAGCACTTGAGCTGGGTATTATAGACCTCATTGCGGATTCAAGAGGGGAGCTCGTCTCTCTTATAGACGGGATGGAGGTCGAACTGCCCGGTAGGAAAGAGATGATAAAAACAGAGGGGAGAGAGGTAGTTGAGATTCCCCAGACGCTGAGAGAGAGGTTCTTCTCAAAACTTGCCAATCCAAACCTCGCATATATATTTCTGATACTCGGCATCTACGGATTGATCCTTGAATTTTCGAGGCCCGGTACATTCATACCGGGGGTATTCGGCGCAATCTGTCTTCTTCTGGCATTTTTTGCGTTCAGGATACTACCAATAAATTATGCCGGGCTCGCACTGATAGTTTTTTCCGCCATATTTTTCGTCCTTGAGGTACTCACCCCCACATACGGTCCACTCGCAATAGGTGGGGTGGTATCGCTCATCCTCGGTTCTATGATGCTCATTCGCTCAGAGGAGAGCTTCCTTCAAATCTCCGTCCCACTCATTATAACTACCGCGATATTGGTGGGAGGATTTTTTGTATTTGCACTCGGGATGGCATTCAGGGCAATGAGGAGAAAGCCGACAACTGGAAAGAAGGGCATCGTGGGACAGATGGGGAGGGTGAAGAGGAGAATAGAAGGCGAGGGGGTTGTTTCTGTTTCGGGGGAACTATGGAATGCAGAGTCTGACGAGGTTATAGAGGAGGGGGAGAAGGTTAAGGTTATTGAGATTAAAGGGCTTACACTGAAAGTAAAGAAGATTGGTCATTAGTCAATCGTCAATAGTCAATAGTCAATTGTCATTGGTCAATCGTCAATCATCAATTGTAAATTGTCAATGGTTTACCCTTCCTGCCCTGTAGCGTTAGTGTACAGGGTGAAATGCGAACTTGTGAGCTATTTCATCGGGGTCTACGGCGGAGGGATGGCCGAGTGGATGAAGGCGCACGACTCGAAATCGTGTTCCCGCTTTGGCGGGACGGGGGTTCGAATCCCTCTCCCTCCGTAGAGCAGGTAAGAAGCGCTTCAAGTAATTGACGATTGAAATTGAAAGCAATTGTCAATTGAAAATATTCAATGTGAACTTTGTGTCTTTGTGGTGAAATTTTTTCTTGTTCGTATAGGAAACTATACAACGAGTTATAGTATCGAGTATATGTCAGCTGGAGATTGCTTCGGGGGTTGCTTCGGGGGTTGCTTCGGCTTCGCCTCGCAATGACATCCCTCGCAATGACATCCCTCGCAATGACATTACTCCTGAAAACCGCAATAAAAAAATCATGGGTAATCTGCGTTTATCCCTGCCTACCGGCAGGCAGGTGCGTCCGATTTTTTTCTTGACATTTTTGCAAAAATTGAGTATAATATATTATGTGATTATCCGTGTTCCATTTTTAACGACACCGTATCAACTGAAATTAGAGATTTTTCTCGTGGCGAAGATGGAGGCATATGCGAAAAGATAACATAAGTCGGGGTTCGAAAGCCGGGGGACTGAAGGATTATGTGGAGGCATTGCATAAACTCCGGATAGAGTACAGGGGAATTTTAGAGGCGTGCTCGGGGAGTATCATATCTTTAGATGAGTGGGGAAAAGTAATATTCTGGAACCGTGCTGCGGAGGATATGTTTGGCTATTCAAGGAAAGAGATGTTGGGCAAGTCGCCCGAGATGCTCATAATAGAAAAAGACAGAGAGAGATATACAAGGATGTTCAAAATCCTTAAAAGGCTGGGAGCACCGAAAATAGCTATAGAAGTCCAATGCGTAAAGAAGGACGGCAAAGAAATACCCGTCGAATTCTCCATCTCTCCTTCCAGAACGAAACATACCCGTTCCTTCGTTGCCGTGGCGAGAGATCTCGTAAAGAGAAAGGATATAGAAGAAAAACTGAGGGAATCTGAGAAGAGGTATCATACCATGGTCGAGCACGCCTACGATTTGATATGGATGCTGGACACACAGGGTAAATTTACCTATATCAATAAAACGGCAGAAAAGGTCAGTGGATACCCGCTCGACGAACTGATGGGTGAGAGTTTTGCACCCATTGTTGTTTCCAAAGACCTTCCCCGTGTGCGGGAGGTATTTGAACGAACCCTGAAAGGAAAATCTCTCACCTCCACTATGCGAATATACAACAGCAGGGGGGAGATTCTGACCCTGGATATTAACGCGGCGCCAATTCGCAAGGGTGGAGAAATCGTTGGCACCGTGATTTTTGGTAGGAATATTACACGGCAGAGAGAATTACTCGCAAAGATAAGAAAATCGGAAAAATTGTACAAATTGCTTTTGGACTTTAACAGGGGCATTTTGAACAGCTCACCGGCGGGCATAATGAAATTGAACGGAGAGCTGAGAATTGAATATGAGAGCCCCGAGATGAAGAGAATTATGGGTGTACATCCCGAAGGAGAGTCGAGGGAAATGGGAATGGATATAAGAGATGTTCCTTCCATAAAGGAGGCGGGATTGGTACCCCAGCTCAACAAACTTGTGGGGGGTGAGGAAATATCCGGTGAGGTGCCTTTTTCACCCGTATATGGGAGAGAAACTTATATTACCTTCAGGGGGGTCCCGATAGTTGAAGATTCCAAATTTGCGGGGGCGGTACTTCTTTTAAATGACATCACCGAACTGAAGCGGAGGGAGGAGAGATATACAAGTCAGCTGAGGAGCCTTATTGATATAGGAGATAAAATGAGGTTGGAATTGGGGTTTGAGGCTATCCTTCAGAATATCTGCGACATAGTGGTCAACACCCTGGGCTGGCGGCAAGTTGTTTTATCCCTTCGGGATTACGGCAAGGGCATATCTCGAGCGGTTGCAGTGGCGGGATATGACGAGAAAAAAAGCCGTGAAATTCTCGCCCGGCAACCGATTCCCCTGATATCGGTGGAGAAATATCTCCGCGACGAGTTCAAGATAAGTCGTTCCTACTATATAGACCATACACACTGGGATGTCTTGAAGGACTACCCCGGGGGTTTCATTGTAACACCCGTGTCCGACTTGCTGCCCGGTGGGTGGCACGAGAGGGATGCATTACTTGTTCCCATCTACGGCAAAGAGAGAATTCTCGGGTTCATCTCCCCGGATAATCCCATGGACGGCAGAAGACCAACTGAGAATGATATCAGGCTGTTTGAGATATTTGCCGACCAGGCGGGCGTCGTCATAGAGTCCTCACGATTATATGCTGAACTGCAGGCATCTGAAGAGAGATACAGAACCCTTGTGGAAACCACCGGTGAGGGTATTATCCTTGTAGATGGCGATGGAAATATCATCTTTGCAAATCAGGCTATAGCGGATATTCTTGGATACAGGAAGAACGAACTTGTGGGGACGAATCTCTCCAATTTGACAAATCAGAAGGAATTCTCCAGGTTTTGGAAGGGAACGGTGGAGAGAAAAAAAGAGAAATCCGGAAAGTACGAGACCGTTCTCTACAGTTCTATGTTTAAAGAGGGTATTCCCCATAGGTTTATTGTATCGGTGGTGCCGTTGTTTAAACCCAATGGGACTTATGCTGCCTCCATGGCGGTTCTCACGGATATAACGGAGCGAGAGAAAATGAAAAAGGCACTGGAGGAGTCTGAGAAGAAGTACCGGGCGGTGTGTGAGAACTCCCTGATGGCAATATATATCCTTCAGGACGGAAAATTGAGATTTGTTAACAAACGCCTTGAGCACCTCAGCGGTTATTCTCGCGAAGAACTTCTTGGGAAGGAATTCTGGAAATTGGTTCATCCCGATGACAGGGAGGTTGTGAAAAATGGGCTGTGGGGGGAGAAGGGAGAATCTGCCATCCCCAATTATGAATTCAGGGGGATAAAAAAGAATGGCGAGCTCATCTGGTTTGATGCGATAGCTTCTACAGTTGAGTATCAGGGGAGAGAGGCGGTGCTTGGAAATCTCATTGATATTACCTACCGTAAGGAGGCGGCACTGGAATTAGAAAGATATATGGTCAAACTTGAGGAACTGAATGAATCTAAATCGCGGTTCATATCGACATTATCCCACGATATCAGAACGCCGCTCAGCACCATAAGCGGTTATGTCTCCCTCCTTCTCAGCAAAAGGTGGGGAGACCTCACGCCAGAGCAGGAGAACAGGATGCACAGGATACTTGAGAGTATTCGCTATCTGGACGACCTCGTTGACGGCATTCTGGACCTGTCGAGGATAGAATCGGGAAAAACTCCCATTACCCCGCAGAACTTCAATCCCGTGGAAGTAATAGAAAGGAGCATAGAGGATTTTGCCACGGCGTCAAAGGAAAGGGAACAATCCATAGAGTTTACTGGGGACAGGTCAATTGATAACGCATATGCGGACCCGAAGGCAATGCGGCAGATATTGAACAATCTTATAGGCAACGCCGTTAAATACACCCCGAGAAAAGGTAAAATTGAGGTGAGTTTGGTTGAGAATGATAAGTTTATACAGGTAAATGTGAAAGACAATGGACAGGGGATTTCTAAAGAGGAACACGATAAAATCTTTCAGGAATTTTATAGAATAGCCGATCAATCGGGAGAAGTTAAAAAGAGTAAGGGTCTGGGTCTTTCTATCGTCAAGCGGTTGGTCGAGACCATGGGTGGGACTGTATGGGTGGATAGTGAGGGTTTAGACAAAGGGAGTACCTTCAGCTTTACTTTAAAAAAGACTTAAATAATTGA
>DFBT01000051.1 GCA_002366725.1 Caldifarciminota bacterium UBA3073
ATCACAACACTTTGGGACATTCCCGAATTTTAAATTAAATATCCTGTGTTTCTGCGTATATCTGCGTCCAAAAAGATTATGAAAAAAGAGGTTTTTATATCGCTTTACATCCACATCGGTGCCGTATTGATATTTCTGCTCCCCTCACTGCTCAAGGTTGATAAAGCATATCCAATGGGAGAGGTGTACAGCGTGAAAATTGTCTCCCGTCCCTCCACCTATGTGCTCGAGAAAGCCAAGAAGACAAAAGAAAAGAAAAAAGTGAAGGCAAAGACGGAAAAGGCAAAGAAGAGCGAGACGGAGGGGGCGGTGGGAAAGGTACAAACCGATGCAAATTTCAAGTATTCATACTACCTCTCGACGATAATTTCGAGGATAGGGGAAAACTGGAAAAACCCATACAGGGGAGAGAAAATATCGGCAGTTGTCCACTTTTTCATAACAAGGGACGGTAGAATAAAGGAAGTAAAAGTATACAAATCATCGGGCAATTATCTGTTTGACCAGTCCGTCATAAGGGCGGTAAATCGCACAAAAACTCTCCCCCCCCTCCCCCCGGAATACAGGGAGAAGAGCCTGGGCGTATTTTTTGAATTTGCGTATAAACCGTAACCAACAAATCAAAAATTAAATCTTAAAAATCAAAAATACACATTAAATATTAAAAATGCCTTTATATCCCGATGTATCAGGAAACCTCAATTTATATTTGATTTTTGATTTGTAATTTTGCATTTTGACTTTTGATATTTGATATAAATTCCTCCGCCGTTATTATAAGGGGTATCTGTGATTAAGGCATTACTCAGGATAATTACACTGATTTTTATATTCTCATCTCTTTTAGCCCAGGATGTGTGGTTGAGGATCGAGGTGGGAGAGCGGAGAAAACTTTGTATCACCATTGACGAGTTTTCTCCCTCACCGGGTATGGAACCCATCTGCGATTCCATAAGAGAAATCATAGAGAAAGACCTGAGATTCTCACTCTATTTTGATATAAAGGAAGATGCGGTAACCCACATATCCGGTGAGGTAACCGAAGATGAACTGCACATCACCCTATATGAAACGCCGAGAATGACAAAGATAATGAACGGAAACTATCCCCTATCCCCGGGTATAAGGGATGCCTGCCACGCCGTATCTGACGATATAATAAAAACACTGACCGGGGAGAAGGGAATATGTGGAACGAAGATATTCTTTCTCACAAAATTAGTTGGAAAAAAAAGGCTTACAATTGCGGATTACGATGGGTACAATCCGAGCTTTCTAAATATAAGTGACCACTGTCTCTCTCTTGCCCCATTACCCAACGGTGAAAAAATTGCATTCACTTCTTACAATGGGGACAATCTCTGTCTCTATCTCTTCGATACGCAAACGGGTGAGAAGAAGATAATATCGAACAGAAAGGGCTTGAATACCGCCCCCGCCTTCTCGCCGGACGGAAAAAAACTTGCGGTTTCGCTCTCGAAGGACGGAAATGCCGAGATATATACCATAGACCTAAAGAGCAAGAAGATAAGGAGACTTACGGTGAACAGAGCAATAGATACATCCCCCACCTGGTCGCCGACGGGGAAAGAAATAGCCTTCGTCTCTGACCGCTCAGGCAGTCCGCAGATATACATTATGGGAAGCGATGGGAGTGGGGTGAGAAGGCTGACATACGATGGATGGTACAACACATCACCGAGATGGTCCCCGAGGGGAGACAGAATCGCCTATGTCGCCATGGATGAGGAAAAGAGATTAAATATATACACCATACTCGTAACCGGAGAAGGTAGAACCTGTTTCACATTCCTGGGCAACAACGAGGAGCCGTCCTGGTCAAAGGATGGACTTCATATTGCCTTCATATCCAACCGCAGCGGAAGATATGAACTTTACACCATGCACTGGGATGGTTCTGGACAGAGAAGGATACTCAGATACGGCAGCGGGATATATTCATCCCGCTGGTCGCAGTAGTTTTTTTAATCTGCGAGCTTCACCATCTTTTTACAGAAGGTGTCTTTGCCACTTCTTCCCACACAAAAGTATATACCCGATGGCAGACACCTGTTCCCGTCGTCAGTCCCATTCCAGAGCATGGCAGCGTCGCCGGAAAGCACCAGTGTCTTCACAACATTTCCACATATATCGTATATCCTCACCGTGGTATTTCCACCTGCCTCTATCCTGGTCTCGTTCAAAAACGGATTCGGAATTACACGCGGACAGACGAAATCCTCAATGTGCTCTTCATCTATTCCCCCATCTCTTGTGAGGAATACATCCATATGGGTAAATCCGTCACTTTCGACCACAACATCTTCAAGGAGTTTCGTCCTGTAACCGTCCGCGGATACCCTCACGGTATACACACCGGGAGTACGCAATCTGTAAAATCTCCCATACATGGGCTCACTCATTCTGGGTCTTATAACTGAATCTGTCGCCTCGAACACCTCGATCTCCGCCTCAAGTGGTGCGAGGCTGAGAGAATCGTATATGTGACCCGTAAGTCCGGGTCCGGAAATTGCCTTCTCAAGCAGATAGTATGGTCCACCGAGATTATTTTCACAGATGCTGTCGACGAATTCACCGGGCGGGTAACACCTCTCACTCAGCTCTATGGTAAAGGCTATAGTTCCAACGGCTCCATAAAACCAGTTCCTGGCGGAACCTCCCTGAGATAAATTGCCGTACAGAGCCGTGTATGTTCCCGTTCCGGCAAAGTTCGGAATACTCTTCGCCACGCTGTCCGCAATTACCTGTATCACATCATCATCCGGACTGAATTGGCCGTGCCACCTCCAGGGATAGTAGACCATCTCGGTCAGTCCCGTCCTGGCACAGTGATAGCATATATCAAACATAAATCGATTCTGAAGCGTGAGGTCCCTGATGATCCTGGTTTCGTTCTCAGAAAATGGATTGGGACCCCGGTAATACTCCGACGGCGGGTCGGTAGAACCCCCAATATCCCACTTGAAGTCATAGTTTCTGTTCAGGTCCACCCCGTCAAAATCCGTATCAAATGCACCATTCTCGTTGTTATCTCTCTTGTTCTTTCTCCAGATGGTATCGACACCCGTTATCGCCACACCGTGTCCCTCTGGATTCAACATAGGTATAACCCATATCTCCACGGAATCGGTCCACCTGGTTATTTCCGCATTGTGTCCATATCCAGCGAGAAGGTCGTTTATAAGATACATACAGAACTCTGTGCTCACGAATTCTTCCGCGTGGTGGAGTCCGTTGTAAAGAACCTTTGGCTCGTCCTCAAACACATCCGGGTTATCCGATATCTTTACCCCGACTATTGGGATACTATCTATAGAAGACCACCCAAGTGTATCGAGTACCATAATATCACCGTATTCGCCGCAAAGGGAATCAAGCTCTGCAAGCTCCTCATCGTATGTGTGGTACCTGGGGTCAAATGGTCCGGCTAAAGCGGAGGCAAAAAGAAATATAGATATTATTGAAAAATATCGCATCTCTATTTATCTTTGAAAACCACAGATGAGATTGCTTCGGAGATTGCTTCGGAGGTTGCTTCGGCTTCGCCTCGCAATGACATTCCTCGCAATGACATCCCTCGCAATGACGGATAGTCAAGCGGTGTCAGAAGCTACTTTCCGACAAAATTAAAAAAAATCCCCTACCTCAGTTTTATCAATTTCCTTGTCTTCTGATAGGAACTGCTCTCCATCCTGTAGAAATACAATCCATTGGGAACCAATTTACCTTCATCGTTCCGCCCATCCCACACAATCACATACACACCAGCCTTTACACTTCCATCCACCAGCGTCCTAACATGCATTCCAGCGAGGTTGTATATCTTTATCCCAACATCACCGTCACGGGGTATCTGATATCT
>DFBT01000004.1 GCA_002366725.1 Caldifarciminota bacterium UBA3073
TCTTCAATAGTCAATCTTCAATTTCACTGTCTATCTTATCTTAAGTGTAGATATTGCAATCAATGTAAAGAGAATACCCACTATCCAGAACCTCACCACCAGTTTACACTCGGGCACTCCCATAAGCTCAAAGTGGTGGTGGAGGGGCGCCATTTTAAAAAATCTCCTTTTCGTCCTCTTGTAATGTAACACCTGTATTATCACGGATAATGCCTCCGCCACGAACACTCCACACACAAGTATCAACAAAATTTCCTGCTTTATGAGAATCGCAGAAACGCCTATCAATCCTCCAAGGGGAAGGGAGGACATATCGCCCATAAATGCCTCTGCGGGATGCGCATTAAACCACAAGAAACCAATTGCAGTTCCTACAACCGATGCAAGTACTACCGCAACTTCTCCACCACCGGGAATGAAAAGTATATTAAGATAGGAGGCAAACTTATAATGACCCACTAAATATGAAAGCACAACATAAGCCCCGGCAGATATCCCCGCAAGACCGCATGCAAGTCCATCGATGCCATCGGCTATGTTTACACTGTTGGATGTCGCAACTACAATGAATACTACAAATGGGATATAGAAAACGCCCAAATTCCAGAAGATGTTTTTGATAAAGAGGAGTGTGGTCATGGTTGCGTAACCGGGATTCTTTGAAAAAATTACCATATACAGGGCGATGGGAATGGCAATGAGCATCTGCCACATAAACTTGTATTTGCCGAGCATACCTCTACCCCGTCTTACCTTCTTTACATCGTCTACAAGGCCAAGGGTTGCGAGTGTAAATGCCGTGTACATCATAACCCATACATACGGTTCCTTAACATCCGCCCACAGGAGAGATGAAACTATCACGGCTAAAAGGATTAGCGGCCCAGCCAGCGGTGTACCTTTCTTTACCTCGTGTTTTTTGAGTGTTGCTTCTCTTATTCCCGAGACAAACCCCCGGTATTTGAGCCATTTTATCACATGAGGACCAAATACCACCATTATAATGAGCGCCGTTGCACCAGCATAAGCTGCCCTGAATGTGATGTACCTGAAGAGATTAAACACACCGAATCTCGTGGCAAGTGGATATAAGAAATGATATAGCATAGGTAGCAATTGACGATTGACTATTTACAATTGACGATTGACTATTTACAATTGACTATTGACTATTGACCAATAACTATTAACAATTAACGATTTTAGGATTGACAATTTACTCCCTACGCCTTATTTATCCCGTGAAATGCGACCTGTCCCGTGAAATGTTTAACTATTTCCTCGGGAAGCATATTTCACTGGGACGCCCTTCGCTCTACGCCCTACCATCTCTTGTCTTTGGTCTGTTGTCTTGGGTCTTTTATCCTTTTCCCTTTTTACCTAATCAACTAATTAACTAATTAACTAATCAACTTCCTTCGCCCTACGCCTTATTTATCCCGTGGAATGTGTTAACTATTCCACTGGGACGCTCTACGCCCAGCTCCTCCACCACTTTCTCCATTTTCATCTTTCTCGACCCCTTGATGAGTAGGATATCCCCGGCTTTAACGAAATCTTTGAGGTCACTCGCGAGCATCGATATGTCACTGTACGATGAGACAGTGGGAACATCCGTCTCTTTTGTAAATTCCCGAGCAAGCTCACCGTATGTGAAGAGCGCACATATGCCGTATTCGCTCAATCTTTTTCCAATTTCCCTGTGAAATTGTGCCGCTCGCTCTCCCAATTCGAGCATATCACCAAGAACCGCTATCTTCCTCCCCTTGAGGAGCCTTAAAGTATCAAGCGATGTAACAACCGATACGGGATTTGAGTTATATGTGGAGTCTATGACAAGGATATCTCCGATACGAATTTTCCTGTCCCTTCCCCCCTCTGGGACTGCCTTCTTAAGAGCGGCAACCGTCTCGTTTCTGTCTATTCCCAGCATATCACCCATTACTATGGAAACAAGCGCATTATATACATTATGTTTTCCCAAAAGGGAGAGAGAAAAACTGGTTTTGTCCACCCTGAATGTAGAGCCATCCGGGGTAAGCGTTATATCCTCCGCCCTCACATCGCCGTTTTCTATACCAAATGTAATAACTTTCTTTTTTCTCCCCAGGTCCTTTATTATCCCTCTCAGCATATCGTCGTCTGCATTTAAAATAACTGTATGAGAGAACGATGCTACCTCAAGTTTTTCGTTGAGAATCTCTTCAAGGGAACCGAGATTACCCACATGCACCGGTGCGATGTTTGTGATAACACCAATTGCGGGTTTTGTTATCTCCGACAGGTGCCTTATCTCACCTCTGTGGTTCATGCCGAATTCAAGAAGGAGCACCTCACAGTCACACCGCAGTTTGAATATAGTGAGCGGAATGCCTATATCATTGTTATAACTGCGGGGGGATGTGAGCACATGGAACCCCCTCTCAAGCACGAGAGAGGTAAGCTGTTTTGTTGTCGTTTTACCATTTGAACCCGTTATGGCGATGGTCACGGGACTGAATTTATCTCTGTAAAACGACGCGAGCCGGGACAGGGCTACTCTGGTATCTTTAACCAAAACCACATCTCCGCCCGTATCCTTTTCAATCACAGAGAATAGACTTCCCTTTTGCCTTACCTCGCTTAGAAAATCGTGCCCATCGTATCTTTCTCCCCTGATGGCGAAAAAGACCTCGTTTGGCGCTATAGTCCTGGAGTCTATAGAGATACCGCCGATTTCAAAGTCATTCTCGGGCATCCCCACTGCCTTACCTTCTATCGCCCCCATGAGCTCGTTTTTCGTAAGTTGCATCTCTCAATTGACGATTGACTATTGACTATTGAAGATTGATTATTGACGATTGACCGTTAGCCATTTACAATCGAAAATTGACAATTGACGATTGAAAATTTACGCTTGCCCCACCGCCTCCCTCACCACCTCCCTGTCATCGAATGGTCTTTTCTCTTCGCCGATAATCTGGTAGGTCTCGTGCCCCTTGCCGAGTACGAGTACGATGTCGTCTTCATTTGCTGCATCGATTGCCCTCACGATTGCCTCTCTTCTATCGGGAACGACCTCATAATTTTTTGTCCGTATCCCTTCCTCTATCTCCCTTATTATGGATATCGGGTCTTCACTTCTTGGATTATCGGATGTTATGAACACATAGTCTGATAGTCTGGTTGCGACTTCTCCCATCATAGACCTTTTTCCCCTGTCTCTATCACCCCCACAACCGAATACCGTTATTATCCTACCCCCTGTAAATTCTCTTGCAGATTCCAATACAGCCGTCATCGCATCCGGTGTATGTGCGAAGTCCACAATAACATTTCCAATTCGCTCGAACCTGCCGGGGATGGCATCAACACCTTCAATACCTTGAGCTATACATGACGATGGAAGGCCATCCTCTCTCGCGGCGGCATACGCAAGGAGTATGTTAGATATATTATGTCTTCCCGCCAACCTGGAGTAAAGTTTCTCCTTACCATATGGGGTATTTATCTCCATCTCCACACCGTTCACTCCCAAAGAGATTATATTTCCGCGATAATCCGATCCATTCTCACCTCCGTAACTCACAACTCTCGCCCCCGTATGTGATTTGAAGAGATTGAAATAATCTCCCCGCGGGAGTACGGCAACGGCACTCTTCTTCAAAGTTCTAAAAAGGGACAGTTTCGTCTCCACATAAGCCTCAAGTGTTCGATGAAAATCGAGGTGGTCTCTTCCAATGCATGTGAGCCCCGCAATATCAAAATCTATCCCCTCTATGCGGCTCTGGGCTATTCCGTGAGAGGATACCTCCATAACAAGGGTCTCAACACCCTCTCCCGTCATTCGGTGCATCAACCTTGCTATATCCAATGATTCGGGGGTGGTCCTATCGGCGGGCAATACAGAGATTGATATCCTATAAACAATCGTTCCTATAAGTCCGCACGCATTGCCGCAAGCCTCATAGATTGAATGCAGGAGAATTGCCGCCGTGCTCTTTCCATTTGTCCCGGTGATTCCTATTACCTTCATCTTCTCCGATGGTTCACCGTAGAACCTCTGCGACATAACTGCGAGCAGCTTTCTCGAGTTGGACACAACTATTTTCGGGTACGGAATATCGATATCCTCTGTTACGATAAATAGAGCTGCCCCCCTCTTATGAGCATCTTCTATAAAACGGTGCGAGTTTATCCTCTCCCCCTTTCTCGCAAAGAATATATATCCGGGTTTCACATCCCGCGAGTCATACGCAAGCCCTTTAATATTCGTGTTTACGAGACCGGAGTCAAGGGATATGTTGTCCGGTATGAGTCGTCTCAATAGCATATCAAATTTCCTTTATCCTTTCCACGCCCTATTTATCCCGCCTGCCCCGCAGAAGCGAAGCTATTCAGCGGGGTGAAATGCGACCTGTCCCGTGAAATGTTTAACTATTTCCTCGGGAAGCATAACTTGCCTGACGGCAGTCAGGTTTCACTGGGACGCCCTACCCTTTTTCCCTTATCCTTTTTCCTTTGATCAATCGTCAATCGTAAATTGTCAATCGTAAATTGTCAATCGTAAATTGTCAATCGTAAATTGTCATCGGTCTGTGGTCTGCGTTAATCTGCGTCCAATTGCCAGCTCCGAAGAGATTATCCTCGTGACGATATCTCTGAACAGGGGAGCTGCCACCAGACTTCCAAAATGCACTTCCTTTGGCTCGTCTACCAACACACCGACAAGAAATAAAGGATCATCTGCGGGGAAAAACCCGACAAAACTCGACATATAGTCCTCCGTATATCCTCCATTCTTGTACTTTTGGGAAGTTCCCGTCTTCCCCGCGATATCAAGTCCACCCACCCTTGCGAGTATACCAGTACCATTCCTAACCACACCCACAAGGAGTTCAACGATATCCCGGGCAGTTGACTCATCGATAACCCTTCTAATGACTTCTGACTTTGCCGTGTATATCACATTTCCATTACCATTCAATATTTCTTTAACTACGTGTGGTTTGATTAACAGACCACCATTTGCAATACACCCGAAAGCCAATGATAGGCGTAAAAATGTGCAGGATATTCCTTGTCCAAATGCGATATTTGCAAATCTAAGGGGCGTCCATTCGGACGGAGGATAGACTTTCCCCGATGCCTCGCCGGGTAGTCCTATGCCCGTTTTCTGACCAAACCCGAACAGAATTGCTTTCTTATATAATTTATCTTCACCCACCATGTGGGCGAGGTTTATAAAACCAACATTTGAACTCCTCGCAACGGTTTCCCTGAGTGTCAGTGGTCCGTGTGGTTTTTCATCCCTTATCACCTTGTTCTCCACGGTGCATTCCCCGGTTCCATCCTCGACAATCGAATCAAATGAGGCGAGACTGTCTTCAAGCACACAGGCAAGCGTAACTATCTTAAATGTCGAACCCGGTTCATATTGATCCTCCATAACTCTATTTTTAGCCCCCCCAACTGATGCCATACCGAGTATCTCACCGGTTTTTGGATTCAAAACGACAGCCATGCCACCCTTTGCATCCAACTTTTCTACCGTTTTTCTTAGCTCATCCTCTATTATCGCCTGGGTTACAGCATCTATCGTAAGTATTATATCACAGCCCTGCTTTGGATCCTTTATGCCGTAAGAGGGATAGGGATACAATCTACCACTCGGTGTCTTCCCCATAGTCACGGTGCGGGGCTCACCTTCTAAAATACCATCAAATTTGTATTCAATTCCCGAAAGCCCCTTGCCGTACGGATCGGTTGCTCCTATCAGAGGGAAAGCTATCTCAAGTGGATAGACTCTCTTCACATCTTCACATCCATAGATCTCTTTTATCCCCGTCTCTTCTCCCGCATCTATGTGCCTTTTAATCCATACAAAATCTGGATGTTTTGCAAACTTCCCCTTGTTTTTTACATATGAGCCCAGACCTTCTTTTGCCAGAGCCCTTGCGGTCCGGTCGGGGTCCCTGAGTTCTCTGGGTATGGTATAAAGGGATTGTGTTTTTAAACTTGTCGCAAGCAGCTCGAAATTACGGTCGTATATTCTACCTCTTGTTGGTCTCAATGTAATCTCGCAGGTTGCCTGCCCCTGTACTCTGTATTTGCATTCTCTCCACTTTGCCGTTTGAAGCCAGACAATCCTGCCAAGCAGACATGCCTCTGCCAGGAAGAGGCAGCAAACTGCACATAATAGACGGCGGGTATTCATCTCGGTGAAATATTAGATTTCCCTCAATGTAAGGG
>DFBT01000087.1 GCA_002366725.1 Caldifarciminota bacterium UBA3073
TTTGGAAATTTCCGATACTATTTTCGCCGTATCCCCAAGTCTTTTTTCCTCGACCTCGCCCAGGAATTTGAGTGTGAGATGGATGTTGTCTCTCTTTACCCATCTCGCCCTGTATATACCCGCAAGTTTTCCTTCCACTGCCACGAGTTCGTCCCTGATATCCTCGGGTATCTTTATCGCTACAAAAAGCCTCATAATGAATCAGAGAATTTTGCTTCCCTTCTGAATAATCCTTGAGAATTATAACACATCTTTTGTCTCCTGTCAAGAAAAAATTAACCACAGATAACCGCAGAGGACGCAGAGACCGCAGAGGGGTAAAGAGGTAAATATTAAAATGAAAAATGCAAAATTAAAAACCTAACCACAAAGGCACAAACCTGCCTGCCGGTAGGCAGGGAACACGAAGAAAAAAATAGATAAAAGAACTTAGTGTCTTCCCTGGTGTCTTCGTGTCTTGCCTGCCTGCCGGTAGGCAGGGTGGTGAAATAACTAACTACGAAGGCACAAAGAGTATACATAAATTTTCTTCTTGACAAAGTTCCCTTCCTATGGTATAATCTACAGATAGATTGAACATTAGATAGATTGAATATTGAAAATTGAAGATTTAGAACTATAGATTTCAGATTGTAGATTACGGATTACCGATTATCCGCAGGTCACAGACTCGTATGAGATCCGTATGGACTGATTACTGATCACCGATAACCAATACTTAATGGACTTCGTGACTTTGTGGCAATTTTTTTCTTTTTAGAGGAGTTCGGTATGAAAAGCCATCTTGGCAATGGAGTAAGGCTCGTTACAGAGAAGGTTGACGGTGTAAGGTCTGTCTCTCTCGGAGTGGCGTTCCTCACGGGTTCGCGACACGAGAGTAAAGAGGAGTCGGGTATATCACATCTTGTGGAGCACATGCTCTTTAAGGGAACAAAAAAGAGAGATGCATTCAGGATAGCAGTTGAATCAGATTCACTTGGAGCTGAGCTCAACGGGTTTACCTCGAAGGAGTTTACCTACTATTATGCCCGATTCTTGGACATGCATTTAGAGAGGATGTGGGATATTCTTTCTGATATAGTCTGTAATCCCCTATTTAGAAAAGACGAACTCGAGAGAGAAAAAGGAGTTGTCATAGAGGAGATAAGAAGCTCAAGTGACTCACCAGAAGAGGAGGTATTCAGGCAATTATCGGAGTGTCTCTTTCCGGGACATCCAATTGCGTATCCGGTGGCAGGTGGGGAAGAGGTTGTAAAGAAACTCACGAGAGAAGACCTTATGAATTTTAAAGAAAGAAGATACTGTGGTGAAAATGCAATTGTTGCTGCATCTGGTAGACTTTCTAACGATAAACTCAAGAAGCTGGTTGAGGGCTCTCTGCAGTCACTTTCGCATCTTAAGAAAGATGCGCCGTCTCCCCCATTCCCACAGAAGATCATCAAGGGCAAGGAAAAGAAAAAGAAGGATATATCCCAGGTTCATGTAGCATTTGGCAGAAGGACATTTAAATACGATTCCCCCTATAGATACCCCGCGCTCGTACTCAACACCCTTTTGGGTGGTTCGATGAGTTCTCGTCTGTTTCAGCGCCTAAGAGAGCGTGAGGGACTTGTATATAGTGTGTTTTCTTTCTTTCAGTTTTATATCGATGTCGGGACTATGGGTGTGTACCTCGCTACTTCACCTTCAACGAAAAAGAAGGCGATCGATCTGGTATTTGAAGAACTCAAGAAACTCGCACGGGATGGATTGGTGAGGGAGGAACTCGCAAATACAAAGGAACATCTAAAGGGAAAGCTCACGCTTGAACTGGAATCGACCGTAAGCAGAATGGTGAGAATACTGAAGGAGGAGATGTACCTGCAGAGAGAGGTTTCGATAGACGAGACACTGGAGGCGGTTGACAATGTGAGTGAGGATGATGTGGTGTCTCTTGCGAGAGAACTTGTCGATATAGATAAATTCGCGGTCTCAGTGGTAGAACCAGAATAATAAATTACAAATCTCAAATAACAAATCCCAGACAAATTCCAATATCAAAATTATAAATCCAAAACAGTTTGGAATTTTGGTCATTAGAATTTTGTGCTTGTTTGAAATTTGGTGCTTGATATTTGGGTATTGTTTGAGTTTTGGTTCTTGGTGCTTGCCTGCCTGCCGCAGGCAGGGGATTTATTAAAAAATGGATATTAAAGAGAGGATAGGGTTTCAGGCATTATTTGATTTTAAAGACGCCAGAGAGGCACTGGATTACGCCGTGAGACAGGGTTTTTCGGCGATTGAGTTCAATATGTCATCACCCGCATTCTTTCCAGAGAATGTTGGTGAGGGCTCAAGGAGAGCGCTCTCTGCCTCTCCAATTCCGGTCCTGCTTCATGCGCCCGATGGGCTCTCACTCTTCAGTCTCCACAGAAAACCTCTCGATGCCGTAATTTGCAGACTCAGTGAGGTTGTTGACTTCGCGGGTGAAATTGGAGCGAGGTGCGTTACAATACACCTTGGCTCCACATTTCACATATCGGAAGGCGGACGAATGAAATTTATGCACGAACTTTTTCCGGGAGAATATGAAGCCGAGCTCAGATATTCTCTCAAAAGGCTGTCGGAGTATGCCAAAGAGAAGACCCTCCTGTGCGTTGAGAATACATCGGGTTTCAGGTATCCATTATCGCACAGGGTATTGAGGGAGCTTCTCGCTGATGAGCAGCTATATCTGACCTGGGACATAGGACACACAAATAGACTGAAAGGAGAAGAGAGGAAGAGAGAAGAGAGTTTTATGCTGGAGTATGCTCGTCTTATAAAGAACTGCCATATACACGACAACCACGGCGACTGGGATGAACACAATGTGATCGGTGAAGGGAATATCGACTTCCGTTACTATTTATCTCTTCTGGAGAAACTTGATACATACTTCATAATAGAGGTGAGACCCAGGGATAGAGCAGTAGAATCGTACGAGAGACTCAAAGAAATGCTTTGATTAAAATCAAATTTCCAAATCCCAATTTCCAATAAAATTTCAAATGCCAAAACATTCTAATGTATTAACATGATTTCGTCACGAAGAATAAATCTACAATCTATAATCTTGGTGTTCTTTGTGACTTTGTGGTGAGTTTTTTGAAGAGAACTATGAAAAG
>DFBT01000109.1 GCA_002366725.1 Caldifarciminota bacterium UBA3073
CGATGTCCTTGACCTTATCACCTAAGACGGGAATATTGAGTTCCCTCTCGAGGATTTCTTTCAAGGGAAGCGACTTTATTTCGGGAAGATTGGGAGAGGATGATATTCTGCCGTTTCCATCCACCAATCCCGTTATACCGATGCCCGCCGCCCTGCCACCCAGTTCAAGAATGAGCTGCGAGAGGGTTCTTGTAAGCGTGCCCGGGTTACCCGTATCTATCTTTCTCTCGTCACTTATCTCCCCGTCTGCGACATTCCCCGCCTTTATAAATGTCCCTCCCACATCTATGCAGGTGATGGGTATCATAATCTTATATTATGGGTTAATAAACCATCTCAAGATCCGCATGGACAAGACGATTAACACTCCTATATCAAATATCAAAAATCAAATATCAAAATCACAAATCAAAAATCAAATATGGGTTGAAACTTTCTGATACATCGGGGTATAAAGTAATTTTTGCATATGTTTTTTTCGATTTTCTATTTCTGTGTTAAATGCATGTTTTGGGATAACAGTTATTGCTAAAGATTCACGGGAGCAAACCTGCTGGATAGCCGTCTTAAGTCCTTATTGAGTGTGGTCACGGTCTGAAAATGTATTCAAGTTTTACATTTTTCCTTTCGTAAATAGAGGAGAGCAGCCTGATTACCAGTGGTATCTTTCTCTCCTTCAATTCGATCACCGCGGGTTTGCCTTTCATCCCGGCGAGGTCACCCGCTATCGCAATTGCGTCTTTCAGGCTGCCGAGCGTATCTACAAAACCAAATTCCTTCGCCTTCTTCCCGGAGAAAATCCTTCCGTCCGCAATTTTCAACACACTATCCCGCTCGATTCCCCTGCCCTTTACCACTTCATCCACGAACTGGTTGTATACATCGTTCACAACATCCTGCAACAGTTCCCTCTCTTCATTCTCCATCTCCCTGAATGGAGAGGCTATGTCCTTATATTTTCTGGATTTTATCACCCTCATCTCGACGCCGATCTTCCTTGTGAGTTCTTCCACAGATGGCAACTCCATTATCACACCTATTGAACCCGTAATGGTTCCGGGATTAGCCACTATTCTATCTGCAGCAGATGCTATATAGTAGCCACCAGATGCCGCTATGATGCCGAGTGATGCCACGACGACCTTTCCCCCATCCCGCAGTCTGTTTATCTCGTCAACCATCTCCTGACAGGGAACCACCGCTCCGCCGGGTGTATTGAGATAAATAACGACACCCCGTATCAGGGGATTCTCCCTCGCCTTTTCAAGTCTCTCTATCACCGATTTCGACTCGCGTATCTCTTCCTCTATCCTGATGAGCGCCACGCTCTCACCGGGCCTTGCCCTGAACAGTAAAGATGCGGGAACGAGCAAGAAGACAACGGCGATAATTATAATGCATATCTTTTTAGCCACTTACACCCTCTTGCCAGAAGTTTACATAGTTCATTGCGTCCTCAATCCCATCCCTTACAAAAATCTCCACAGCCTCTATTGCCTTTTTAATTGATTCTCCAATGACATTCATCTCTTTGGCGGTGAACCTTGAAAGCACATAATCTACTGCATCTTCTCCCGCCGGACCTATGCCGATACGGAGCCTTGGGAATCTATCACTCTCGATGGCATATATTATGGACTCGAGCCCTCTGTGCCCGCCAGAGCTTCCACCTCTCCTCATTCTAATCCTTCCGAGGGGGAGGGCGAAATCGTCCAGGACCACGATGAACTGGCGAGGTAAAAAAGTCGGCAGTGCCGATAACTGTTTCGCCACCACTCCCGAACAATTCATAAATACGAGGGACTTTACGACCTTTAATCTCTCTCCCTCTATTACAACATCCGCTTCAAGATAGTCGCCTTTTGACGGCTTGAGAGGAATGCGGTATTTCTCCAGGAGCTCATCCACAAAGAGGTGTCCAACATTATGTCGTGTAAATTTGTAGTCTCTGCCGGGATTTCCTATACCGAGAACGATGTTCATTTTTCCATTTCCTCTTCTGTCTTTTCTTCAACTGCTTCTTCTTCAACTGCCTCTTCTTCCACCTCTTCTTCAACTGCCACCTTTACCTCTTCCCTTCTCGGAGCCATTATACTGGCAATTGCCTCATCGGGGGGAAGAAGGATTTTCACATCCTCCGCCACAGAGAGGTCTTCTATATGAAGTGATTCCCCGGTTTTCAGCCCGCTAATGTCGATCCTGATCGCATCCGGCAGGTTCTTCGGAAGGCATTCTATCTCTATCTCTCTAACCCACTGTTCCAATACACCACCTTCCTTTACACCGACCGCAGTGCCATCCAGTATGAGGGGAATGGACGCCTTTAAGCTCTCGCCCTTGTGGATGTGCATAAAATCTATGTGGATGAGCTCTTCCGTGACGGGATCATACTGTACATCTTTTATAATCACATTTTTCCCCCTGCCGGGTCCCAGTCTTATGATTTCTTCCTTGTGTTCGTGCAGGTAGGTTTTCAGGTCATTTTTTGAGACCACTGCAGACTTGGGCTCCTCTCCATGACCATAAATTACAACGGGAATTTTGCCCTCTCTTCTGAGACTTTTCGCCGCGCCCTTTCCCGTCTTATCTCTCTTTTCTATTTTGAGGACCTTCATATTACCTCCTGAACTGCCGAATCAAAAATCAAATCTTAAAAATTAAAATTACATATCAAAATGTAAAATTTTATTCCCTGCTTGGGAGTCCATCATCTACATTGTTACCGAGACGCCAGTTGTAGGGATAACCCTTGTGGTCGTCCGTCTATCCTCGGATTACAACTACACAAAAAGTGAGCTCACTGATTCACGGTTGTGGATTCTCTTCACAGCCTCCCCGAGGAGTTTTGAGACGGAGAGAACAGTAAGTTTGGAAGAATCCCACTGAACGGGGATCGTATCGGTCGTCACAAGTTTTATGACCTCCGATGATTCTATTTTCTCCTTTGCGTTTCCCGATAGGATTGAATGTGTGCAGAAGCAGTAAATATCGAGCGCCCCGGCGGATTTCAATGCCCTCACCGCTCCCAAAATGGTTCCACCCGTGTCAATGATGTCGTCTATGATGAAGATATTTCTGTCCTTCACCTCACCGACTATATTGGTCACATAAGATTGATTTGGTGCGGGTCTCCTTTTATCTACAATAGCTATGGGAACTCCACCGATTCTCTTTGCAAACCCCCATGTTCGTTTCACCCTACCCACATCGGGCGAAACCAGGGTAAAATTGGATAAATTCATTTTTTTTACATAGTCCACAAAGACGGGAAGGGCGTAGAGGTGGTCGACCGGAATATTAAAAAAGCCCTGGATCTGCTCGGCGTGGAGGTCGCAGGTGAGAATCCTGTTTGCCCCCGCCACTTCAAGGAGATCGGCGACAAGTTTTGCGGATATTGGGACCCTCGGTTCATCCTTCTTGTCCTGTCTCGCATAGCCAAAGTAGGGGATGACTGCCGTGATCCTCTCCGCAGACGCCCTCTTTGCGGCATCTATCATGAGAAGAAGCTCCAGAAGATTGTCCGCCGGAGGCTGAGTTGAATGGACGAGAAAAACATCCTCTCCCCTCACATTCTCATTTATCTTTATATATATCTCTCCGTCAGAGAAGTTCTTACAGGTGATGTCTCCAACCTCTATACCGAGGTATTCACATATCTTTTTTGTCAGCAATGGATTTGAATTACCACCGAATACCTTGAGTCCGTCCGGCATAAGCCCCCCTTGTTACAAATCTAACCACGAAGTATGTAGTTTTATTAGACGCTGATATGTTGGAGTTATTAGGTCATTAAGTTATTGGGTTATTAAAAGACTGAACAGCTAATAACCTAATGACTTAGTAACTTAATTACTATCTTTATCTGTTTCTATTATATCATATAAACCAAAAAAAGTCAAGGTTTTTTTCTTACTCCTCATTTCCCTCACCTGCAGTTAATTTTTTTCTTGACTTTTTGTGTAGTTTATGGTATACTCTCCCCGTAGTTCGTAATTCAATAGAGGGGGTAGTATGATGTGGGTTCCGTTTGTTGCATCCGGTCTTGCCCTTTTTGTAATTCTCATATTTAGCATCTCGCTTCTCAAGAAACCCCGGGGAAATGAGAAGATGAGAGAGATTTCCTCTCTGATTCAGAACGGTGCCGGGACATTTCTTAAAAGGGAGTACACATATGTATTTATAGTCATTGCCGTAGTCGCACTGTTTCTCGTTCTCCTGGGCAGCAAGGGACTCGATGTGAACTGGCGGACCGCCGTGTGCTTTCTAATCGGAACAATTGCATCTGCCCTGTCGGGTTATCTCGCTATGTCCATTGGTACGAGGGCGAACTGTAGAACGGCAGAGGCTGCGCGAACGGGTTTGAAAGAGGCACTTTCTGTTTCATTTACGGGCGGCGCAACCACAGGTCTGGCGGTGGTTGGCATAGGACTTCTCGGCCTTTCGGTTGTCTTTATCATCTTTGGGGGAGAACCCACCGCCATAAACGGCTATGCGATGGGGGCATCCCTCTTTGCACTGTTTGCCCGTGCGGGTGGTGGTATATATACGAAGGGCGCGGATATGGGTGCCGACCTCGTGGGAAAGGTCGAACAGAATATACCCGAGGACGATCCGAGGAATCCCGCCGTGATAGCGGACAATGTTGGGGATAATGTCGGGGATACCGCCGGGCTCGGTGCAGATTTACTTGAATCCTATGTTGAATCGATAATCGCGGCGATCGCGATAGGAGCGAGCCTCTATGTACTAAGGGGCAGTCTCGTTATCCTTCCCATCATCCTCGCGTCGTGGGGCATCGTATCGAGTATCATCGGGGCATTGTGGGTGAAGAGTGGAAGAGTGAGGGACCCGCAGAATGCACTGAATTCCGGCGTATACCTGTCTGCCGTGCTTATGATCCTGGGTAGTTTCTTTATACTCAGGGCATCGGGCATTGAGTATACAGATGCTGCGGGAAGTTTCGCCGCGATGGGTCTTCTGTGGTGCATAGTTGCGGGGGTGGTGTCGGGGATTATAATTGGACTTGTGTCGGAGTTCTACACATCCTATAAGTATAAGCCGACAAAGGAGCTGGCAAAATCGGCAGCGAGGGGTCCCGCAGTGATGGTGGTGAATGGGATAGGGCTCGGCATGGGAAGCACCCTTATTCCCGTTGTAATTATAGGCATAAGTATACTGGTGGGCTACAAATTTGGCGGTATGTACGGTATCGCACTTGCGTCGTTTGGTATGCTCTCGATACTCGGGATAACGCTCGCCGTCGATTCGTACGGTCCCGTGGCAGATAATGCGGGAGGTATAGCACAGATGGCGAAATTACCGGAAGGGGTGAGGAAGATAACAGATTCACTCGATGCCGTAGGCAACACCACTGCCGCCATAGGTAAGGGATTTGCGATAGGCAGTGCAGCTTTTGCGGCAGTTGGTTTATTCGTGGCATATCTTGCCACCATAAACAGATTTTCGCAGGAACCCGTTCACCTTTCATTGACGGACCCCTGGCTCGTCGTGGGTTTACTGGTTGGCGGAATGATACCCTATCTCTTTGGTTCTCTCCTTGCGAGCGGTGTTGGAAGGGTTGCGGAGAAGATCATAGACGAGGTTAGAAGGCAGTTTAAGGAGATAAAGGGTCTCATAGAGGGCGAGGCATCACCCGATGTTTCGAGGTGTGTGGACATCGCCACGAGAGGAGCGATAAGAAGTATGATGTTGCCCGGGATACTCGTCATCGTGATACCCGTGCTGGTTGGAGTATTTCTCGGGCCCGTAGTACTTGCGGGGGTTCTTATGGGGGCACTCGTTACTGGGCTTGTCCTTGCGGTTCAGTGTGCAAACACGGGCGCGGCGCTCGATAATGCGAAGAAATACATAGAGAACGGCGCCCTCGGCGGAAAGGGAACGGAGGCACACAAGGCGGCGGTGGTCGGTGATACGGTTGGTGACCCCCTGAAGGATACGATAGGTCCCTCTATAAACATCCTCATAAAGCTGATGACCGTTATATCGTTGGTGCTCGCCCCGCTGTTCGTGAGGTGAGTCCCCGAGCTCGTTTCAGTCTATAATGACAGTAAAGGTATTCCTGGGCATATCCACAGTATCTTCCAAAGTATTGCCTCGCAAAATGCCAGATTTGCTTATCTCCCACTCCTCCGTCGGGGAAGTACAGGTTTCTCAGTGTTCTCCTTATCCAGACATCCACGGGAAATGCCTCATACATACCAAAAGAAAAGAGCGCAACACAATCTGCAATCTTCGCTCCCACTCCCCTGAACTTCATAAGTTCTTCCCTGCACTCTTTATAGGGAAGCACTCCGATCCTTTCTAAGTCTTCCCTTCCCTCCTTTATGGTCTCCGCCGCTTCGACGAGATAGTCGCATCTGAATCCGAGACCGCATTTACTCACGGTATCCTTGTTCTTCGTTATGGCGGATGGAGATGGAAATGTGAACCCAGAATATCCTTCGAGTCCCCTTATCCTCCCGAGTCTCCGAGAGAGGTTTTCAACCATCCTCTTGATGTTTGGGATATTGTTGTTTGCGGAGAGTATATAGGATGCGAGGGTCTCCCAGGGTTCCTGTCGCAGTATGCGGAGTCCCCCACACGATACTATCGCCTCGTGTATGTGCTCATCCCTGTCTATTTCGTGGAGAATGCTCTCAAGATCCACATCGAGTACGAAATATTTCCTCGCCCATTCCCCGACATTCCTCTCCGTCGATGCGATCTCGAGGATATTTCCATGTTGTTTTATTAAGAATGCGTCTCCACCCACGATCCCGAAATACGAGCCCCCGGGGGTTCTTTTCCATCTGAATGTCTGCCCGCATTCGAGGGTGTAATACAGGGATAGGTTACCTATCGCAATTCCAATTTTATGGCATCTCTGTTGCATACCTTCCTACACTCCATGCATCTTATACATTCGGGTGAGTTTGGGTCTTCGTATATATTTATATCCACGGGGCATATGCTTATACATCTCCCACACTTGTCACACTTTGACTCGTCCACCCTCAGTCTGAGGAGGCTTATGCGATTGAAGAGACCCAGTATTGCACCGAGTGGACATATAGTTCTGCAGAAAAATCTCTTTATAAATATAGATAGCAGTATCACTGCGATGAGTATGCTCGCCTTCAAATAGAATAGGGGTGAGGAGAGTATCTGGGACTTGAGTTCTTCGCCCAGAAAACCGAGCGCAATTGGTATCCCTCCCTCAAGGGTTCCTTGCGGGCATAGTTTGCAGAACCAGGTTTCAAAGGTGATGAAAGGAATGATTATGACGAGGATAACGAGGACGGCATACTTTGAGAGTGTGAATCCCCTTTTCAATTTTATCTTTCGGCTTTTTATCTTATATAGGAGGTCATGCAGGAATCCAAACGGACAGAGCCATCCGCATGTCCACCTGCCGAGGAACATTCCAAGAGTACCGAATACCCCAATCACATAATGTGGAAAGGTCCTCGTGGTGATGAAGTGCTGGAGTATACCTATCGGACAGGATGTTCTTGCGAGCGGGCAGGCGTAGCAGTTGAGAACCGGGACGCATATTGTCTTCATCGAGCCCTGGTATATCGTTCTCCTCCACAGGGCGGCAAAAAAACTGTTGGAGAGCACGAGGTAAAAAAGTTGAATTATCCTTCTCATCTCACTCTATACCGATACAGGAGAGGCAGATAACGGAAGCCTTTGCCAGCGTCTCGCCCAGTTCTCCCCTTCCCGCACCCCAGAATATGAGGGAGATAAAGAGAAGAACGAGCGGTATTATGTAAAAAAGCCTTTTCATAGAGCATCTATTTTACCCTAAATTTCCCACTTTGTCAAGAAAATTTTTATCGGCACTGTAAACAGTGCCCCATCCCTACTGATCCGTATGGACCAGCACTGGTTCAGGTCGGTCACCCTTCCCTGCCTGACGGTAGGCAGGAGGGTGACGATAGTACCAAAAAAATTATTAGTGAATGGTAAATGGTGAATAGTGAGTTGCATACACGCCTGTCCCGTCAACGGTCATACGACCCGTCCTTTCGGATCCGCATGGATATAGGCGGGGAATTTAATTCGTCCAGGTGGGTTCTGGAGTGCCCCGCCCTGGCGGGGCAAAAAAATTACCTTACTTAACAAGGCAATAGGGAAAGGTCGAATGGAAGAATAAAAAGAAGAACACGGTGATGGAGAACAAATAGAGAAAAACTTGAACCAGAGTAAATGTAAAGTGAAGATCTGACCCTTAAGATTTACTAATATTTACTCGATTCACAGATTTCTTTCTTCTCCGTAATGATAGAGTTAATAGTATTGCTCCCAGAATGCAAAAATACAGAATTGATACGTTTATTTTTGTAAGAGGGGTTATCTCAATACTTCTCGAGGTAAATATAAAGGACAAGTCAAATTAGGGTCAGGTCTTGACATTGGACATTTCTTGTCTCTTTTCTGATTATTCTTTCAGCGACTTACATTAGAAGTCTCCCTTACGGTTTCATAATATATCTTTCTCTCGAACATTCTCGCATACAAGGTCATTCAACCCGATTTTTACTACAAAAAAACAATAGATTGTCAAGAAGAATGTCTAATCTACCTATCGGCAGACAGGTGTCAAGACGCGACCCCACTAAACCACATCTGACAAAATTCTATACAAGCTATTATGTGGTTTATCGTACTTATGTGTCTTGGCGAGTTTGAAGGTGAATAATATAGTAACGATATCTCTTTATAGGACACTTTTTAGAGCTCTCAAAAAAAACTTGACAAGCTTAGATTTTTGGTTTATAATACTCTAACTTATCAGCACTGTTAAAAACTTGACAAGTAGAAGAAATTGGTGTATGATATAATAACCAAGAAACCTCAGGAAGGGGGTAGTATGAATGCCAAAAAGGTAGGGAACTTAATAAAATGGTTATTTGCTATACCATTTCTCTTCCCAGTCCCAATTTTTGGCGGTGTTACTGGCAAGATCGTGGGTTATGTGGTGGATGCCAGGACAGGTGAACCACTTCCAGGAGCAAATAGCATCGTGGAGGGAACCCCACTGGGAGCAGCAACGGATACAGATGGTTACTATTTCATAATTGGAGTACCGCCCGGTGACTATAAGGTTAAGACAACTATGATGGGTTATGAGCCTATGATAAAGGAAGGTGTGAGTGTAAGTGCAGATCTCACCGTGAGGGTTGATTTTCACCTGAAAGAGTCTGTAATAGAGACCGAGGGTATCACGGTTACTGCTGAAAGATCACTCATACAGAAGGATATAACAGGAAGTATGGAAACGGTAGACACACGAGATATGAAAAAGGTACCGGTGACAGACCTGAGTGAGGCGATAAATCTTCAAACTGGGGTCTTTTTTGATCCCGCACCCGTTGAGGGAGGATTGAGGGGTAGTGGAAGAGGAGAGGCGAGGTCTCATATTCGTGGCGGTGATTGGGATGAGGTCGTATGGTATGTGGATGGCGTCAGAACAGCGGCTATCTCAGAGGCAAGGGCGGATATGGGACTATCCTATACCCAATATAATATCGACATGATAAAGCAGATTCAGCTTCTTACTGGTGGCTTTAATGCAGAATATGGCAATGCCCAGTCCGGAGTGGTAAATGTAATTATGAAGGAGGGTGGAGATAACTACACAGGTTCTGTGGAATACATCTACGGACCTCCTCAACAGAAGCACTTCGGAAACTACCTTTATGACCCGAAGACTCAGAAGGAATTTCTTGACCATACACTTCCAGATGGGACCGTAGACACACTCTGGCTCACAGATAAGAGGAAGAAGAATATATACGACTATACAGATATACCGAGTAGTGAGGTGCGGTTCACTCTTGGTGGTCCCTTTCGAGGGATTCCCAAAATGAACTTCTTCCTATCGGGTAGGTCAAAGAAAGAAGCGTATGCCCTTCCACACCCAAGGGATACCCGTGACCTTTATAATATCTCTCTTAATATAACATGGCCCATTAGGGTCAATAAAAAACTGAAGGCATCAGGATTTTTAAGTCGTGAGCTCCACTCAAGTATGATGGAACAGGAACTTCCCCTTCAGGCAAAATATTACAGGGGATATGGAACCATCTTCAACAATGATGTTTACTATCTTGCTTTTGATTGGACACACATGGTGAATCCAAAATTATTTTATAATATAAAGCTAGGGAGATACTATTTGAAACAGAAGGAATTCCCGGGCGAATACAGGGCTGTCAAGGACGACACCACGGTAACAGGTTCATACGATATATGGGGTGACTGCTACAGGTATCCTAGCTTCGACGAAGAACCCTTTGCAGGATGGGGCAAGACTGTTCTCTCCCGGAATGAGATGAGTGATTATTCACTCCATATAAATCTGAACTGGCAGATAACAAAGACCCATTTCCTGAAGGCTGGATTTGAATCCTGGTACAATCTCTATGATGAAAAAAGTTGGACATTCCCCTCTGAGAAGGATACTGTAAACCCTGAGGCTGACTTTCTCCATAGAGGTCTAAACGAGGCATCGCATCCTATAGAGGTAGCACTGTATATTCAGGACAAGATGGAATTCGAGGGCTTTATTGCAAATATGGGGCTCCGATTTGACTACTTCAATGGAAATAAAGAATGGTTTGACATACCCGATACCTGCCATCCAATGCTGAACCCTTACTATAACCCAGATCTGGACCCAGAGCCAGATTCTTCCGGTTTCATTGATGCAAATGGAGAGTACAAGTTTGACTATACCAGATGGCCCAAGAAAAAGTTCAAACCATTCTGGTATCTAAACCCGAGGATTGGTGTATCCTACCCCTGGACAGAGAATACGATGGTATTTATAAACTACGGTCACTTCTTCCAGAAGCCGTCCTATTCCTGGATGTATCCATTTCTTTACTACCGTCCACAAAAGACGACCCTGAATGACAGGGAATCCTGGCCCAGACCCACTATGTTCACCTTGGAACCCCTCAAACCTGAAAAGGCACAGGTGTTCGAATTCGGGTTCAACCACAACTTCCGGAATCTTGCCTTCTTTTCCTTCAGATTTTACTATAAAGACCAGTTCGATCAGACTTCACCCTGGAGGCAATTCGGAGATAATGCTGTTAAAATTCAGGATCCGAGACTTGGAGATAATTGGGATTGGGGAGGTTTTGGCCTTTCGACCTACTGGTCAGGAGACTATAGCGATTCGAGGGGTATTGAGATTAATATGAAAACCCTTATGAGTGAAAATATCTCCCTGGATATCAAATACAGTTATTCGAAGGTCACAGAGGGCAGGTCAACACCCACTGCGGTCAAGATATACAGTGATGGAACAAAAGAATTTATCTGGGAGACAGGTGAAAAAGGAGGCCATTTTGCATTCGACTACGAAAGGAGCCACTCGAGGCCGCATATATTTAGAACCAGTCTATATCTTAAGACACCCAATAAATGGAGAGGTATCAAATTGATAAGTCCCCTACTTTCAGGTTGTGATGCAAGTATCCTCTACAGATATGCGAGTGGACGTGCATTTACCTATGTAAAGACAGGTGACCCGCCAGGTACCTATGATAACTACAGGTATCCAGCTAAACAGAATGTGGACCTGAAGGTCTCAAAAAATCTGAGCTTTGGTTCTGTATCTTCCTCGCTTTGGTTAAAAGTGACAAATCTATTTAACAGGAAGAATTTAAGGAATTTTGTATGTCTTACCCATAGAGAGGCGGAATTAATGGGTGATGAGTATCTTGCTTTCTATAATGACGCAGCGGAGAAGTATATAGAGGAGGGCGAGGTAACCACCGTTGATATTTGGGGTTATGATATGAGTTTCAGAACATACGGTCCACCGAGATATATTGAGGGAGGGATAAAGTTCAATTTTTAATGCTACTTGATTAAATAGCTCTCGGTGAGAAATGGGTAAAATACATAAGGAGTTAATTCTTTAGAATTTTATAACCTTAATCTATATAAAAGGCTGAAGCCTTAACTCCATTTGTAGAGAATTTTTCACCAAACACTAAATGGAGGGATTATGAAGAGGACAATTTTCATATTGCTTCTCTTTTTTGGAAGTGTAGTCACAGGTGACGATTATCGCATTCACGAGAGGTCAAACCTCTGGGAGACAATATGGGATAATGGGAAGATTGGAGGAGAGGTATCCCCCAGTGAGACGAATCCCAGTATGGACTGGCCCGGTGGTCCTCCTGGTATAGATGAGTTATCCCAGCGTTCTTATTTGAAGATGGGGGGGGTGTGGATAGGGGGAAAGAATGAGAAAGATAGTATATTTTTTGACGAGTGCGGTCCATATGCCACAGGACAGGAGGGCGCTCTAAATACCTGGACCACTCATTCTATGGGTATAGAGCGTATTGAAAACTTTAACGGTTCTTCAGATTTTGACCCTGGCGAAGGAGAGGAAATAATTATATCAAAATGGACTACCAAAAATGGAATTACCGTGACAAGGAAGAGTATGGTATGGAGCTATCCGGGAAAAAGATGGGGACTCAGACCCGGTTATAATAACTTCATCGTCACAGACTATATATTCAAGAACACTGGTGACACGGACGGGAATGGTATTTCCGATATAGAAAGAAATTATCAGGATGTCTTCTTCGGATTTTGTTATCTAATACAACCAAGCTCTCAGGATAAACTGCTCCATGGATGGGGATCAGGTTATTTGGATGCTGATGATGTGGTTCGATATGATTCTACCAGGGCTCTCTTATATGCCTACGATTCTATTTCTCAGGCAGCCGGTGGTGCGTCCTTTGATTACGGCAATCTTTATGAGGGTGAGATTAGGACACCTGGTTATGCAGGATTTGCCAAACTTTACTCAGATCCGTCAACAGATGGTTCCCCTCAGCCTCATACGGTCTTCTATGCCCAGAGCATAGAGAGGACATACACCCTTCTCCAGATGGGTAAAAGGAATCTCTATTATATTCTATCCGGTGATTCAGCCTCTATCTATATGCCCGAGGAAAACTGTTGGCTGGCACCTTTCCTTCTTCAAGGCTATGGACCTTACAGTCTTGAGATGGGGGACTCTGTTCATATAGTAATAGTTGAGGCTGTGCACGGCATCTCACCTCAGACTTGCCTTGGAGGTAGTGGCTCGCAGCAATATTTAAAAGACGGGCACAAATATCTGACGAGATCTGTGGATAAGGCAAATGAAATCTTTAACAATAACTATTATCTTGAGGACTATCCACCACCGGCACCTGATATAGTTGAGATTGAACCCATTCCCCGGGAAGGAGAACTACTTGTGCCGCTTGTCTTGACCTGGGACGATTCATTTGATGACTATGTAGACCCTGCCACAGGGATTCAAGACCTTGAGGGATATAAGGTTTACAGGTCTGATTATTACTACATAGGACCGTATGTGGAATTAGCTTCGATACCTAAGGAAGACCCAGATTTTTACGACTCATATACAGGCAGATATACATTTCCTGATACAACTGTAGAGCTGGGACATGGATACTTTTATGCAGTAGTTGCCTTTGACTCATCAGGAAACGAATCGGGCAAGACCAATCGCAACATAGAAGCTGTCTATGCCATCAGACCACCTTCAACACAATTAGATGTCAAGGTTGCACCAAATCCTTTCAAGAGGGTATCGGGGTGGACTACCACTGGAGATGAGTATAAGCTAATGTTTTATAATCTACCTCTAAAATGCACAATACGAATATTTACCATAAGTGGCGACCTTGTAAGAGAAATCCACCATGATGATCCGAATTCAGGGTGTGAATTCTGGGATCAGTTCACAGATTCAAGAATGCGGGTCTCATCAGGTGTATATCTATATTCAGTAGAGTCGGACATTGGCTCTACTAATGGAACTATTCTTATAATAAAATAGGAGACAAGATGAAAAGGTCACTTGTGTTCCTTATGCTTTTATTTTTAAGTCTTCCTCTCTATGCTCAATGGGATTGGGGTTATGAATTTGGTAAAGAAGGGACTACCGGTTTTCAGTTTCTAAAGATAGACGTGGGTGCAAGAGGTAACAGTATGGGGGGAGCCTACAGTAGTGTTTCTAAGGGTGCAGAGGCTATCTTCTGGAACCCTGCAGGAATTGCATATGTTGAAGGAAAAGATTTTTTCACCTGCTATACAGGATGGCTTTGTGGTATGACACATAATGCAGCTTCAGTTGGGTTGAATTTCCCGAGCTTTGGGGTCTTGGGGATAAGTTTCCTCTCACTCCGGTTAACTGACTTTGAGGAAACTACAGTAGAGAAACCGGATGGAACTGGAAGGATAGTTGGAGCTGGAGTATATGCCATTGGGCTTGGATATGCAAAGAGATACACGGATAAGTTTTCGCTTGGAGCCAATGTAAAATTTGTGGCTGAAAATTTGGATGGGGAATTTGCAAGTAGCTTCTTATTCGATGTAGGTACCCTCTACTATATCTACGAAGACATTAGGATGGCAACGCTCATATCTAATATTGGAGGAGATGCCGTCTATTTCTACGATTCTTTTCGTCCTCCTGTATCATTCAAACTTGGTGTTGCAGATGATATAGACCTGAGAAATAACTTGAATCTTACCCTTTCTGCGGAATGGCACCATCCAACTGATGCAAGAGAGAGGTTAAATACAGGCATCGAATTACGATTTATGGATAGAATATCTTTAAGAGGAGGATACAAGTTTTTATCAGATACAGAGACCTTCACAGTAGGTATGGGGTTATTAACCAGCCTTGGTCCTTTCGACGGCAGATTAGATTATAGCTATAATAATTTCAGATATTCTCTGGGTTCGGTTCAGAGGATGTCCCTTGGTATTAACTTTTAATTAATGTGCCCGGTGGCAAATAAAAAAAAGGGGGTAGTATGAAGAGAATAGGATTACTTGGAGCTGTGATTGCGCTTTCTCTGCTTGTAGGTTGTTTTACAATTCACGAGGTAAATCAGCCCGAGGAGGTGAGCCAGGGGGAACATCTACTAATAACACTCGGTGTATCAATAGAAGGTTACGATGACAATCCAACGAAGGGTGTTGCATGTGTGATGCTTCCATATGACTGGACGGTTGACAGCGCCTTCTGGTATTCACCATATCATATGGGCAGAGGCTGGGATGAAGAACTTATTGAAAATGAGACATGGACAGGGTATGCAGAGACAAGGTTTCCAAGTGGAGATATGATGGACTGGCATGGTTATATAACTGAAGATGCCTACTCTAACCCGGTTGCTGACAGCGGCTACCATGTTTATGCTATTTATTACTACATCACGGTCGGGCAAGAGCTTGGAGATTTTGGACTCTGCTATCTTGTCTCCGATACAGGTCTCACAGATGCGGGGATGGGTTTTCCCGATGCCTATAGCCCTGAACACTGGACCCCAGAAGATGTTATGGCTGTTTGGTGGGATTCCACCTTCAATGTTGCGATCACAGTTACAGAGACAAAGGTGGAGGAATCTCCTTATGGACTTTATTTCTACCAGAATGCACCAAACCCATTCAACGCCATCACGACCATCTCTTACACCCTTCCCACGGCATCCTTAATCAGACTTTCAATTCATAATGTACTCGGGGAAGAAATAAAGGTTTTAAAAGAGGGTATGGTCTCTGAAGGTGCTCATATGGAAGTCTGGGATGGTAGAGATAAAAATGGGAATCTTGTATCAAATGGAGTATACTTCTGTAGGTTGTTAACCGACGAGAGAGTCTTTACAAAGAAATTGGTGTTTACAAGGTAATAAGACCCAACCACCGGGCACACACTAAATGTATGGGCGAACTGCAGTTCGCCCATACATAAAAATATTAATTGCGCAAATTGGGGTTAACTCGATAACGCCTAATTTAGTAATGTTTTATAACCATAGGAATTTTTTTATCATACCATTCTTTTCCTTCCTTTGTGGAGTTAGTTCTGCCGAGATAGATAGGGTATACCTCGTTCCCTTCTCCCACCTTGATGTTGGATATACCGCTCCAGTGGATAGTATAGAGATTCTCCAGAACTCTTATTTGGATTCTGTGATTGAATTCATTAAACAGACTGAGGGTTGGCCTGAGGGTAGTCGTTTCAAATGGACAATAGAATGTTGGTGGGTATTAGAGAACTATATAAGAGATAGAACACCTGAAGAGGTTTCAAATCTAATCAGCCACATTAACGCTGGAGATATTGAGATTGGTGCGTTCTATGCGAATCTATTTACTGAACTTTCCGGACCCGAGGAACTTATCCGCTCAATAAAGCCTCCTTTGGGGATAAAGCCGAAAACGGGGATGATAGATGATGTGCCAGGCTATACCTGGCTCATACCAGAGATTTTGGCTGGTACAGATGTTTCTTATCTTTCGGTCGCGCCCAATTCTGTTCTTTCTGATTTTTTTCAGGAAACCGAGCTACCAAGACCCTTCTTCTGGAAAGGGGCGGATGGTTCAAGGGTTCTTGTGTGGTATTGCACCGACACCTTATGGGCATATCTCGAAGGAGCAACACTCGGCTTCTTCTCAAGTTATGAAAATGTTGCAAATAATCTCCCTCAACTACTGAATCGTCTTGAATCTGAGGGTTATCCATACAGTGCAATACATATATGCTGTGTTACAGGCGACAATGGCCCACCATCTCTAAAAGCCTGTGAGATTGCTGCACAATGGAATGAAAACCACAATTCACCAAAGATTATAGTATCAACTAATTCTGCGTTCTTTGAGTATATGATGGAAAACCATGAAAGTGAGATGGAGACCTATTCAGGCGATGCCCCTGGGTGGTGGACATTTATAATATCATCCTGTGCAAGAGAGGGAGTGGAAAACATGGCACTAATAGATATCATTCCGAAGGTTGAGATAGTGTCGTCTCTTGCTACTATTTCTAACGAGAATTTTGATTATCCCCAAGATATATGGGACCTCTACAGGGGAAGTCTGCTCTTTTCAGAACATACATTTGGGGCGTGGAACATAGAGGACTCTCCCGAGATGTGGGGAGATAAAGTATCCTGGCTCACCGGCTCTCTTGCGAAATCTGACACGCTTATTAATGATGCACTCCATTCCATATCTGGGAAGATTGCCTCTTTTGAATCTTCAGTGGCTGTCTTTAATACCCTTCCGCTCAGGAGGGATGATATTGCCTCCATAGGTCTTGGCCTGCTGAATATTACAGACTCATTACTTATAGTCATCGATGTGGAGAGTGGAGATACCGTTCCTTCACAAGTAGAGGGGGATACATTATATTTTCTCGCATCTTCAGTTCCACCTCTTGGATACAGAACATATCGTATCGTAGAATCCCCAAAAATATGCGGGCAGAAGGATAGCCTCCAGAATTCATTCTACAGGGTAGAGATAGACCCTCTTACAGGTGGTATATCAAGCATATATGATATAGAAGAGGGAACAGAGCTGGTAGGCACGGGTGAACCTCTCGCTAAATATGTCTATAACGGGAACCAGGGTCCCACATCAGTTGAAATTATACATGGAGAAAGTGGTCCCCTCTTTGAAAGCCTTGTTATAGATATGGGAGCACCCGGCTCTCGTGGCGTGAGGTCACAGGTGATTCTCTATAAACATGTAAAGAAACTAGAGATAAACATTACAATCGATAAGAAAGAATCCGTACCTCCAATGGAATCGATACATTTTCCATTTCATTTTGCTTCTCTTGGTGATGTTTTTTATTATATACCATCGGGTATGGTTAACCTATACGATGATGAACTGTCCGGATTTCGCACACTCCATTATGCTGTCCAGCATTGTGTAGCCGTTCTTGGAGATGGAATGAATTGTGTCCTTGCATCAAATGCTCCGCTTTTCAGATTCTTAACTGATTCACCCTCTTTTGACTGTATTGTTCACTTCGCCAGCCAGGGCGGTCTATACAGGGCATCAACGGGACTTATCACATTTCGCTTCGGGATAACAAGTGGTGAGGATTTATCTCCTGATAGATTTGCCTATTCTTTCTCAAATCCTCTCATCACCCTACCAGTTTCTTCAGGAAGCGGGAGTCTACCAGAAGGGGGATATAGTTTTATCAATATTGAACCAGATTTTATGAGGCTGTTGACCCTAAAGAAGGCAGATGACGGGTATGGACTAATTTTGAGATTGAAAAACCCGAAAGACGAATCTGCCTTTTTGAGAATCAATTGTGGGTTCAATCTGAATTCTGCCTATCTTACCACCATCCTTGAGGAAAAAATACAAAGTCTCATTGTAGATTCAAACTCAATTGAATTTCCAGTTTCTCCACATTTAATAAGTACAGTAAGACTCATCCCTTCATCCACGGATGAAGCTTCGGGGGTTTCCTGGCTCAAGGTGTTTCCAAATCCTGCACTGGGAGAAGTATATTTTAGTTCAGAACTCCCTGGTCAAATGGAAGTTGACATTTTTGATATTGGTGGGAGGCTTACATGTTCAATTTCAGGCGAAAATCCAAGATGGTTACTTACTGATAATCAAGGAAGAGAGGTCCCATCTGGAATATACTTTTATAGGGCAAAAACTGGTTTGATAGAAAAGACAGGAAAGGTTGTAATTATTGGAAGGAGATAAGATGGATAAATATATAGGACATGTGATTTCAAACACGCACTGGGATAGAGAGTGGCGATACAACTTTGAGGAGACAAGAATGATGCTTGTAAACCTCTTTAAAACATTATTTAATATATTTGAAGCTGATCCTCGCTACAAATACTTCCATATGGACGGTCAGGTCTGTCCAATAGAGGATTATCTTGAAATAAAGCCCGACGATAGGGAAAGACTCAAAAAAATTATTCGGGATGGAAGAATCCTGATAGGGCCCTGGTATACACTGCCAGAGGAGTTTTCTGTGAGCGGAGAGGCTATAGTAAGAAACCTCCTATTTGGAGAGAAGATTGGGAAGAAATTCGGCGGGGTGATGAAGGAAGGTTACACGCCTACCTCATTTGGACAGATATCTCAGATTGCTCAAATCTACAAAGAATTCGGAATAGACACCATAACTTTTTACAGGGGAATAACACCTGATGAGTGTGATACAGAATATATCCTTGAGTCACCTGATGGAAGTAGAATTCTCGGTATTCGTATGTCACCATCTTTCTGTAGGGCTAATTTCTGGGCGTACCTTTCCCGTCCGACCATATTTAAAAAATGGCCATTTGAAGGAAAATACAAATGGACTGATAGAGATAAACCATTTAGAATAACATGGAAAGACGAGGATTATACATTGCTCAATTCTCAATATGACAAGACATATAATCCAGCACATATTAAAGAAGGCATAAAATGGGGTGTGGAAGACCTCCTTCAGGGGGCAACTACTAACCATCTTCTATTCCTTGATGGCATGGACTCTACTTTCCCCAGTCTGAATACTGTGAAAATCATAGAAGATGTAAATAAACTCAGTGAAGATGTTCAACTTATTCACAGTTCCCTTCCTGAATTTATGAACAGTGTCAAAAAAGAGGTGAGATGGGAAAAACTAAAGGTTCTTAAGAGTGAGAGAAGGATGCCGAACAGAGTCGGTATCTTTGATAAATTGAACAAGGATGCCATCTCCTCTGAGATCTTCATAAGAATCAAAAATTTTGAGACAGAATCTGAGCTTGAAAGGTGGGCTGAAATATGGTCCTCTTTTGCATGGCTTTTAGGAAAGGAATACCCAAAACCGTGGTTTGATATAGCATGGAAAGAACTTTTAAAAAGCCATGCACACGATTCTATAGCAGGAACCAGCGTTGACTGGGTAAGCAAAGATGTAATGCGCCGGTTTGAAAGAGTTTTGGAAATATCACATGCTATCACAAAGAACAGTCTTGCATATATATCCAAAGATATTGATACTGGTCCATATGAAGAGGATGATATATTTATTGTAGGCTTCAACCCGATTACCTCTGACAGATCCGAGGTCTATCTCGTAGATGTCGACTTTCCTATAGAGAAAAAAAATATGGCTTTTGAGGTTGAAGATCTGGATGGGAAAACCTTACCCCATCAAGTATTATCTGAAAAAGAAACATACGGCATAATAAAGCATCCACACGATGCACCATTTCCTTTCTACTGTCTGCGTAGAAGGATGATGATTTCTGCTGAAGACATTCCTTCAATGGGGTATAAGGCTTTCAAAGTTAGATTGAAAGAAGGCATTTCAAGAACAACAGGGAGTCTTGTCCCGTCTCCAAATACTCTTGAAAACAAATACCTTCGTGTAAAGATAGAGAGCGACGGAACACTTAATATAAAAGATAAGGAGAACAATCGTGAT
>DFBT01000098.1:0-2478 GCA_002366725.1 Caldifarciminota bacterium UBA3073
AGTGTTGTCAGTAGAACAATCATCGACAACAATTATTTCGTAGTTGTAATCGTTTACATCCATCGTTTTTTTTATCTTATCCAGTACTTTATCTATTGCTTTCTCTTCATTATAAGTGGGAACAACTACAGTAATTATTTTGTTTTTATACATAGTGCCTCCAAAAATTATTTCTCATAAATCGAATCATAGTAGCATACTTAATCTTCCGAGCCGGAAAATAGAACTTAAACTATCAGTATCAAGTTATTGGATTGCTGATAAACCATTTAACCGCTTCACGCAACCCATTTTGGAAACCAACGGCTGGATTATAGCTTAACAGCTTCTTCGCTTTTGTGATATCGGCTTGGGAATGCTTAACATCCCCTGCTCTTGGTTTAGTGTAAATTGTCTGAACATCGCTTTCTAACATTTTATTTAACTCCTCCACTAAGTTATTAATCGCCATTCTTCCACCGCAGGCTATGTTAAAAACTTCACCGGCAATACTTTCTCTGCCGTATCAAGTATATCCAAAGTTCCCCCACATCCTTCAGAAGAGTTCCACATTTCATGAAGTGTGGAACTCATCCCCTGCATTTTCAGTAACGGATTCAAGTCTCAATTTAGTTTGATAATTACCGTCATTCCGGCGGTTCATGAAGCACCCCACTTATATCGAATACCTCCCACATTTTAGCGAGGATTTCCACATTTCATGAAATGTGGAAATCCTCAGCTCTTGATCTCTCTAAGTCTACTTTTTAATATCTCAAAGATAGCCTGATTATATTTGTACCTCGGCACTTCTTTAATAGAGTAAAAGACATTCGAAGACGTGTGTTTGGCAACTACAAAATTATCCTTCTCCAGGATGCCAAGATTCCGAGAAATGGTATTTATCTTTCGATTAAGCTCAGATGCGATAACACTAACTGATAATTCTCCTCTATCCAGAAGGAGAAGAAGGATTTCAATCCGTGTTTTTCCCGATACGCTTTTGAACAATCTCTGTAAAATATCCATTTTGAATAGTTCCACATTTCATGAAATGTGGAACTCCTCCCTTACATTTGCTGTAATAGAGTCGGATTCTAAATTTCCAATTACAGTCATTAAGTTCGGTTTCGCTTGATTCATAGTTATTGATTTACTGAATCATTGAGTGAACCATTTAACAGTCTTCTGTAATCCGTCTTGGAAATTTACGGATGGATTATAACCCAGCAACTTTCTAGCTTTCCCAATGTCTGCCAGAGAGTGTTCCACCTCTCCCGGTCTTGGCTTGGTGTAGGTTGCTTGAATACTGCTTTCGAGTATTTTATTTAATTCCTCTACCAAGTTATTAACCGTTGTCCTCATGCCGCAGGCTATGTTAAAGACTTTGCCGGCAGTACCTTTCTTATTGGCAGCTAATAGATTCGCCTCTACTACATTCGAAACATATGTAAAGTCCCTCGATTGCTCACCATCTCCGTAAATGGGAGGTGATTTCCCTTCAGCCATAAGTTTAATAAACTTTGGAATAACAGCCGAATACTGTGAAGTTGGGTCTTGCCTCGGTCCAAATACATTGAAATATCGCAGAACTACGGTTTCTAAACCGTAAATTTGAAAAAATACCCGGCAGTATTGTTCTCCTGCCAATTTTGAAACCGCGTAAGGAGAGAGGGGGTTGGGGGTCATATCCTCTCTCTTTGGCAAAATCTCGCTATCCCCATAAATCGATGACGAGGAGGCATAAACTACCCTCTTCACTTTGGCATCCAGGGCGGCATTCAGGACATTCAAAGTGCCACTCACATTTACCTCGTTGGTAGTTACCGGGTCGTTTATAGAACGTGGAACCGAAGGTAGAGCCGCCTGGTGAAGGATGAAATCCACATCATCAACTGCCTCTCTCACGGTATGATAGCTGCGAATATCACCCTCAATGATCTCCAGGTTATCGGTAACCGGTGATCGGTTTGTTGAGTTTGTTTGGTTTGTTTGGTCCCGATAGAGTAGCTGGAGCACTCTACGGGATAAATTTATTTGGTTTGTTTGGTTGGATTTAAAGGCGTTGAGGATGGATTGAATGTTTTCTCGTTTTCCGGTGGAGAAGTTATCCAGAACACGAACCTCCTCTCCCCTTTTCAATAGCTCCTCGACGATGTTTGAGCCGATGAAACCGGCACCACCTGTGACAAGATAAGTAGACATAGGCATTGAGTCTATAATTGAGTCTTAGAGTCCATAGTGTCTTTGTGTCTTTGAGTCAATAGAGGCAAGTCCATGCGTCTTTGAGTCGTTGAGTCATGGAAGATTAGATTCGTTTGGACAACTTACGAAAAATTAAAATAGGAATTGAAAATAGAGACAGCGACCATTTTATCCAAATTGGACATTGCGAATTACGGATTGGACATTTCGGATTTAATAAAAAATGGTTAGGGTCAGGCAGTATCGTTGAGTCCCGATGAGATAGGCGTGCCATCTCACGGGATAAATTGTTTG
>DFBT01000098.1:2553-20399 GCA_002366725.1 Caldifarciminota bacterium UBA3073
CACCAATCTTTCCACATCCAAACTCTATTCTCTTATTATCGATAATAAGATAAACGTAACCCCTCGTGAGTTGAATTTAACACCTTTTCCTTATTAGCGATAATAAGGTTATATTCTCTGCTTAACCAATTCAAGGATCTCTCTGCAGCTCTCGGAGGGCATATTGTTGATAGAATAGTAGACCCAGAGGCTTTGTTGACGATTCTTTAACAACCCAACTCTCTCCAACTGCAAGAGATGCCGGGATGCACTCACATAGGAAATCCCAAGATGTTCGCTTACCCCTGAGACGCTCTTTTCGCCCTCGGTAATAAGCAGTCTTAAGATCTCAAGCCGCCGTTTGTTTGCAACTGCCTTAAACAACCTCACCAACTCAATCGCTTCCATGGTGTTTCTTCCTTTTTATGAAGAAAATAGGGACGAAAATAGGGAAAATAGGGGGAAAATAGAAAATAAGGAAAATAGGGACAGCGACCATTTTATAGAAACATTGCGGATTGCGAATTGCGAATTTAACACCTAAAACCTGAAACATAACGAAAAAACGATAAAGACATTTCGGATTGCGAATTGCGGATTTATCACCCACAAGGGATTACGAAGTCAAAACACTCCACCACGATGTAATAGAACAGCCTGATTACATATGGCTAACGGGGCGAGATGCATTCCACAGGATAAATCTATTTGATTTGTCTTGTTTTATCACTAACTCACCTATTTCGTCGAGAATTTACTTCAGGGAATGGCAATTTCTCTTTCCTCAAGTAGACTCGTAAGAGAACTCATCATAAATTCCCTTGCGTTTAAGATCTCCAGGAGTACAGGCTCTCCATCTTTTGTGAAATGGACGATTATCTGCCCTTCCTCCTCGGCGTAATCTATGGGTCTATCTGATACCTCTATAAGCAAAACATCAACATCCTTACTATATTTAATCTTTCTCATATCTTTCTCTCCTTCCGGGATATAAGGTTATTACTAATATGTGGTCAGTATATTCTTCATAAACGACCCGTAAGACATGGTCATTATTCAATTTCTTTTGGGCAACGAGTCTTCCTTTATACCCGTGGTCAGTTTTGTCTGGATATATAATTGTATTTTCAATAAAATTCCTATCAATTACAATGCTGTGTCTCCTTAGCAGTTCAATCTTAAATAATGCATGTTCACTGAATACTATTTTCTTCATTTTATTTCATTTAGCCCACAGAGGGTACAGCTATTATACATAGGGTCAGTGTGGTGTCATTGAGTCATAGAATGAGCTCCGCCCGTTTAAGTTACAGAAGCGGTAACTTATTTCGGATTTCGAATTGCGTATTGCAGATATCAACAACTATTCCCCACGAAGGACACGACAGAATACACAGACTACAGATAGTAAAGCGTAGAGCGTAAGGCGTTGGACATAGGAAAAGACTGTAAACCACCCCGTAAAGTCGCTTCGCGCCAACGGGGTAGGCGGAAAACACGGATACATTGCGAATTGCGGATTTCGGATTTATCACTCACAAGGGGGTTGGAGTTTAAAGATTGCCTTTTCATAAATCTCTTTTTTTAGTTTCATATTAAACATCTTTAGCCAGAAGTTTAAGACTTTCTCAAACCAAACTCCACGGCGAGGATGCCTCAGCACTTCTTTAATATCCTCTTCCGGATAGATGAGAAAAAGTCTTTTTACATCCTCCCAGGTGGCGTAATTCAAAACCTGTGTAATAATCACCTCTTTATCTTTTTTAATATCTATCTTATCTACATTATAAGACCACAAGGCTCTCTGAAAACCTTCAGGTAACTTTTTCGTTTTACTCATAACAACTTCTTAACCTTGTTTACTTCTCTCAGAATATATGTCTTTACTTTCCCCCAATCTACACTTCTCAAGAATCTGATTTCTTCAATATCGTCATCTGCATCCTTGAAATAAACAAGTCCTTGAAGTCCTACATAAATATTAAACATTGGGTATTTTTCTATAGTAAAATCAATAATCTTTTTCAGACCAAAATATTCCATTAAGAAATAGATGTCTATAAAATCTCTCCTTTTTCCTCTTTGAGAAATCGCTATAATTTTCATCGCGGCAATATCTTCCAACGAAGCAATGTAAACACTTTCTAATCTTTGTAAAGGCTTAAGAAGTGGATAAGGGTATTTAAAGAAACTCATACTTATATTACTAACCTCCAGTCCCAGGGTATTTTCAGCAATATAAAATTCCTGAACTTTCTTAAATCTTATATCAAATTCTTCCCTCAATTTCCGAGCATCAAATTCTTTTTCTGTGTAAAAATCGAAGTCGACTGAAATTCTGTGGCCAAGATATAAAGCGAGCGCTGTGCCACCTGCAAGATAAAACCCGTAATTTTCCAGGAAACTTAATTTCTTTAAAAGGCCTTTTCTCTTCTTGTTTATTATTGATAAATGTATAATTTTCACATTCTCCTTCTGATGATAAGAACCGTTAGTGTCAGGCATTGCGAAAAAACAATTTCGGATTGCAACGGTTATTTCGTAATCTCATTTTACTTCAAATACAGCACGGTGACGACCACGATTACATAGAGAAGTATGTCTATCACCATGGGGCGGTCCTTAATGAATACCAACTCGGGGTTGCCGCCCATATTCTTCGCGTGAACGAGATAAAGATACCGGAAAACACCATAGAGTACAAAGGGAAGTGTAAGGACCATATTTCTCGTCCCGAACTTCGATACGGTCTCCGTCGAAGTGGTGTATAAGGCATACGCCATCACAGTCGATGCCGTAACAACTGATATCATCTGGTCGAGTAGATGTGGGGTGTACTCATATAGAACTTTCCTGTGTCCCGTAGAGTTTTCACCAAGTAGTGCCAACTCGTGTCTCCTCTTACTCATAATGACGAACAGAGCCAGAAACGAGGTACAGAGAATGAGCCAGGAGGATATGGAAACATCTATTACGGCGGCTCCCGCAACTGCCCTCAAAACAAAACCGCAAGAGACGGCAAGGATGTCCAAAATCACAATGTGCTTCAGCCAGAAAGAATAGGCTACAATGATTGAAAAATAGCTCAGGGCTACCAGGCCAAAGTTTCTGTTGAGTAGAAACGCAAGCGGAAGCGCCACAGCAGAAATAAGAATGGCTGAAGCCACAGCCACTGAAACCTTCAGCCTCCCCGATGGCAATGGCCTCCTTGACTTCAGCGGATGGGCTCTGTCCTGCTCGAGGTCCCTGACATCGTTTATGAGATACACCGCTCCGGACAGAAGACAGAAGATACCGAAAGCGAGAATAACCTTCAAGAGAAGATGAAGGTCAAAAAGGTTCTGAGAAAATATGAGTCCCGCAAAGACGAGAAGGTTCTTCGTCCACTGCCTTGGACGCATAGATTCTATCAGCGCACTTATCATCTTGCAATCATACATATCCCGACCGCCAGATCAGGATATATGCATATATCAAAAAAATATTTTTGCAACATTTAATATGCCCTGTTTCCACGGTACCCTGTGTGATATGCCGGACTTATTCGAGAACTTATCCACATTATCAATATACCACTTAAAATTGCGAATCAGTGCGTCCTTGTTTGAATATTTGGGGATAAAACCAAGTATTTTCTCCGCTTTCTCAGTTGATACAAAGGAATCTTTTGAAGCGGTTTCATACACCCACTTATACAATGGCGATAAATGCAGAAATTCCAGGATTTTCAATGCCAGTATGGTAGGTCTCGCCGGGAATGTTTTTATTTTTTTTCCGAAGCCGGCATAATCGAGCACGGACTGATAGTCTTCCCTCATAGTTCTAAATTCTCTTGCGCCTATATTGAATGTATCATTTACAATATCTCTCGGTTTAACTGCACACAGATAACTGGCTTCACAGAGGTCCTCCACATCGAGCAATTGATAGCGGTTTCCCCCGTTCCCGATCGTGGGGAAATTCTTACCGCTCAAAGCCCAGTCATATAACAACACGAAGACCCCGAGTCTCTCGAGTCCTATGAAAGACTTGGGTCTAAGTACTGGAATGCACATTCCCTTTTTGCGGAACTCAAGGCAAACATCTTCCGCCAATATTTTAGCTTCTCCATAATAACCAACCCCGTCGAGTCTATCCTCTTCTTTAATGGGATGGTGATCCGGAATCCCATAAACTGCGGTCGAAGAAATATATATCACCCTCTCGATGCCACTCTTTTGGGCGATCTCCAAAACATTTCTTGTGCCCTCAACATCGGTGGAGAAGATATCCTCCTTTTTATACAGAGGCAACGCCGCCGCGGCGTGGATGACGATATCAATGCCATCCATTGCATTCTCCAAAATATCTCTGTCTCTTATATCCCCCTTTATCACCGCCACAGAATCTTTAACATCATCATAATCAAAGTCTGCAATATCAAATGATGTTACTTCTTCTCCCTTTCTCAATAGATAGCGGAGCACATTGATCCCAAAAAAGCCCGCCCCACCCGTTACAAGATAATGCATAATAGGTTGAAGGAAAAAGGATTTGGTTTGTTTGGTTTATTTGGTTTGTTTGGTTTGAATGACTCTGTCATTCTTAATAGTATATTGTCGAGAACATTTAGGACATTTGGCTTTGTTATTTTTGAATAATAATTTTATCCCACATTCACATATCCAGCCTGCTAGTTTAGCAGGAATGCCAGTAACAATAGCGTAGTCAGGCACATCCTTGGTGACTACTGCACCGGCTCCAATCATAGCACATCGACCGATGGTGATACCGCACACAATTGTCGCATTTGCGCCGATTGAAGCTCCCTCTTTAACCAAAGTCGGAACCCATTTACCGTATTGGGGATACTTTTTCTTTGGATACTTTGCACGGGGGTTAATATCATTGGTAAAAACTGCCGAAGGACCCACGAATACATAATCTTCAAGCGTAACCAAATCCCACACATCGATGTTGCATTCCAGTTTAACACCGTTACCGAGCTTCGCCCTTGAACCTACGAAACAATTGTGCCCTATTACACAATTCTTTCCGATTTGAGCACAGGACTGAACCTGGGAATTATGCCAGACTTTAGTACCTTTGCCAATTTTAGCACTTTCCTCAACGAAGGCAGTAGGATGAACGAAAATGTCTGGTTTTTCTGGTCTTTCTAGTTTATCAAGTTTATTTAGTTGACCAACTGAAACCCTGATGCCATCGTTGTTAATGGAACTCTGGGCGGCGGTGAGGATTTCGAGCACCTGCAAACCCTCGTAACCGTCAGTTATCGGAGTCTCTTGATTTTGAATACAATCGATAAAATGCCGGCATTCAAGTTTTAATGGTTCTACCATTTGGACGGGTACTATTTTGGCTTCAGCCTTACACGCAACGGGGATACGATTCTGCCATTCGACTCTATGGGGGTACAAGAACAGTTTTTCCTCGGTCAGATCATCAAAAACCGCCATCTTTTTGTCGCCAACGACAACAAGTTTCTGTTCCTTGAATGGGTGAAGCCAGGATACAAATATATGACATCTCACACCGCCCGGAAAATCCATAGATGTTAGTGTCACATCAGTAATATCTTTCTGCAAATAATTCCCCCCGGTGGCAGTAATCGCCTCCGGCTGTTCGTCTAACAGAAATAAGATCACCGATATATCGTGCGGGGCAAAACTCCATAAGATATTCTCCTCGGTTCTTATCTTACCCATATTTAGACGATTAGAATAAATATATTGAATTTTGCCGAGTTCGCCGGTATCGATCAATTCTTTAAGTTTATTAACTGCCGGGTGGTAACGCAAAATGTGGCCTACCATCAAAATGAGTTTTGATTTTTCTGCCATGGCAATCAATTCTCTTGCTTCTTCGAGTTTCAGTGCGAGCGGTTTTTCAACATATACATTTTTACCGGCTGAGAGCGCCTCCCTTGCCAATTTATAGTGGGTTTCAGCGGGTGCCGCAATGACTACGCCGTCAATATCACTGTCACCCAAGACAACCTCATATGAACTGGTAAAGTTGATATCCGGATACTTTTCCCTGTGGGCCTTTACGGTCTCTCTCCTTGTATCGCACACTGTCCTTAAGGCATTGAGTTCATAAAAGTTACGGACGAGGTTCTTCCCCCAAGCACCTGCACCTATAACGGCAATGTTAGGGCATTTCGGATTTCGGATTTCGGATTGCGGATTTGACGGCATATTTTAGCTCCTTCCCTCCAAAAGAATTAAAAGCGAAAAGTTCAAAGGAAAAAGTATAAGCTCCGCCCCTTTAAGTTACAGAAAGAGTAACTCGTTGCGGATTGGGCATTGCGAATTTCGGATTTTGGAAAAACAACAATTATCCCAAATTATGCGTTAAGAAACCATCTCAAGATCCGTATGGACAAGGGTAGAAAGTTAGTTAGCTTGTTGGTTTGTAAGAATCTAACAAACTATCCAACTAACAAACTAACTCCTTATATCATCTGTGATTATCCCTGCCTACCGCAGGCAGGCATGGTTAATGCATATTCTGGGATTATTAACCACAGAATAACACGGAATTCAATCATTAATGATAGATCGGGAGGACCGTGGCGCCAGGGCCAAGGATTACCGATACGGAACGGGAAAGGAGTTCCACTGCAACAACGAGATGCCTGTCTCCCCTTATTTCAATCACAGTTCCAACACATCCATCCAGGGGTCCCCCCACTATCTTGATGTAATCTCCCTTGATCACCCCGGGATGGACATTAACCGGCGCCTCGCCCCGTACCATTCTCCTTATTGACTCTATTACATCTTCGGGCACAGATGCCGCATAGTCCTCCCTGTAACCCAGAACCCTGACGACACCCTGACATTTTATCATCTTAAGGTAATTCTCGGGGTTGAGTTCGGTCCTGGCAAAGAGATAGCCCGGAAAAAGGGGTTTATGTATGATTTTCTTCCTGTCTTTCCGCCTGCTCGATGCCTTGACCTTGGGTAGAAATACCTCGAATTCCTTCCGCTCCAATTGCGTTTTAACAAGGTCCTCGTGGCGATACCTCGTCCAGATGGCGAACCAAGATGTTTGGTTTGTTTGGTTCATTTAGTTTATTTGGTTTGTTTAGTCCCGTTGGAGTAGTTTACACACTCCACGGGATAAATTTGTTTGGTTCGTTTAGTCCCGATAGAGTAGCTGGAGCACTCTACCCCGTTGAATAGTTCACACATCCCACGGGGCAAACGGGATAAATTTATTTAGTTTGTTTAGTTTGTTTAGTTAATCATACACAATCGTTGAGTCTTAGGGTCTTAGCGTCATTAATGGGCTGTATTATAAAAAAAAGGTGCGAGACAAGAGCGGTTGATTGGAACCTGAATGCCTAACATTAGGTAACATCTCTCGCACCCAGTGTAATGGTAAAAAAATGTGTTTGTTCTCCGTTATAGACCCCTCTCTCGCTGTGATGTATTATACCATAAAAACAAAATTTTGTCAAGAAAAAATAAAAAAACGGACGCACCTGCCTGCCGGTAGGCAGGGATAATCCCAGATTAACACTGATATACTTAAGGAAAAAATAAATAAAAATCAGTCTCTGTCTTTCCTATACGATCAACTGCAATTCAGACAGTGGAGTTAATCCGTTGCACAGCATCCGTATGGAAAGGATTTTAATAAAAGGCTGACGCCTTAATTCCAAAGGCTTACGCCTTAATTCCAAAGGCTAACTTTAACCACCATTTTGTGTTCTTTATCTTTTTATGCTTGTCTTTTACTATTTCTGTTTAGGTTTTCTATACGCATTCTTATCTCCGACGCAGTGTCTGAATCACAGATACGATCAAGGAAAAATATGGTCCAAACCGCACGGGATCACCAAGAATATCTCACAGTATATGTGAGTTTCTCCGTTCCATCCTTCGGTACATCTACGGCGAATTCAATGGTGTGTGCATCCTTCTTCTCGTATGTATGGCTTGTCTTTATGACCTCCCAGTAGTTGGCAAGATGCTCAACCACCTGTACGGTTACCTTCTCGTCCTTGTGGTTCCTTATGCTGATCTCGTATGTATCTTCCCTCACCCTGTCGGCTATCTTTTTTGTCGCCACCACCTTGCGCTCGGCAACTATATCAAATGCATCTCCTATATACAACCTGACGGTCTCGTCCTTCGGGGTGTGTTTAATCATGTCTTCCCCCGCGAACAGAAGTGAACCATCCCTATCCCTCTTATATATCCTAACCTTGCCCTGAGGAAGCGGAATTCCAAGTCCGTTATCTTTGGAATTCTTAAACTCGAGTTTTACCTGTACCTTGTCGTACCTCGTGCCGTCGTAGGTATAAATCTTCTTCATTCCGGTCTTCGTCGGATTTATGAACCTGATCTGTTTCTCCTCGTTCGAACGAATAGTCGTCGGTTCCTTCAAATCATACAGGTGATACTCAAAGAACCCCCTTTCTTCAAATCTCGGTGGAGCCGCCGCCATTACCTCCATCTCCATCCCCTTTGCGTATCTGGGTCGCGGCTTCTCAACCCTGTGAACTGCCCCCGCAACCACCTTCAATTTTGCATCCTCATAAGTCGCGCCCGTGTGATTTGCAACCGTAACCCACCCCTCGAGTTCCATCTCGCTGTCGTTCTCATTTATAACTCCCACATAGTCGGCATGCCAACCTATTCCAGACGCCAGATAACTGACCTCACATCTCCTTTTCCCCCCTCTTTTAACATCCAGAAGCCAAACGAGAGTAGGCTTGAGTATGAGACCCTCCGGAAGTTCCGGTAATACGATCTTGCCGGGTGGGTCTATCCAGATATCGCCATTCATCTCGAGAATTATTCCACCGCTCGCCGAGAGCAGCGTTGCGGGTTTTCTCTCCCTCTTCTTCTCGTCTATCTCGAGTTCAAAGAATATCTGTTTACCTATATATTTCTCATACAGTTTCTCTCTCGACACGAGGTCATACTCGTAGTTCTGCTCGACCACGGACACACCATCTGCCGTAAAACTAACGGATGTTGGGTCTATTGTGGATGCAACCTCCTCATACCTTAGCTCCCCCCTGCCCTTCTTGAGCGTGAAGTCCCTCGTCTCGTTGACAAGTCCCGTGTTGTCGTTGTATACGGTGATCCTCACCTCTGCTGCCAGATCGCAAGTTAAGAGTGAAGAAAAAAAGACTGAGAGAAGGAGAGACGGCAAGAATTTCTTCATATAACCCCCGTGGTGAAGATAGTAAAAAGTAAGCAGTAATCAGTAAACAGTGAAAGACTAATTGTTAAATCAAATATCAAAATTATCTCTGCACCAGCTCACAGAGTCCGTCCACAGGATCCGTATGGATATGGACAAGCTGGTGCACTCCTGAGAAACCACAAAGGCACTAAGACACAAAGAATAGTTGATCGTTACTCGTTGTTCGTAGTTCGTTATTCGTAATCTACAATCTTGGTTTCTTGGTGTCTTGGTGGTGAGGCCTTTTATTTTTTTGTAAATATAATGTTGCCCGTTTTCTCCCTCGCGAGGATTCTATCACCCCTCTTAAAACTTCCCTTTATCAACTCCCTCGATAGTGGCACCTCGAGCAATGTTCTTATCGTCCTCTTCAGAGGTCTCGCTCCCTCCGTCTCGCTCCATCCCCGCTCTCCTATCAATTTCTTTACCCCATCACCTACCTCAAGCACAAGTTCTTCTTCTTTCAACCTGTCATTCAGATAAGAGAGTTCCACATCCACTATCTTTTTTATCTCTTCCCTCCCGAGGGGCTTGAATATAACGACCTCATCAACCCTGTTCAGGAACTCGGGTCTAAAATATTGATGCAGTGCTTCTCTCACCCTTTTCTCATAATCGGAGTGATGTATAAACTGTGAACCCAGATTTGATGTCATAATCACCATCGTGTTCTTAAAATCAACGGTCCTTCCCTGCCCGTCTGTAAGTCTACCGTCGTCGAGAAGCTGCAGAAGCACATTTGCAACATCGCGATGTGCTTTCTCCACCTCATCAAACAATATCACCGAATATGGCCGTCTCCTTATGGGCTCTGTCAACTGTCCCCCCATCTCATAACCAACATATCCAGGTGGAGCCCCTATGAGTCTCGATACCGTGTGTTTCTCCATATATTCTGACATATCTATCCTTATGAGCGCGTTCTCTTGTGAGAACAGAAACTCCGCAATTGCCTTTGCGAGCAGGGTCTTGCCAACGCCCGTTGGACCGAGGAATATGAACGAGCCTATCGGACGCGAGGGGTCTTTCAACCCCGCCCTCGCTATCCTTATGACATCTGCTACCTTGTTCACCGCCTCTTCCTGATCCACTATCCTCTTGTGCAGAAATTCTTCAATCTTCAGCAGTTTCTCCCTCTCATCTTCCAGCATCCTGTCCAAAGGAATACCGGTTTTCTGCGATATTATCGCTGCTATATCATCCTTATCAACAACCTCGTCTATTCCACGGCTTTTAAGCCATTCCTCCTTTTTTTGCCCGTATTGCTCTGATAATTTCGTCGACTCGTCTCTCAGCTTTGCAGCCGTTTCATAGTCCTGTGCCTCTACGGAGAGTTTTCCCCTCTTATGGAGTTCCTCGAGTTTTTTCTCCATCTCCTTCAACCCGGGGGGAAGGGAGAATATTTGAATTCGCAGTTTGCTGCACGCCTCATCCATAAGGTCGATTGCTTTATCCGGCAAAAACCTGTTGGTTACATACCTGTGAGAAAGACTCACTGCCGCCTTAATGGCATCGTCTGAGATCTTTACACCGTGATGCTGCTCGTATCTCGGGCGGAGTCCACGAAGAATTTTGATGGTATCCTCCAGCGATGGCTCTTTCACATATACGGGGGAGAACCTCCTCGCAAGTGCCTCATCTTTCTCTATATACTTTCTGTATTCTGCAAGTGTTGTGGCACCTATACAGGAGAGTTCGCCCCTTGCAAGGGGTGGCTTCAGCATATTACTCGCATCTATCGCCCCCTCTGCCGCACCCGCCCCCGCAATAAGATGAAGTTCATCTATAAATAGAATGATCTCCCTCTTTGACTTTTTAAGTTCTGATATTACCGCCTTCATCCTGTCCTCAAATTCTCCTCTGAACTTACTCCCCGCAACCAAAGACCCCATATCAAGTTCCAGTATTCTCTTTCCCTTGAGGAGTTCCGGCACATCACTCCTCACTATCTTCTGTGCAAGTCCCTCCACTATGGCTGTCTTGCCAACTCCCGCCTCCCCTATCAAAGCGGGATTATTCTTGGTTCTTCGGCACAGTATCTGTATGCAGAGATTTATCTCCTCGTCCCTTCCTATTACGGGGTCGAATTTTTCTTCTTTCGCAAGTTTTGTTATATCCCTCGATAACCTCTCAAGCACCCTGTAGGTCTCCTCCGCCTCCGGCGCTGTAATCCTTGCATTTCCCCTCACCTCCTGCAGTGCCCGATATATACTCTCCTTTGTAATGCCGGCACCCTTCAGTATATCCCCCGATGCGCCACTGCCTACATCGGCGATGGCGATGAGTATATGTTCACAACCAATATACTCATCCATAAGTCTCCTTGCCTCTTCCCATGCGCTATCCAACACACGGCGAGCCCTGGGAGTTATATACGCCTGAGTAGTTCCTCCCGTCTCGTAATAAACCCTCGGGCGGTTTGCAAGGTCGGTCTCAAGTTTTGATTTGAGAATCTCCGGGTCGAGTCCGAGTTTTCTTATCACCTGCGGCACAACACCCTCCCTCTGGGCAAGTATTCCGTAAAATATGTGTTCCACATCGAGTTCCGGATGTCCGTACTCCCGTAGTTTTGCCTCTGCAACTTCAAGTGCCTCCTGTGCCCTCTCTGTAAATCTATCAAACCTCACAAAACCTCCTAAATCAACGGATTAGTCATTGGTCATTTGTCATTGGTCATTCTCCCTTCCCTCTTCCCTCGCCTTACGCTCTACTCCTTACACCCAACGCCTTCAGTCTGTAGTCTGCGGTCTGTAGTCTATTAGTAATATTATATCACAAAATAGTCAAAAAGTCAAGTCTTTTCATTAGTCATTCGTTTACCCTGTGAAATGCGAACTTGCGAGCTATTTCATCGGGGTCATTAGTCATTTTCTTAATCCTTTATCCTTTATCCTTGTTCTCATTGTATTCCGTGTACTCGGTGGGCTTTTTTCTTCTTGTGCGTTACAAAAAACCTCTTGACATTTAGTAGATTTTGTGGTATAATCAATGCACAGCAGTCCTAATGAAGAAACCACAAAGACAATATCAAATATCAAAAATTAAATATTAAACTGATCCGCGGGATCCGTATGGACAAATCAAAATTTAGACGTTGTCCCAAAGTGTTGTGATGGCATTAAAACCATCTGTATTGGACTTTAAAAAGTTTAATCTCTATAGAATGGTTTATTTCACAGAATCTATCACAAGGTATAATAGTGATTATTGTGTTCATTCGCAATGATACAAGTATAGTCTGTCTTTGCGAATCCGTACGGATGAAGCAATCTCATATCAGTAATTGATATTAAGGAATGGGATTGCTTCGCCTCCCCTTCGCTACCTCTTCGCTTCGCTCGGAGCTTCGGCTCAGGGCTTCGGCTCGCAATGACAGGTGTCCTTTCTTCTATTATTACAACACTTTGGGACATTCCCAAAATTTAAAAAGGAAGATTATAGACTCATGTCTTTGGTTTGTTGTCTTAATTTCACATTTTGATATGTTTTTTGATTTTTGATACCTGCCTACCGGCAGGCAGGTTTGATTTTTGATTTTAATTTGGGGGCAACATGAAAAAGAGACTTACAATAATTATCTGTCTGGGAATAGCGGCGGTAATCTTGATCGGTGCAACGGAAAATATAACCTATACGCTCAACCAGTTCACAAATATATTACGAATAGTACAGCAGAGATATGTGGAAGAGGTAAATCTTTCCGACCTTGTCAAGAAAGCCATAGAGGGAATGTTGTATTCTCTCGACCCTCACTCCTCCTACCTCGATGAGGATGATTACCGTGAATTGAATGTCAAAACACAGGGAAAATTCGGTGGACTCGGGATTCACATAAGCATAAGAAACGGCTGGCTTACTATAATTGCTCCAATCGATGGCACCCCCGCATATCGCGTGGGATTACGATCCGGCGATATAATAACCAAAATTGAGGGAGAATCTACAAGGGGTATAACAATTGATAAGGCTGTAAAAAAACTGAGAGGGACACCGGGAACGAAAGTTACGATAACGATTGCAAGAGAAGGTATGGAAGAAACCGACTATACAATAGAGAGAGCAATTATAGAGATAAGAGATGTGCCATACTATGGTCTTCTAACAGATGACATAGGATATATAAAATTGGTGAATTTTTCAAAGGGTGCGGGGGCAGAGGTTAAAAGTGCGATCGATGAACTTCACAACGGGGGCGCTACCAAACTCATCCTGGACCTCACCGGCAACCCCGGCGGACTTTTAAAAGAGGCGGTGGAGGTCGCCGACAACTTCGTAGACAAAGGCAATCTCATAGTCAGCACAAAGGGAAAATTACCCGAGGCGAATAGGAAATACGGGGCACGGAGAGAGGCGGTATATGGTGAATATCCACTCGTTGTTCTCGTGGACGGCGCGAGCGCATCTGCATCCGAGATCGTCGCTGGTGCCATCCAGGACTGGTCAAGAGGAGTTATAATTGGGGACACAACATTTGGTAAGGGATCCGTGCAGACAATCGTTCCCCTGGGAGGTATGGAGGCGTTGAAACTCACCACCGCGAGGTACTACACTCCCTGTGGAAGATGCATAGACAAATCGGACACCCTGAGGTTTCTCCTCAAGAATCCCACCGTGGATAAGGAATTTTCAACATTGAGAGCACCCATTAGAACCCTGCACGGAGGAGGAGGAATAGTGCCCGATATCGATGTGGAATCTGAAAAGGTACCACTCGTCGCCAGAAAGATATGGAGGAAGGGCGGATTTTTGAGTTTTGCCGCACATTATACGAGGCTGAACCCCGATATCGAACGGGGATTTACCCTGGACGAAGATGTATACGATGAATTCAAGAGTTACTTAAGGGATGAGAAAGACCTTGCCATAGCCGCGGAAGACTGGGATGATGCGATGCCCTTCATTGAGAGGTATCTCCGGGGGGCAATAGCGGAGGCAACATGGAATACGAAGGGTAGATATGAAGAATCATATCTCCCATACAATTCCTCCGTAAAAAAGGCAAAGGAGGTGCTGTCAAGGACATCTACACTCGAAGAACTATTCGCAAAGATAGAACAAACTACGATTGACAATTGACAAGAGATAATAGACCACAGACAGCAGACCACCCCGTAAAGTCGCTTCGCTCCTACGGGGCAAGCAGACTGCGGAGAACTGACCACAGACTGTCGCAGATTTAATATATCTCCCACAAAGGGCGCGGAAGGCATTAAAAGCAGGAAAAAATTGCCCACGAAAAACACGGAGTACACCAAAATTAATAAAAAAATAAATAAATTCCGTGTCTTTCGCCCGCCCCGTAGGGAGGAACGACCGTATCGGGGTGTCCTCCGTGGGAGAAAAACCTTGTGTCCTTCGTGGGAGTTGAAGTAGGTTGGAGACAAAATGTTTACCGGTATTATCGAAGAACTCGGAAGAGTAAATACAACCCTGCATCATAAGGATGGTATTATCCTGGGGATACACGCCCCAACAGTGACCGCTGACCTCAAGGCGGGAGACAGTATAGCGGTAAATGGGGTGTGCCTGACTGTAAACGAGACGGGTGCTAACTCATTTTCTACCTTTATTATGGGCGAGACCCTGAAACGGACAAACCTCGGTCTCCTGCGCGACAGAGAGCACGTGAACCTCGAGAGGGCACTGAGATTCAGCGATAGACTGGGGGGACACATTGTTTATGGGCATATAGACGGCATCTCAAAGGTAACGGTGAAAAGACACAATATCATTGAGGTCTCCATTCCATTTGAACTTATGAAATTCGTCGTAGAAAAGGGTAGCATTGCACTGGATGGAATAAGCCTTACCGTCCAGTCAATGAGGGGCAATATAATAAGCATTGGTATAACCCCGTTCACCGAAGAGAATACCAATATAAAATACTGGCGGATTGGAAATAAGATAAATGTGGAAACAGATGTACTGATGAAAAGGAGAACAAACTGAAGACCACAGACAACCCCGTAAAGTCGCTTCGCTCCTACGGGGCTCGCCCCGTGGAGTAAGTTTTGCTACTCCACAGGGCAAGCAGACTGAAGACAACAGACTGAAGACAGTAGGGAGTAAAGCGTTCCAGTGGAATAGTTAACACATTCCACGGGATAAATAGAGCGTAAGGCGTCCCAGTGGAATAGTTAACACATTCCACGGGATAAATAGAGCGTAAGGCGTGAAGCGTCCCGATGGAGTAGCTTCCCCGTTGAATAGCTTCACTTCCACGGGGCATGTTGTACTCCACCCCGCTGAATAGCTTCGCCTCCACGGGACAGGCGGGATAAATCAATTTTTAATTGTAAATTAGCGGGATATGGGTAGTGTAAACCTCATTACAGTTGGTTGTAGACAGAACCAGTACGATACGGAGAGAATAAGAGAGGATTTTGAATCCTCGGGGTGGAGGGTGGTAAGGAGAGAAGAAAACCCCGATTGCATCATAGTCAATGCCTGTTCTGTGACAAATAGTGCCGAGAGTCAGTCGAGGAACCTCCTGAACAGATTGAGAAGGGAAAATCCCACAGCGAGGATAATTATGACTGGATGCTACGCCAGGAATGACCCCCATATTGACCAAAAAATTGAAATAATCCCGGACAGAGACGGCATAGATAAGCAATTCTCTCTTAAGAGAAGCGAGTGTATAACAAAATTCAGTAACCATACAAAGGCGTTCGTATTAATCCAGAGTGGATGCGATAGGTTTTGTTCATACTGCATAGTGCCGTATCTGAGGGGAAAACCTGCCTCGAGACCGGGAGAAGAGATAGAGAAGGAAATAAGGTCTCTCGTGAACAATGGTTATAGGGCATTTATAGTCACGGGTACAAATATAGGAAAATACAATTATAATGGTGTGGATCTCGCGTCGCTTCTGAGATCCATTCTTCGAATTGATGGTGTGGAACTTCTCGGAATATCCTCCATCGAGCCAGAAACACTTGTACCCTCACTAATAGAGCTCATATGTGGAGAGGATAGATTCTACAGATGGTTGCATCTTTCTCTTCAATCTGGTTGCAACAAAATTCTGAAGTTAATGGGCAGGGAATATACGACGGACGATGAAAGGAAAATAATAAATGTGCTAAGGGAGAGGATAAAGAATGTCAGTATAGGCACCGATGTGATATGCGGATTTCCGGGTGAGGGCGAGGGAGAGTTCGAGGAGACGAGAAACCTTCTTGTCGAGTTGTCTCTTTCATACTTCCATGTATTTAGATTTTCTCCAAGGAAGGGCACAAAGGCATATAATATGAAAGATAAGCCACGAGACGGGATTGTAAAGGACAGAAGCAAGATACTCCTCCGTCTGGGTAGAGAAAAATTTTACAGATTTAGAAAGGAATTCACGGGGAGAGAGATGAAGGTTCTGGTTGAGAACAGAAAGAGGGATGGATGGCTTGTGGGTGTAACCAACAATTACATAAAGGTTCTGTTTAAGGGACGAGACAGCCTTATGGGTAAATTTGCAACCGTGAAAATTGAAAAGGTAGAGCCCGAAAGAACATTAGGAGTTAGAGTCGAGGGACAAAGTGGAGGCAATTAGCAATGAAAAATGGCAGAAGACAGTAAAGCGTAGGGCGTCCCAGTGGAATAGTTAACACATTCCACGGGATAAATAAGGCGTAGGGCGTCCCAGTGGAATAGTTAACACATTCCACGGGATAAATAAGGCGTGTGGCGTAAGCAGTAAATCGTAAATTGTCAATTAGGAGATACTATGAACCTTAAAAAACACATAGAAAAATTTGCCGGGAAGAGAATCCTCGTCATAGGTGATATAATGCTCGATGAGTACCTGTGGGGAAAGGTCGACAGAATATCTCCGGAGGCACCCGTGCCGCTCGTGGAGGTCGAGAGAGAATCAACCAGTCCCGGTGGGGCGGCAAATGTGGCAAATAACATACTCTCCATGGATGGGATACCAATTCTTGCCGGCGTTGTTGGAAGAGACAGGGCGGGAGACATACTGAGGAATCTTCTCGGAGAGCTTGGAATAGATGACGGAGGTATTATATCCACGGGGGATCGTTCAACCACCCGGAAGACCCGGGTTATTGCGGGAAACCAGCAACTCGTGAGATTTGATAGAGAAAACAGGGGAAAAATAGAGGGGACAACGAAAGATGCCCTTCGTGAATTTATTGTGGCGGAAAAAGGGAATGTGGACGCCGTTCTCATTGAGGACTATGACAAAGGAGTACTTGAAAAAGAATTTATAGAGTGGATAATAGACCATTTTAATAATTGTATAATAACCGTTGACCCAAAATTTGACAACTTTCTTCACTACAAAGGCGTGACAGCCTTTAAGCCAAACAGGATAGAATTAGAGATGTCCGTGGGGAAAAACCTCTTTGGGGACAATCTTGTAGATGCGGCAAGGGCAATGCGGAAATTACTGCAGTGCAAAAACCTCGTGGTTACACTTGGAAGAGACGGTATGTTTGTGTGCGGGGATACCGGGGAGTGGAAAGTTCCCCACAAGGCAATAACGGAGGTGCACGATGAGGCAGGAGCGGGGGACACGGTCATCTCCGCATTGACAATCTCACTGACAACCGGTGCACCCGTATACGAGTCAGCACTTATAGCAAGCTACGCCGCCGGCATAGAGGTGGGGAAATTGGGTGTGGTGCCCGTAAGAAGAGAGGAGTTGCTCG
>DFBT01000098.1:20533-31847 GCA_002366725.1 Caldifarciminota bacterium UBA3073
AATTGATTATGGGAACGGGACTTAATTTATCTGAACGCTTGGTCTCCCCCGGTGAGTTGGTTACCCTCGTAAAGAGAGATGAGCTTGATATACACTCGATTTCCATCTCTTCTTTAGTACAGAGCTGGATTGATGCTGTCGGCAACAGAGAAAGTTTCGACGCACTCTTTGCAATATTTGACGCCGTAACCGTTCTCATGTCAATCAAGCTCTGCACACTACTCCCCACATTTGAGATAGGCGCTGATGCAGAAGAGGTCGAGCAAACGGAGAGAGCAGAAGATATAGATTGGATCTATACATTGAGGGATGAATTACGGGAAAGGGAAAGTTATGCCCACAGCCTGTTCTCCAGACCGCCCATTGCCCAGGAGACGGTCTTTGGAGAAGTGGACCCAAATGCCCTCTACAGGCTCGCAGAGGAGATCATAGCAAAATACAGGGCGAAACCCTCCGTTGAATTGCAGAAAGAGACGATAAATATCGGTCAAAGACGCAGGGAGATCGAAAGAGAAATAAGCGTGAAGGGCAGAATGAATTTGAGGGTGGTGCTTGAGAGGGAAAAATCACTTCTCGGAATGATCGTGACCTTTGCTGTAGTACTTGAAATCGCCAAACAGGGTAAAATAAAGCTTTTACAGCGAACACCCTTCGGAAACATCTGGATAGAATGGAGGGGATAAAGGGGCAATTGAAGATTGACGTTTGAAGATTGACGATTGAAGATTGAAATGAAAAGGATAAAGTAGAGGGTAGATACAGTAAAATGTGAAAGGCGTGAGGTGTAGAGCGTAGAGCGTAATGAAACAGCAGACACTAAAAACGAGCGTATCTATTGAAGGAACGGGCATTCATTTGGGGGAGGTGTCCAGGCTTTTCCTCCATCCCGCCCCCCCCGACGCCGGAATAGCCTTTCTCAAAAACGGCGTCAAAATTAAGGCAAACATCGAAAATGCCGAGTCAAAACAGGGCTACACCGTTCTAAAAAAAGACGGTGAAATGGTACAGACCGTGGAACATCTTCTCGCCGCCCTCTATGGAATGGGTGTGGACAACTGTGTATGTGAAATAGAGGGAGATGAGGTGCCCGCACTTGACGGCAGCGCAATTGAATTTGTTAATCTCATTAAAGATGGAAAATTAATCCAACAGGACAGGGAAAGGAAGTTAAAAAGTTTAAGAAAGTCCGTCGTCTACAGGGCGGAAAAGAGGGAGATATTTGCCCTGCCCCACAAAGATTTCTGTGTGTCGTTTTACATTGACTATGGCCGTCCCTACCCCCCACCCCAATACAGGTCATTTGCCATCACTCCCGAGGTGTTCGAGAGGGAGATCGCGCCGGCACGAACACATACCTTTTACTTGTGGGTAGAGGAAATTTGGAGAAAGGGATTGGGTAAAGGAGGCAGTCTTGACAATGTATTGGTAATAGGAGAAGATGGTTTGATAAACAAGACTCCTCTGAGATTTCCCGATGAGTTCGTAAGACATAAGACCCTCGACCTCATCGGTGATTTATCACTCCTGGGATGTTATATAAACGCAAATATATTCGCATTTAAATCGGGACACATTGCCAATATAAACTTCACGAACCTTTTAAAAAATCAATTGGAGGTAACCGTGTTTGATATAAAAGAGGTAGAGAAAATAGTGCCGCACAGGTACCCCTTCCTACTCGTGGATAGAATAGTAGAACTCACAGATGACAGGGTAATCGGGATTAAAAATGTGACGATAAATGAGCCGTTCTTCCAGGGTCACTTTCCCGGGCACCCCATAATGCCCGGAGTTCTCATAGTGGAGTCCATGGCGCAGGTGGGAGGATTTCTTCTGTTGAAAAAGGTAGGCGACCCGAAGGACAAGGTGGTCTATTTCTTGAAGATAGACAAAGTAAAATTCAGAAGGCCCGTGGTCCCCGGGGATACCCTGCGAAATGAACTCAAGTTGATAAAATACAGACAGGGACTCTGTGTTATGGATGGGAAGGCATATGTTGACGATACGCTTGTCTGTGAGGGCGAATTTACAGCAAAGGTGGTAAAAAGATGATAAAACTCTCTCGCCACATCTATCTACACAGAATTATCTCTACATCCCCCACATTTGTATGTGTGGGGCCCGTATAAAGTATGGTGTGCACTTTCCTGTGAAAGTTGTACGAGTCATTATCCCTAAGATATTCCCGCGGTGATAATCCCAGCGCCCTTGCCCTCTCTGCAGTTCCCCCATTAACAATTGCACCACAGGCATCTGTTGGACCGTCTATACCGTCCGTGGCGGCAGAAAGGAGTTCTATTCCGTCGATACCATCCACACAGATCGTAAATGCGAGGGCAAGTTCTTGATTCCTCCCCCCCTTGCCACTTCCCTCCACCCTTACCGTAGTCTCACCCCCTGCAATTATGCAGGCGGGGACCCCCACTGGATTACCAGAATGTACGACCTCCGTCGATACAACGCAGAGCAACCTCGCTACATCTCTTGCCTCTCCCTCCAATGTGGATGAGAGCACGATTGCGTTATACCCAAGTTCCTCTGCCCTTTTTCTCGCAGATTCAAGGGCGAGAAGATTATTCCCCATCACAAAATTCACAACATTCGGAAGAGACCTCGGCGTCTCGTCAATATCTCCTCTAATGCCAGCTTTTATATGCTCTAATACACGACGGGGAGGGCTCAAACCGTATTTATCTATGATACTCATACAGTCCGCATATGTGGTTTCATCGGGCACGGTCGGACCCGATGCGATTACACTCATATCGTCTCCCACAACATCCGAGATCAGAAGGGTTATCACGGTAGATGGATATGCCTCCCCCGCCAGTTTTCCTCCTTTAACACCGGATATATGTTTTCTTACCGTGTTTATCTCCCTTATGTCTGCACCGCTCTTAAGTAATAGAGAAACGGTCTTCTCTTTATCTTCGAGGGTAATATCGCCAGTCGGAAGCACAAAAAGGGATGAACCGCCTCCCGAGAAGAGGCATATGACGAGGTCTTTCTCGCCCGTGTTATGCAGGATGGAGACCGCCCTCTTCGCTCCCTCAACACTTCTCTCATCGGGCACGGGATGGGATGTCTCCACAACCTCTATTCTCTCAAGTTCAGTGTATTTTACGGGAACACAGCATATGCCCGTTTTTATTCTCTCTCCGAGGATGTTTTCCACCTCCTCTGCCATTCCCAGAGACGCCTTGCCTGCACCAATTACATATATATCCCCGTAATTTGAGAGGTCAAAATCTCTATCCATAATCCGCAGGGTGTTTTTGTTTAAAACAACCCGCCTTCTGACGAGATCCCCCGGCAAGACGGCAGACACCGATGAGTTAAATATTTCGAATATGTCAGACATCTTTTCCCTCGAATGGGTCCGAGGACCCTGCTGTAGAATTCCGCTGTGCGGTCTCTGTAAAAAGTGATTCATAGAACTTCAGAAGGCTATCCCTGAAATGAGAAAGGTTATACCTCAAAGCGATCTGTCTCGCCTCATTTCCCATATCATACAACCTCTCCTTATCCCCGAGGAGCGACACGATCTTCCTCCTGATATCCCCTATGTCCCTCGGATCTTCAAGAACAAGACCGGCAGCGGTACCGTCCACCAACTCACTTGCACCTGTATTTTTCGAAACGATCACGGGAATGCCGGAAGCCATCGCCTCAAGAACCGGAAATCCGAAACTGTCAAAGAGGCTGGGCAGGACAAGTATATCACAGGCATTGTATACCGCAGGCATATCTCTATGTTCACCTCCACATATGAGAAGGGTAACATCGAGGCCCCTTAATGCCTCAACGAGAAAATGAAGACCCTTCCGCTTATCCTGACCACCCACAAAAAGAACCACTTCCCCCCTCAATCCAAGCCTCTCTCTCGTCCTCTCCCTCATCTCCGCAGACGGTTTAAACTCCTCCGTGTCCACACCCGGGTATATCACAGTTATCCTCTTTCCGGGGATGCCGTAATCGCTCCCGAGTACATTTCTGAGTAGGTTAGAGACGGGGACTATCGGTATATTCTTCCTGTACATCCATCTCTCCAGCGCGGCGGGGACGAAGAGCCTCGCCCTCCAATAGAGTTTCCTCAGCGGCGAGAGATGGAAGAAGAGCTCGCCCCTTTCGAGGAGTCTGAGCATGTATCTTCCCGATGTATGGGCGGTCACGCAGTGTGGAGAAAGATGGGACACACCCATGGAATGAACTATATCAAACCCACTTCTTCTGCAGAGTACCGTGGAGAGTATTGGGAATATCTCCTTTCTTAATAGATCGGGTCTCCCTATAGAGGGAATATGCCTCGCGCTTATGATACCATCTGTCCTGTTTGTGAATACGACGGGACGGAGGAGGTTTGCAATACAGTGTGCATATCTCTCGACACCGCCTAATTTTGAGACCTCTACTGAAACAAGGGCAACCTGCATTGTGGGCACTTGCTCATTGTTACGACGAAAATATTATAATGCAATCCGCACGGAGAACCGTTAAATCGAGGTTGGTTTGTTCCACAGGCAGCGTTGAATAAACCCAAATTATGCGTTAAGAAACCATCTCAAGATCCGTATGGACAAGATTATCACCTGCCTACCGCAGGCAGGCGAGATATTTGAAAATAAAGAACTTATGCACAGCATCCGTATGGACAATAATTAAATGAAGAACCTTTCCATACGGATCCCGCGGACTTTTCACCCAAAAGGTGAAAAAACCCGCGTTCTAAAAATTCTTATATAATCTGTGTTTATCCCTGCCTACCGGTCCCTACGGATCCGTATGGACAGGCAGGCGTGGTTAATGCATATTTTGGGATAATTACTCAACTGCACTCTTGCGCCCTATCATACTTACGAGGAATATGATAACACCGATAGTTATACAGGAGTCTGCCACATTGAAGGTGGGCCATCGCAGATTCCCTATACCTATATCTATAAAATCTATGACCGCCCCCATCCTTATTCTATCTATAAGATTGCCGATGGCGCCCCCAAAAATAAGAGATAGAAGTGCCGATCGTTTCCTTATAGAATAGATAAATAGAACTATACAGGCGGCACCCACTATGTACGGAAAACATGCTCCAACTGGAATACTGAAGATAGCTCCCGGATTATGAACATGAACGAATCTGATAAAATCACCAAAAATCCTCACACCCCTCCCGAGTGGGATGAGACGCGAGATCGCATACTTCGATACCTGATCCGTTAGAACGACAAGAAAACAGGGCAAGAATAATTTCATTATCTTTCTCTTTCCCTTTCACACCCGACACAGAATCTCGCATAGGGAATACACTCCAGTCTCTCTTTCTCTATCTCTTTACCACAGTTCTCACATATTCCATACATCTTCTTACTCATCTTCTTAAGAGCACGGTCTATCCTGCCCAGTATATCGGCCCTATTTCCCGCGATGAACACGTTCTCTTCCCTGGACTCCGCATCGGTTGCTATATCGGCCTCGTGAGTGGGGTATAGCGAAAGGTCCGATGAAGAGTCTTGCTGACTGGTTCTCATCCTCTTTTCTATATTTTTCAATTGCTCGAGAATCTGTTTCCTCCTCTCAAAGAGAAGCTTCTCAAAGTATTCCAGATCCTTCTTGTTCATAATTCCCTCCAATCTACTATAATATCGTAAATCGTGAATCGTGAATCGTAAATTATAAATTGTCAATCGTAAATCGTAAATCGTCAATTAGAAGACACCACTTCAACGCATTTGCTGCACAAAGTGGGATGGACGGGATTCTCCCCAACCGTGTTCGAATATATCCAACACCTCGCACATTTTTTACCCTCCGCGCGCGCGACCTCTACCACAAGTCCATCAATCTCCGTTCCAGATATATCACTCTCCCTCGAGACCACCTCCACCTGGGAGACTATAAAAACGGAGGGCAGAACATCTTGCATATCCCCGAGAAGTTTAACCTCCTCATCGTCCCGGGCAAAGATACGCACCTTTGCCTCGAGCGAGTTGCCTATCAGCTCGTCCCTCCTCGCCATCTCAAGGGGCAGAAGAAGCTTCTCTCTTATTGCTGTCAGTTTCTCCCATTCACTTATTAGAGCCTCGTCAATCAAACTCTTGTCTCCAATGGGAAAGTCCTGAAGATGAACGCTTCCTGAAAGTCCTGCTTTCTGCCATACTTCTTCCGTTGTAAAGGGAATTATCGGGGCAAACATCACAGATAATGACCTCAATAATTCATATAACACGGTCTGGGCAGATCTCCTCTCCAAAGATGACGCCTTGTATGTATACAACCTGTCTTTTAGTATATCAAAATAAAAACGGGAGAGTGTAATATTACAGTAATTGAATAGTAGAGAATAGACGCGGTGGAAATCAAACTCGTCGTATGCCTTTTTTACGCGCTCAATCAACTGCCGAAGGGTAGAGAGGACATATCTGTCTAACAAGAGGAGCTTTTCATATGTAATAGATTGAGATTTATCAAAATCAAAAAGATTTCCGAGAATGTACCTGAATGTGTTTCTTATCTTTCTGTATGTAAGGGTCGTCGCCTCTATGGATTCTTCACCGAATTCCATATCCCTCGTATAGTCGACCGATGCGAAATAAAGCCTTATTATATCTGCTCCAAACTGTTTAACTATCGCCTGCGGAGACAGAACATTGCCCAGTTTCTTTGACATCTTCTTCCTCTCAACATCAAGCACAAGTCCGTGCGTGAGACAGGAGGTGAATGAGGGTTCTCCCCTCACAGCCATAGAGAGTATGAGTGAGAGCTGAAACCAGCCGCGATGTTGGTCAACACCCTCAAGATAGAGGTCTGCGGGCAGATGAAGCCTTTTTTCCGCGACCGCTACAAAACTGGAAGATGACTCAAACCACACGTCGAGAATGTCACTCTCCCTTCTTAATTTTTTCCCTCCACATTCGGGACAACTCCTATCACCCTCTATATCACCCTTGCCCTCGAACCACGCGTCCGAGCCCTCACTTTCAACAAGTTGAATCGCCCACTCAATCATCCCGGTGTCGAGGAAGGTATTGCCACACTGCTCGCAGCGGAGTGCGGGTATTGGTACCCCCCAATTCCTCTGACGGGATATACACCAATCGGGCCTGCTCGCGAGGGTATCCCTCATCCTCTCCTTTGACCATTTGGGAATCCATTCTATTTTATCTATCGCCGAAAGGCATCTTGCCCTCAGGTCTTTGTGGTCCACCTTTACAAACCATTGTGGTGTTGCACGAAATACCAAGGGAGTACCGCATCTCCAGCAGTGTGGATATGAGTGTGTAACGAGGGCAGAGTTTATGAGATTCTGGTTTTTGTCGAGCAAGGCTATTATCTCATCGTTTGCAGAAAATACGACCTTGCCCGCAAATTCACCCGCCTCATCTGTAAATCTGCCTTCGTCATCAACTGGAGAAAGTATCGGTAGTCCATACTCCTTTCCTATCAGATAGTCCTCATACCCATGTCCCGGGGCTATATGCACAACACCCGTGCCCTCTTCTGTTGACACGAAATCCGCAAGAACAACCCGGGAATCTCGAGGTAAAAACGGATGACGCGCCAGGATACCTTCCATTTCATCTCCCCTCATATTTGCGACTTTTTTATAGGGAAGTCCCATCTCCTCAAGCACAGATAGCCTTGTGGTGGCAAGTATAAACCTTCCCCTCTCCGTATCCACAAGCGAGTAATCTATCTCTTTACCGAGGGCGAGTGCGACATTCGCCGGCAAGGTCCAGGGAGTAGTGGTCCACACGAGGAGGAATGCATCACGCAGGAGTTCGTCATCCGAAGATTTAATGGGAAAGCTCACATATATAGACGGTGATGTATGCTCTCTGTATTCAAGTTCTGCCTCGGCAAGGGCGGTCTTGCACTTTATACACCAGTGTATTGGGCGGCACTCTCTGTATATATATCCGTCTTCAAACAGGGACTTGAACACCCTCAAGACATCTGCCTCATATCTTTTATCCTGGGTAAGATAGGGGTTCTCCCAGTCTCCAAGTATCCCGAGTCTAATGAACTGCTGTCTCTGTATATTCACATACTTATCTGCGTATTTTTTACAGAGTCTTCTCACATCCATACGCGGGGGAAGTTGTTTCATATTCTGTGTTACCTTGTGTTCTATTGGCATACCGTGGCAATCCCATCCCGGTATGAATGGTGTTCTGTAACCCGAAAGCGCCCTGTATCTTACGGTAATATCCTTGAGAATTTTATTCTGTGCATGACCAATATGGAGTTCACCGTTCGCATAGGGGGGACCGTCGTGAAGTATGTAATCCCTTTTGCCTTTTGCAATAAGTTTATGGTATAAATCCTCCTCCTTCCAGAAGGAGAGAATCTGGGGCTCTTTCTCCCTCAAATTTGCCTTCATGGAGAAGTCAGTCGTTGGAAGATTTATTGTCTTACCGTAGTCCATTATTCCCCCGTTAAGAAAATTAAATATCAAAATTACCCGCCCACCGCAGGCAGGCATATCAAAATGCAAAATCATCCCTTCTCTCTATAGTACCGTGTTAACTAAGGTGAGTATGCTTTCTTCTCTGAACCACAAGTGTCATTGCGAGGGAACTGACGAAGCAATCCCATTGAGATTCCTCGTTTCACTCGGAATGACCCACGGGGTCAGATTGATTCATCCCCCACTCGGGGGACTCGCAATGACAAGTAGAAATGTAACATACCTTATTTAACAAAGCATTAGGTAACCTATCAATAAATTCGACAAGCTTTATTGTGAAATTATATAACCTCTTTTTAAAATCGTCCTTAAATCGACCCGCCATTTTTAATACCTGCCTACCGGCAGGCAGGTTTGATTTTTAATATTTGATTTTTAATATTACCATAGTATCTATCTCCACAATCACCGAGGCCGGGAACTATATATCCTTTATCATTGAGTTTCTCGTCAATTGCGGCGGTTATTATGTCCAAGGACGGAAATTTCTCCGTTAAAATCCGTACGGCATACCTCGAGCATATCACACTTATCACTCCCTTTGGTACACCTCCCCTCTCCTTGACGAGCTCCATCGTCTTCATAACGGTTCCTGCCGTTGCAACCATGGGGTCGAGAACGACTGTATCCCCCATATTTGGTGGAAGATTGACATAATAGACAATCGGGGATAGAGTATTCTCATCCCTCTTTATACCCACAAACCCCGATATTGAATGCGGAACCATGTCGAGCGCGACATCGAGCACGGGAATACCCGCCCTCAAAATGGAGACAAATGTCATCCCATTAAGAACATGCCCGCCTGTTCTTTCGAGCGGGGTCTCTATCTCCACCTCGCTTGTTTCTGCGTTTCGAAGGAATTCATACAAAAGAAATATGGATATCCTTCTCAGACTCTCTCTAAAAGATTTTGGAGATATATCCGACCTCCTTAAGAGAGTGAGCTCACTCTGAACGAGTGGATGAGTTACAACCTGAACCATAAAATTGCAAATTGAAGATTGAAAATTGTAAAATCTTTGCCACACCTGCCTGCCGCCTATACAGGTCGTATGACAGGCGGGGGTTGCACGGATAAATCCATATGGAAAAGAGGAAATAAATAAATTCGTGAACTCTGTGTTAATCAACAAAATCAGTGGTTATGAAATCCGTGGCTTGTTTTTGAATTTTGATATTCCATCTTACATTTTTCATTTTGCATTTTGCAATCATCAACATCATTCCCATTCTATGGTTGCGGGGGGTTTGGATGTGATATCGTACACCACCCTGTTTACTCCCCTCACTTCCCTCACAATTCTGTCTCCAAGACGGGTGAGGTCATCCCATCCAAACCTGTAGGTTGAGGCGGTCATTCCATCTGTGGATGTAACCGCCCTCATCACGAGCACATATTCGTATGTGCGCTCATCACCCATAACACCAACGGACTTTACGGGAAGAAGCACGCAGAATGCCTGCCAGATATCGTCATACAAACCCATATCCACCAGTCCATTTACGAATATATGGTCTGCCTCTCTCAATATGCCGAGTTTCTCCCTCGTGACCTCACCTATAATCCTCACCGCAAGCCCGGGACCCGGGAATGGATGCCTGGAGAGGACGCTTTCGGAAAGCCCCAGCTCCCTCCCCACCATTCTCACTTCGTCCTTGAAGAGCTCCTTCAGGGGCTCTACAAGTTTAAATGGCATATCCTCCGGAAGTCCACCCACATTGTGATGGGTTTTTATTGTTCTCGATTGACCGATCTGCGGAAGGCTCTCTATCCTGTCTGGGTATAGTGTACCCTGGGCGAGGAATTCCACATCCTCATCCACCCTCTTGAATACCTCTATAAACTTCCTCCCGATCCTCTTTCTCTTCTCCTCGGGATCGGAAACACCCTTAAGCACGGAGAGAAAATTCTCTCCCGCATTAATAAATTTAATAGAGAGGTACGCCGAAAGATTTTTCTTCACCTCATCTTCCTCTCCCCTGCGAAGGAGACCGGTGTCCACGAATACGGGCAGGAATTTTTCTCCCACTGCCTTCTTCAAAAGCAGAGCCATCACAGAGGAATCCACGCCACCCGATACCCCCGCAATTACCTTCGAATTCCTAACTTTCTCCCTTATCTCCCCGGTTTTACTCTTTACAAATGAAGATGCACTGAAGGCTTTCTCCTCCTCTCCGCATATGTCGACCACAAAGTTTCTCAGAATCTCCTTCCCGTACTCGGTGTGAAAAACCTCGGGATGGAATTGTAATCCAAAGATGTCTCCCCCCTCAAAGGCGGCAACTTCCGTGTCCTCCGACGATGCCACTACTCTGAATCTTTCGGGCAGGCTCTTCACTTCGTATTGATGACTCATCCACACCTTGAACTTCTTTTCAATACCCTTGAGTATTCGGGAATGGTTTACAATCCTTATCTCCGTGGACCCGTATTCTCTTTTTCCCGCATCGACCGTCCCGCCAAAATACTTCACAATATACTGCATACCGAGACATATTCCGAGAACTGGAATACCACTTCTCAGGAAATTCCCTTCAATCTTTACGCGATTCACATCCCCGGGACCCCCCGAGAGAATTATGCCCCTTATTTCTCTATCGCAAAGAGAGACATCCGGGGGATACACAACAACGGGGACGCCGATCTCACTCACCCTCCTTGCAATGAGATGGACATACTGCGAACCAAGGTCAATTATAGCTATCATCTATTTCCCTTAAATCGTGTACGAGGATTGCGAGTTTCTTCTCCATCTCCTTCCCTTTCCTCCTCGCATCTTCCACAACCCGCGGATCTGCCTTCTTCACAAATTCCTCGTTGGAAAGGTTCCCCCTGCTTTTTTC
>DFBT01000098.1:31903-43724 GCA_002366725.1 Caldifarciminota bacterium UBA3073
CCCTCCTTATCCCCTTCCGCGGCCTCGAGGCTATAAATTCGCGCACAAATGCCAGGGTAACGATATACGGTTTGATGAGATCGAGGTCTTTAAATTCAATGTACACCGGTATCTCCTTTTTTAAGGGAATACCAAAAGAGGTCTTGGCATTTCTTATATCCGTCACTATCTCTATTCCGGTCCCAAAGAGCTTCTCTGTCCCTCTGTCCCTATCCCCCGGTTTCGGGTAGGTAGAGACCATTACCGAGTCCTCTCCCGTATGGAGCTCCTCCGTTATAAACGGCATAAAGGGGTGGAGGAGACAGACGAGTTTCTCAAATATATGACAACCGACCTCTATATGTCCCGTCTTCTTTATGATCTCAAGATAGAAATCACAGTACTCGTGCCAGAAAAAATCATATATACCCATAATTGCCTCATGCAGCCTGTAGCGATGAAGGGCATTTCCTACATTCTCTATAACCGCGGCCAGCCTTGAAGATATCCACCTGTCGGCGAGGTCGGGTTCATGAGACGCCTCTTTATGCTCCCGCTTCAACATCTCAAGCAGTCTCCCCGCATTCCACAACTTATTACAGAAGTTTCTTCCAAGCTCAAATGTTCGTTCCTCTATGTGGGGATCCTGTCCCTCTCCGGCAACAGCAAGTATCGAGAATCTGAGAGCATCTGTGCCATACTGCTCAATTATATCGACGGGGTCTATACCGTTGCCGAGTGATTTTGACATCTTCCTGCCAATCTTATCCCTCACCGTGCCGTGCAAATACACATCCCTGAACGGGGGTTTACCCGTGAAGAAGTATCCTCCCATGATCATCCTCGCCACCCAGAAAAAGATTATCTCGGGTGCTGTGACGAGAAGGTCTGTGGGATAGAAATAACCCAGATCGGGTGTATCTTCAGGCCAGCCGAGTGTGGAGAACGGCCACAGCCACGACGAAAACCATGTATCAAGCACATCGGGGTCCTGGACTATATTGGTACCTCCACATTTTGGACACTTTTCAGGTCTTTCGATTGCAATAATAATATTCCCACAACCAATATTTTTGATTTTTGATTTTTGATTTTTGATTTCTTCCTGTTTACAATAGTAAACGGGAATCGGGTGTCCCCACCAGAGTTGTCTCGAGATACACCAGTCCCTTATGTTTTTCATCCAGGCAAGATAGACATTCTTCCATCTCTCCGGATAGAACTTTATCTCCCCCTTTTCTACGGCATCTATCGCGGGTTTTGCAAGTTCCTTCATCTTGACAAACCACTGCAATGAGAGACAAGGTTCGGTTACCGTGTGACATCTATAACAATGTCCGACAGAATGTTTATGGGGTTCAGTTTTTTCCAATAATCCCTTCCTCTCTAAGTCCTTCAAAACGGACTTTCTTGCATCCTCCCTTGAAATGCCAGCGTACTTACCGCCGTTCTCATTTATTATTCCCTTCTTATCCATAATTATAACCTTCTCCAGTCCGTTTCTATTACCTATCTCAAAGTCATTTGCATCATGTGCGGGTGTGACCTTGACAACACCGGTTCCAAATTTGGGGTCTACAAGGGTATCTGCAATAACGGGAATTTCCCTTTCCACAAGTGGGAGTAATACACGGGAACCTATAAATTTTCTATACCTTTCATCATCTGGATGGACTGCCAATGCCGTATCACCCAACATGGTCTCGGGCCTCGTGGTTGCAACCATAAGATATCGTGAATCGTGAATCGTGAATCGTGAATCGTCTTTCTGATTTTTGATTTTTGATTTTTGATTTTTACTGATGGGGTATTTTATATAGTACAGTTTGCCGTCTTCCTCTTCATACTCAACCTCTTCGTTTGAGAGGGCGGTCTGGCATCTCGGACACCAGTTGACAACATAATCTCCCCTGTATATCAGTCCACTCTCGTACAATCTAACAAATGCCTCTCTCACAGCGAGAGATAGCTCGGTGTCGAGGGTGAATTTTGTTCTTCTGTAGTCCGCCGAACAACCGAGTCTCTTCAACTGGTCGAGTATATAATCCTTCTTCTCCTCCACCCAATTCCACAGCATCTCCAAAAATTTTTCTCTACCGACCTCCTCCTTCGTCTTTCCCTCCGGCAACTGCTTCTCTACCACAACCTGTGTCGCTATGGAGGCGTGGTCAACACCCGGAACCCACAATGCCTCATAACCCCGCATCCTCTTCCATCTGATATAGATATCCTGTATGGTGTTGTTCAGGGCGTGTCCGAGATGGAGTATGTCTGTAACATTCGGGGGAGGCATGGAGATGGTGTATGCTCTCTTTGAAGGATTTACCTCCGCGCGGAAAAATCCCTTTCTCTCCCAGTATGAGAGCCACTTTTCCTCTATATCTTTATGATTATATCTTGTTGTATAACTCTTCATAAAAATCAACAACCCTTTCTGCAATTACGTCCCATGAGAACTGGAGTGCGTATTTTCTCGCCCTCTCCCCGATCTTTCTCCCGAGGTTTTCATCCTCCAGTAATTCAATGGTCACACGGGCAAGTTCCTCCGGGGATGTTGGGTCAAAGAGAAGACCATTTTCCCCATCTTTTACCACCTCGTTGTAACCTGGAATATCTGAAGCGATCACGGGTATACCGGATGCCATCGCCTCGAGCAGAACGATCCCAAATGTCTCTCCCCCAATAGCGGGTGATACATAGACATCACAGGACGCATAATACCTCGGAAGTTCATCGGGCTCCACATAACCCTCAAATATCACAGACTTCTTTATATTGTGCGGAAGCATCATTCTGTAAGCTTCTATGTTTCCTTTACCCACCACAATGAGTAGGGAAGAGGGTATCTTTTGTTTTATTATTGTAAACGCAGATATCAATCTATCGAGACCTTTTCTCGGGTCCAACCTCCCAACAAACAGAATCCTTATCCCCTCGGGGAGTTTCGTTAGTGGTTCTATCCCCGGGTTGAACCTCTCGGTATCAACGCCACAGGGTATGGTCCTGTAATAGAGTGAGAAATGTGGTGCTATCGTGTGAAGTGCGGCCCTCGATGGTACAATAGCCCCGTCGATCCTCTTTTCCAATTCCCTCTTGAACGCAAATTTTGCAAGTTTGTAAAAGTTAAATCCAATAAAACTTGTGTGGAACGTCGCAACATTTATAGCCCTTGAAAAATGGAGCACCCAGTACGGCAGGTTCCAACCCAGGGGACCATTTGTATGAGTAATATCGAAACTCTTCGAGGAGAGGAAATCCCTCACGAGAGAGGGAAGCCTCCTGTCGTATGTAAAAGTAACGGTAGACTGATTTCCCCGAAGTAAAACGCAGTGTCCAATTCTTACGACATCGTCTCCGTCCTCGTATTCCTCTCTGTATCTGGGAGCAAGTATGACCACATCCTTGCCAAGTCTTCTAATGGCTGCCGCGAGGTAATGGACATATTCAGATACACCCCCGGGATGGGGATAATAAGAATCAGAACAGAAAAGAACTCTCATAATTAAGTCTATATTATAACACATTTCTTCGGTTTTGTCAACCCAAAATTTCATCTCCGTTGAGATAATATCCGAATTTTTATCCCGAAAACCACTTTTTTCCTTGACATTTTGAAAAAATTGTTGTATTATACGGAAGTTTAAACCACAGATTACATATAGATTCAAGATTAGAAGATCGAAGATTTTAGATTGTAGATTACAGATTGTAGTGTTATCGCGATTGGGAAGTCGCTCCCGCAATAACCTAATGACCCAGTTACGTAATGACCTAATAACCCAATCACCAAATGACCATTTGTGTTCTCTGTGGTTAATTTTACTAAGAGGAGGTAGTATGCGTATAAAGATAGATGAGGAACTATGCACCGGGTGTGAGGTATGTGTGGATACATGCCCGAACCTCTTTGAGGTCGGAGAGAATGGAATAGCAGTGGTTATCGTGGACGAGGTGCCCAAGAATGAAGAAGAATGCGCCAAAGAGGCGGCGGATAACTGCCCATCCGAGGCTATAATCATAGAGAAGTAATTTTTGTGTTACCCATCCATTACTTGCCTTTAATAGCCAGGGAGACATACCGGTAATTGCAAAATTCAAAGTGCAAAATTTTTTATCCCTTGCTCGTCCTTTTTCTGACTGGGGCCGTGATCTTCGTCATCATCTATTGTATCTTTCATTTTTTCAATTTTCATTTTGCATTTTGCATTTATACTTTTTAGCTTATGCTCTCCCTGGCTCTATCCCTTCATATTATGAAGGACAAACTACTCAACATTGCAAGGATTATCATCTCCCTTCTTCTCCTTCTATTTCTCTTCAAAAGAATGGATTTGAGAGCTGTCATCCCCTTGATGAAAGGAGCCGACATTCCTCTCCTTATGCTCTCGTTTTCCGGCTACATACTACTTCTCGTCTTCTCTGCGGTGAGATGGTGGTGGCTCCTGACCGTTCAGGGGGTGAGACTCTCATTTATACGGGTGCTCGGTTACTATCTCATCGGAATGTTCTTCAATAACTTTCTACCTCCCACCGTGGGCGGTGGTGCCGCAAGGGCGATCTACGCGGGAAGGGATACGGGTAAGAACAAAGAGTCTTTTGCATCTATGACCTGTGAACTCGCGCTCGGATTTATCGGACTGTTCATATTTGTAACTGTCCTACTTCTCTTCTATCTCGGGATAAGGGAAGGGAAAATACTATTTCTCGTATTTCTCTGCGGAGGTTCCGTACTCATCTTTCTTTTCTGCCTCTTCCTCTCTCCCCATATGGCGAGGAGATTGGAGCGGCCGATAAGAAGAATTAAACTGTGGGGTATGGGGGAAAAGATATTCGATTTTTACAGCGCCATCCGCATCTACAGAAGCAGGAAAATGGCGTTATTTGTCGGCATTCTTCTGTCGCTCGGCGTTCAGATATCCGTTGGTGTGGAAAACTTCTTCATCGGGAAGGCGTTGGGGCTTGAACTCGGTCTTCTCCCCTGCATGGTTTTTCCATCCATAGTGGGTGTGATAACTATACTGCCCTCGATTGGTGGGTTGGGGATAAGGGAAGTCTCTTATGTATATTTCTTCAATCTGGTGGGGATAACGAAGGAGGCATCTTTTTCTCTCTCTCTGCTCTTCTATATCGTTGGCGTAATTGGAAGCCTACCGGGTGCGGTGCTCTTCCCCCTGATGAAAAGGTTTAGAAATGAGGATATCCCGTAATGAGTACATCTCCTCCAACCTTCTTAACGCGAGTGTATTTTACATCTAATGCATCCTCAAGTGATCGAATACCGAGGTCTCCCACAGATGGTATGCCGCTCTCGCCGAATATCTTCGCGCCTATGAATACATAAAATTTGTCGACCAGTCTCTTCTTTAGAAAAGATGTGTATACATCTCTGCCGCCCTCAACAAGTATGCTTGTAATATTTCTCCTTCCCGCTTCCCTCAGGAGTGCCCCTATATCTACCCTGTTCATCTCGTCACCATCCAATTGCCATACTTCTGCATTTATTCTTCTCTTTTGAGAAGAGGTGGTTGCAACTATACATCCCTCCCCCAGTACCCTCGCATCCCCTGGAATACGAAAATCTGAGTCCAGCACAATTCTCTTTGGACTCTTACCTCTCGTAAGTCTCGTGGTGAGCAGCGGGTCGTCCACGAAAATTGTATTTATCCCAACGAGAACTGCATCGACCGACGCACGGAGTCGGTGCACGAACCTCCTTCCTTCCTCACCCGTTATCCATTTGGATTGGCATGTTCCCGTGGCGATCTTTCCATCCAGTGTAATCGCCGCCTTCAGAATAACGAAAGGTTCTTTGGTTGTTATAAATTTGTTGTATATCTCATTCAGCTCGATTGCTTCCCTCTCACACAGACCGACCTCCACATCTACTCCCGCCTCCGATAATTTCTTTATTCCCCTGCCGTTTACTATCGGGTTTGGATCGGGAGTTGCTATAAATACCTTTCTTATACCCTCTCTGATTATTGTATCTACACACGGTGGGGTTGCACCGAAGTGCACGCAGGGTTCAAGGCTAACGAAGAGAGTGGCGTTCCTTGCCATACTGCCGGCTTCTTTTATCGCCATATGCTCCGCATGGGGTTCTCCTTTCCTACTGTGAAATCCCCTACCAACTATTTTCCCGTCCTTCAGCAAAACTGCCCCCACCATGGGATTGGGTGATGTAGTTCCCCTCCCCTTCTTCGCCAATGTGAGTGCATATCGCATGTATTGAATGGGCTCCATAGTCAATTGTCAATTGAAAATTGTCAATTATCAATCGTCAATTGCACACTTCCTCCCTGCATAACCAGGATGTCCCCGAGGGTGCGCGGTTTTAATGTATTTATGAACTTCCTCATTATTTCCGAGACGGTCCTCGTATCGTCCATAGCCCTGTGTGTCGGGAGGGATTTCACCCCCAGTCTCCTCGCCAGATATTCGAGTGTGTTTGATTTAAAACTAAATTTTCTCCTCGCGATGGTAAGTGTATCCAGAACGAGGTTATCTATGGGAGAGTTCAGTTCATTTATGAGAAACGAAAGGTCAAATGGTGCATTGTGAAAGACGAGTACCGTATTACGTATGAATGCCAAGAACTCGTCTTCAACCTCGGCAATGGAAGGTGCATCCGCAACCATTTCATCTGTGATTCCGTTTATGTATCTTGCCGCCCTGGGCAGGGGTAAGCCCGGATTTACAAGGGTTGAAAACTCCGCCAATACTGAAGAGAGTGTAAATTTGACGATACCTATCTCGCATATCCTGTCCCCGAGATACGGATATAGCCCCGTGGTTTCAAGGTCAACCCCGGAAAATATCACCTTGTCTACGGCGACCGTGTACATATCAATCACACTATATCTGTCTGAAATCTCACATCTCCTCGAGCATTCTCTGTGCGAGGGTATCATATGGATGAAGTTCTAGCCACCTCTTAAGCACCTCTTCCGCTATTTCACTCTTTTGAGCTTGCATGAGAAATCCAACCACATTCCCCGTGAGCTCCGGGCTCACCATTACGGAATCTCGCAGGTCGAAAAACTTCAGGGAATCGCCTGTCTCATAATACAGCGATATCAAACCCGACACACCGGCGGGATTTTTGGGGTCCAATCTCTGCGCCTTTTTGAAATACTTGCTCGCCGCGGGGTAATCGCCCTCGTCGAGTTTCATTTCTCCCGCCATATACAGGGAGAACGGGTCTGGCTTTTGTTCCACCGTTTCAAGAAGAGCCTCCCTCAGCTTGAGGGTATCTCCCTGCTTTCGATACAAATTGATAATCATCTGGTCAAAGGGAATTCCCTCCGTTCTAAATTTTTTGCCCATCTCGTAACACTCAATCGCCCTGTCTGTGTCTCCCCTCTTCTGGTGCTCCATTCCAAGTGAAAAGAGGCACACGGAATAGTTGGAGAGGAGTTTCCTCACATTTTCGTCTATATAGACCGACTTATTGAATACGGACCTGTACCTGTACACCTGAAACACCAGACTGTCTGATTTCGCAAGATCAAAATGGGGGCCTCCCTTCTGTGGGACGATCTTTCTCACCAATCCCTCCATTGACAGATAGGGTTCCCACGCCACAGTATTGTCTCGCGATACCGTGGTGGCAAAGTATATGGGAAATTTTCCCTCGTATCCACCCCCCATCAGAAGTTCCACAAATTCATCTTCTGGCAGGAGATATTCCTTGGGCAATCTAACCCAGAAGGTGCTGGGAAGTATCCACTCCCCGGTTGGTTTTCTTCTGAGGTAATACTGGGGTGGGATAATCTCCATATCCCTCGGGAAGAGTCGCCTGTATTTGGGGGGAAGTGTCTCCTTCTTTATGGGCATAAACACCTTCTTCTCGAAGCTCCTTCCCAAACTCAAGGTAGCTATATCCCTCACGGCGAAGTCCTTCACAAAAAGTATTTTATCCCGCCGTATCTCCCCGTTCTTCACCACTGGATGGGGCATGAGGTTCTCAATTTCAAAATCTGTAAATGATATGGGGACTCCCATATCGTTCTTCAATTGCTTGATATACCAGTCGGTATTTATGAGCGATAGATTTGCAATTCTCACATCGAGTCTCGTCCTCTTAACTGCCTGAGCGAACCACAGAGGAAATGTATCGTTATCTCCGTTTGTATAGAGCACCGCGTCTCTCTCACAGGAGACGAGCATATTGTATCCATAATCGTCCGGTAAATAATTCGCATGTCTATTTGCGGGTGATGAGAAGTTTGATACGAGTGGAATTATCCCCACTACGGCAGCCAGGGGAATGGAGAACTTTATCCACTTTTTCATCTTTCCAAACATCTCAAATATTCCAAACCCAATAAAGAAACCAAACATTACAAAAGAGGGTCCAAAGAAGTAGAACCTCTCTCTCACCTCTCTTGGCCGATGGAACGGATTGGGATCCGATGGTGAGAACCTGAAGTTCGTATACAGCATCAGCCCGGCACCTGCGAAGAAAAACGCCGTGAAGAACAGCCAGAAGTAACCCTTATCCCTCTTATACATTGAATACATGCCGAGAATACCGAGGAGGGTTATGCCGGTCGTACCCAGTGCAGAAAGCACCCGAATGACCTCTCGCGTTGTCGTGTGCAGTATAATAGCCTCCCTCGGCCATGGTACAAACTGCCAAGTGAAATACCTGAAGTAGAACATAAGCTGCCAGAATAGTGCGACGGGCAGAGAATAATGCGTCTCCATAGCCGTCTTCCTCGGGAACATCTGGGCGGACATCGCCGACGGACCGTATTGCTTTCTTGAAAATGCATCCCACAGTTTTCCCAGGGTGGTGGGTGCGGTCTCGTTTATCATGGGATGGAGACGCGCCCTCACCATGAGGTAGAAAAGGGTTGTGAAACCTACGAGAATAATACATACGATGAGTCCTTTTAAGAGCGGCGATCGTATTGTCTTTATATTCGGAAGGAACGCCAGAAGAATAATAGCGGTGACCATTCCCACCGCGAACGAGTAATCCTCACCCAGGGGACCCTTGAGTACCATAAGCAATACAACTATCAAGAACCACGCCACGAGGGCGCCAATTATTACATTCCTCTTGTTCCTCAGGTGCTCCCGGTTGACGATCATAACAAAGATAAGTATGCCGGGTCCCGCGAGAAGGGGTATAAGGTGTATACCAATGGATAGGGCAAAAAGATAAGCTATAAGTATTATCATCCTTCCCGAGTTCGCCTCACCGAGATGATGCCTCCAGAGAAACGCGAGCCAGAGGGATAAAACGAACACGAATGTTGCCGGGCCATATGCCTCAGCCTCCACCGCATTCCACCACGGAGTGAATGAAAACGCCGCAACCGATGCACTGCAGAATCCGAGAGAATATATAATTACCTTATCGAGTCTCTTCTTCGGCTGCTTCCACTCGCACAGGATGGTTATCACCATAAGAAAGAGGAGTGCTGTCGCAATGGCACAGGACAGCGATGAAAATAAATTCATACTGAATGCGGGATCGCTACCAAACGGAAGAAATGAAAACAGTCTTCTTATGAGGACATGAAGCGGTGAGCCGGGAGGATGGGGTACCCCAAGGGTGTACCCACAGGCAAGATATTCTGACGCGTCCCAGAAGGAGGCAGTCGGTTGCATTGTGTAGAGGTAAAAGCCAAACACAAACACAAATACCAGGAAGAAGGCCCACAATCTTTCGCTATTTTTCATACATCCCCCCGTAATCATATCAAAAACCAAATATCAAAATTAACCACAAAGGCACTAAGACACAAAGTTCACAAAGAATTGACAATTGACAATCGAAAATTGTAAATTGAAATTGGTGTCTTTGTGTCTTGCCTGCCTGACGGTAGGCAGGGTGGTAAATTCTTTTTAGAACTTTTTGATTTTTAATCTGTCCATACGGATCCCGCGGATAATTTTACATTTTGCTATTTGATATTTGATTTTTCTACGGTTTGTATTCCAACTACCTATCCTGGTGTGTAGTTACAGAAGGAGTTTCTTCAATTCTTCTTTCAAGTTTTCCCTCGTGATGTTCGTCCTGAGTTCCCTGTCAACTGCTATGGATATTCTTCTTGTCTCCTCCGATATCACGATTGATACGGCATCGGTCTCTTCCGCAATACCGAGCGCGGCACGATGACGCGTACCCATCGTATGCGGTAAATTTGGACTGTCTGAGAGCGGTAGAATACAGGCTGCCGCCACAATGGTGTTACCCCTTATTATTACAGCACCGTCGTGCAAGGGGGAATACGGAGTAAATATCGTCGATATGAGGTCACTTTTAAGCTTCGCATCGAGTGGTATGCCCGTGTCAATATAATTCTTAAGTCCCATTTCTCTTTCTATCACAATAAGTCCACCTATTCCCTTCTCTGACAGTTCTATCGCGCCATTGGCAATCTCCACAACTATATCCTCTCCCTCTCTTATAAACGCCCTTATGAACCTGGTCTTACCGAGTGAGGCAAGCGCATTCCTTATCTCGGGCTGAAAGAGTATCACAAAGGCGACAATCCACGCAGTCTTGAGACCGCTCATAATCCAGGAAAATCCCTGCAGATTTAGGAAATCGGCAATGAATGCCAGAAAGAATATCATTATGAGACCCGCCATCATCTGAAGCGCCCTCGTACCCTTTATGAATCTCAGGAAGTAATAGATAATTATACCTATTACGAGTATATCAATGATATCTGTGAATGTAAAATGAAGAAAACCCATATTGACAATTGACGATTTACTATTGACGATTTACTATTGACAGCAGTTCCTCGAGTCTCATCCTCAATTTCCGCAGTGCAACCCCCCTGTGACTGACTTTATTTTTTCTCTCGAAAGACAGCTCTGCAAAGGTTTTGCCGATCTGAGGGAGCATGAATATTGAGTCGTAACCAAACCCCCCGCTACCAACTTCTTTTTCTGTTATATAACCCTCAACAATCCCCTCAAACACCTCTCTTCTGTCGGCATCAACAACGAGTGCCATACAGCATATAAACCTCGCAGTCCTTTTCTCGAAAGGAATACCTTCAAGGGCGGCGAGAAGTTTCTTTCGATTTTCATCGTATGTGGCTTTCTCTCCCGCAAATCTCGCGGAATGTACCCCGGGAGCTCCATCCAATACATCCACGAAAAGGCCCGTATCATCGGCAATACACCATCCCCCAGTAACATCATGGACAGAAGACGCCTTCTTCATCGCATTTTCCGCCAGGGTGTTGCCATCCTCCTCAATAGGTGGAATAAAAGGACAATCTAAAAGCGAACGAATCTCGATGGGAAGCCCATCGAGCATCGCCTTTATTTCCCCGACCTTGTCTCTATTCCTCGAGGAGATAACCACCTCGACCATAACGGATACCCCCTATTTCTTCTCAACTATAAATGCATCCGGGTAATTTTTTCTGATTCTATCCCTTGCTCTTTCTGCGTACATCCTTTCTTTATACTTTCCCGCTCTGACCTTGTAATAGGGATCGACTATCTCTATAAAAATCTCCTCCGACAGCTTCTCTTTTGCCTCAAGTCTGCACTTGCTGGCATTTTCATATTTCAAGTACGCACCTATCTGTACGGTGAACCCATAAGATACTTCTCTTTTAATCTCCGAGGTCTCGGCAAGTTCTATCTCTACCTTGGGGACAGTGGATACCACCTCCATATCCACGGTATCTGTTTCCCCCTTTTCCGCCTCTTCATCGGGAATTATCTCTATGATGGGTGCTGTCTCTTTAACAGAGCAGGAAAGCAGACATAACGAGAATATAAGGAATTGCCCTAATAAGCCACGCATGTAACCCCCTAATCAATTGTCAATCGTTTACCCTGCCTGCCCTGTAGCGTTAGT
>DFBT01000098.1:43730-44598 GCA_002366725.1 Caldifarciminota bacterium UBA3073
GTGAGCTATTTCATCAGGGTCAATCGTGAGTTTTCTCTATGAACATCCTCACTATTCGCAGGAGGTCTTCTTCTCCGTAAAATTCTATTTGAATCTTTCCCCTTTTCTTGCTTTTTGTTATTCTCACGGGATTACCAACGCACTGGGAGAGTTCATCCTCCAAATCGGGATAAGGAGATGTTCTCTGTTTGGCAATCTTCTCGGTTTCCCTCACTGAGAGCCCCAATTCCGCTATGCGTTTCGCCACCCTTATCCTCTTCTTACCCGGTTTCAGCGATAGAAGTGCCCTGGCATGCCCCTCAGATAGCTTTCCGCTCCATATAAGATCCTTGATTTCCTCCTCAATAGTCAGAAGCCTCAGGGTATTTGTAACCGTTGTTCTCTCTTTTCCCACCCTTTTTGCAATTTCCTGATGAGAGAGTCCAAATTTTTTGATAAGTATTGTATACGCCTCTGCCGCTTCAAGGGGATTCAGGTCTTCCCTCTGTAGGTTTTCAATGAGTGCTAGTTCGAGCATTTCCCTATCAGATGCTTTTCTCACCACCGCCGGGATATACTTCAATCCGAGTTGCTTGGCTGCACTGAGTCTCCGCTCACCACATATAACCTCGTAACCGTCCCCCTTTGTCCTCACGATGATTGGTTCAAGCACCCCATTTTCCTTTATAGACGAGACGAGTTCGTCGAGAGACTCTACCCTCTTCCTCGGTTGATACGGATTATTTTCAATACGGTCAATCTCTATCTCAACGAAACCCCTTCTTGCCTCGGGAATAAGGGCATCGATACCTTTCCCCAATGCTTTTCTCGTCATAAACACTCCCCTTTACGATATTGAGTTATAAGGTAATTAGGTCACTTGGTCATT
>DFBT01000098.1:44613-50402 GCA_002366725.1 Caldifarciminota bacterium UBA3073
GAAGCAACCCCCGAAGCAATCTCCCCCTGACACAAGTTATTAGGTCATTAGACTATTGGGTTATTATGTTGTTGACCTGGTGACATAACGACATCGCGACGATACTACAATCTAAAATCTGTAATCTTCAATCTTTCAATCCTAAATCTCCAAATGGTCTATTGCTTTTATTCTACCACAGAATACATAAAAAGTCAAGTAAAAAATTAACCACAGAGGACACAGAGAACACGAAGTATCTTTAAAATAGTCTGTGCTTTCTCTCATTAAACTCAAGCAGACCTCAGGTGAGCTCAGGCAAGAAAAATATTAATGGCTCGACTGAGCGGCTCGGCTGAGCTCGCCGAAGGCTCGCCGAAGATGGACAATTTGAGCACATCTACCTGTCCATACGGATGCTGTGCATCGGTAGACAGGCAGAGAAGAATAAATATTGTTTCTCCGTGCTCTCTGTGGTTGAGAGACTTTTTCAGCAACTTCCAAAAAAAAACTTGACAAATCCCAAAATTTATGGTAAAATATATAAATTCGCGGGGATAATTCAGTGGTAGAATGCCTGCTTGCCAAGCAGGTCGTCGCGGGTTCAAGTCCCGTTCCCCGCTTTTTTAAATTTTTATATTGACAAAATTAAATTTTTGGTGTATAATAAATACACCAAATTATGAGTTAAGAAACCATTCACCCTGTGAAATAATTTATTTCACAGGGCAGGGATTGCACGAGATACAAACCATTAAGTTACCAAGTTATTTTCCAGCGTGTTCTTTAATTACTTAATTACCCAATAACCTAATTACTATCTTTGTTGTAAGGCCTTTCGTTTATCGTCCGTGTTATTCAATCGGTACCGTTCTTCGGGAAGCACTTATGCATAATCTGGAGTTATAGATATGCAGAAATGGACTGTAAGAATAGGCAGAAAGACCTTTACTGTGTCAAAATGGCAGATATTCGCCCTACTTCTGCCATTTATTTTTATCATCTGCCTCTCACTGTGGTCTTATGGAAACATCCTGTATTCTGTAATATTAAATGTGAACAAGTCTCTCCTGACCAAAAAGAGGGACAAATATATGGAGAAGATTACAGAAATTGACCACATGGTACAGAGTCTCGAAAGGAGATACTCAAAAATAGTTTTTCGGGACGAAACCTTGAGGTCTGCTTTAGATATCCCTTCACAGAAGGAAGCGAGAATGCTCGGAACGGGTGGCAGGTACCCACACGATGAGACAAACGGCGTGCTGGACAGGAAGGTGGTCACACTCGGTAAGAAACTGGAAAAGATGAGGAGAGAACAGGCGCTGGAGGTAAAGAGCCTTTCCGACCTCGAATTAAATCTAATAAGGTCGAGAGACCAACTTGAGCACACGCCATCTATCATGCCCACATGGGGAAGAATGACATCTGGCTTTGGATGGAGAAGGGACCCGTTTACGGGAAAAAGGCGTTTTCATAACGGTGTAGACATAGCAAACAAAAAAGGAACTCCGGTGGTGGCGACCGCATCAGGTGAGACAATCTATGTGGGCAGGATGGGTCATCTTGGAACCTGTGTAAAAATTAATCACGGTTACGGCTATACATCACTCTACGGGCATCTTAAAGGTGCCGTAGTAAAAACTGGGGACAGGGTGAAGAGGGGAGATATAATAGGATATATGGGTAATTCAGGAAGGTCAACAGGCCCTCATCTTCACTACACAGTACTTAAATATGGAAAGGATGTAAACCCTTTAGATTACATTTTGATGGCCAATATAATATACTGATACAGAATGTGACCTTCAGATGACAGAATGCAAAGACACATACAAAAATCTGAAATCTCTCCGCCATTGGGGATATTACTCTCCGTAGTATCGGGACTACTGTTGTTTTCCTCTTTTGTCTATTTTCCTTATCTCTCCTTTATATCTTTTATACCCCTGTTATTTCTCATAGATGCTTCTTCCCCCGCAAAACTCTTCTTTTACGGACTCCTGGCCGGTTTTACCCTTTATATCCCCCTGCTCTCGTTCGTACTGGTGATGGAGGTGCCGATCAGGTTTTATCTCTATCTCGGTGTATTTCTCCTCTGGCTGTATCTATCTCTGTATTACGGATTGTGGTGCAGTATTACAAAAATTATATTAGAGAGAAGCGGCAGTTTCGGCTGGATATCCTCCATCGTCCTCTTCGTCTCTCTCGAATTTTTGAGGTCGCTCACGAGGGAAATTGGGTTCCCGTGGGGTACCATTGGATACACACTCGTGCCGCAAAAATATCTCATCCAGATCGCAGATGTCACCGGCATCGCCGGTCTTTCATTTCTCGTTATCTTCACCAATGTCGTCTTATACAATTCCTTCAAAAGACCGGTTCTCATCATTCTCCCCATTCTCATATTCTCGGGCGTTATGGGTTATAGTAGATGTAGAATAGAATCGCTCCAGAAACTTCAATTTACAACCCGAAATCAAGGCACCAAAATCACCGTTTTGGTAGTTCAACCAAACATCTCGCCCGATATAAAAAGAAGGGTGGAGATGAATACAAGGAAAAGAGTGCTCAAAAAAGCCTCTCAAACGGAGCCACAAACCGATCTCATAGTATGGCCGGAATCAGCGCTGCCGGGTTACATGATCGAGGGAGGGGAACCCGAGAGAATAACGAGACAGATCGCCGATTCACTGCGAGTTCCCATTTTAATGGGTGGCTCGAGAATATCGTTTGAGGAAAAGAGAACGAAGGTGTATAACTCTGCATTTCTGGTGGAGCCCCACAAGGGCATTACGGAGTTTTATGACAAGATATACCTCGTGCCCTTCGGGGAGAGACTGCCATTAGACGAGTTCTTTCCCGCACTCCAAAAACTTGAATTTGGACAGGGAAGATTCTCACCGGGGGAGAGGAGAACACTCTTTACGGTAAATGGTATGAGGTTCGGCGTTCTCATCTGTTTCGAGTCAATATTCCCAAGACATGTGAGAAAACTCGTAAAGGAGGGAGCGGATTTTATGGTCAACATAACCGATGATTCCTGGTTTGGGAGAACATTTGGTCCATACGAACACGCGAGGATGGCCGTCTTAAGGGCTGTAGAAACGAGAAGGACATTCGTGAGATGTGGCAATACGGGAATATCCTATATTGCAACCCCGGAGGGAGAGATAAAACATAGAACGGAGTTGTTTGAGGAGGCGGTTATATCTGACGATATATATCCGGGCTCCACGGAAACACCCTATACAAAATATGGGGATGTGTTCTCGTATATAATGCTGATAATTGCAGTTATTTGTATTACAGGTGCAGTGTATGGTCGGCGAACCTCTCGCTACTGAAGAAAAATTAAATATCCCTGCCTGCCGGCAGGCAGGAAAATGCAAATTGTAAAAAATCAAAAATCCAGACTAAAGACCGAAGACTGAAGACATAAAACTAAAAATAAAAGGTCTTTGGTCTCAAGTCTGTAATCTTCTATTTAATATTTGGGACAACTTCTAAATTTTGATATCTAATTTTTAATTTTTGATTTTACTATATGGGGGACATATGCACTACGAATTTACTGTGTCCACGAAATCCAGTGAAGAACTCATCGATATCACCAATAATGTGGAGGAGGTTGTGCAGAAAAGCGACACGAGAGAAGGAGTATGTATCGTATACATTCCACACGCGACCGCCGGGATAATACTGAATGAGAGCGCGGACCCGAATATTAAGAGAGATTTTCTCTCGGCACTCGACAGGGTGATACCGAGACACGCCGGTTATTTGCACGACAGAATCGACAACAATGCGCACGCACATATAAAATCGGCAATCGTGGGGTCATCTGTAACCATACCCCTAAGCGATGGGCATCTGGGACTCGGCACCTGGCAGGCGGTAATGCTCTGTGAGTTCGATGGACCGAGGTCGAGAAGAAGGGTGGTAATCAAGATAATACCGGCATCTGCGTAGAGTCAGAAATCAATTTTTTTCTTGCGCGTGGAGTTGTAGAGATAACGAGGAGAGATATGAGTTCGGGGATGGCGTTATATCACGTGGAGCCACTCCTCGAGGAGAAAGTAGATTCTGCCGATGAGGAGGGAAATTCTCGCCATTACCGTATAACCGAATGAAGCACCGAACGCGACCATCAGAAACATCCTTCCAATCCTTGCCGATACACCAACTGCTCCCTTGTGCTGCGTTGAGAAGAAGAAATAGAGAAGTCCGGTCGCAACACCAACAATGAGGATTACATTGTTGATATTGTTCAGGGGGACTATTGTTGCCCTTGCCTGTGCAAGGGCGTTTGTCTGAAGGAATGTAACGAGATAATATCCCGATGTCATCCCAACGATGAAAGCCAGGGGCCACCTCGAGAGCCAACCGATTTTTGGAAAGAGACGAAGTAACATCAATATCCCAAGTGTAAGTGGTATCAATAATATGAGTCTGTGCTCCATAAAAAGTGGTCTGCCGAGATTGGGGAGCAGGACATTATACCACGAGTACATCGCCCAGTATCCGGCAGATACCCCCACAAAAAGATGCTCGGCGAACCTGTAGAAAGGATTATCCTTGTAGAGGAATGAAAATATACAGAGGGTCAGTAATGCCGCTATCCATATGCCTATCGTATGTATCATAATCCTAAAATAAAGGTCAAAAGGTCTGAAAGTCTAAAGGTCTAAGGATCTAAGAACTCCAATTTACGAAGCACGATCTACGAATCACGGTTAACGAGCTGAATTTTCTCACCTGGAATTACTCCTCTTTTTAAGGAAAAATATCGCATTCCCGAATACTATAAAAAATACTATTACCGCGTGAGCAAAAGATTGTGCGTCCATTCCGGCGGTAGCGAGACCGGGCAGTTTGATAAGTTGCTCGTATTCTGCCGCCCCCTTCATACCGCCCACAAGACCAACAAGTTGACCCGACTGAAGATAGGGATAGAAGGCGGGTGCCTGTACCGCAGTGCTCCCACAACCAACTTTCTTACCGTATCTTGCCTGTGCGATCATCACCCAGTGCCTCACCCCCGGATCGCCCGCAGAAAATGTCACTACGAGTTTGAATGGCTCTAAATTATCTATTCCGTTGAGTATCGGCAACTCATCGATATCCCTCCCGGTGTAATCCTGAGGGAAAACGTTCCTTAAGTCTGTTGATATACCCGAAATCACTACTATTCCCCCGGTCTTGTAACCGAGATTTACGAAATCCACCCCGTATTCCTTCCCGTATTCTTCTGCAGCCTTTTCGAGATTTGCCTCTCCCAATAAAACTCCCTGTGGCCACAACCCGAGGCTGACTATCTTCAGGTCTTCCCTGAAACACTGCCTGATAACTGACAGTGCCATGGGATCAAGTTCTGCCATAGATGCGGGGTCATAGTCAAAAGATAAGAAGACATATGAACCCGGGGCCAGGGACTCTATCTCTCTGTACAATCTCCTTGCGGGCTCGCTCACCTGTATTGCAAGTCCCACGGGAAAGAGAATAGCGATAATTACGACCACAGCGAGTATGGCAAATATAATTCGTCTATCTGTTTTGAGCAATTTATCAAGCATACAATCAATTGTCAATTGTCAATTGTCGATTTTCAATTTTCAATTGTATCATTCCCCTCCGAGGTATGTTCTCTCTATACCGAGTATGACGCGCAGGGAATACGAGACAGTACCCAGTGCTATGCCTATCATTATAGCACGCTGCCCCGCCATATTGGGATAAAACATGATCCATTCGGCAACAGTGGGAAGCTTGTTCCAAATTAAACTTCCGATGGGTACCCTCCCAAGCAT
>DFBT01000090.1 GCA_002366725.1 Caldifarciminota bacterium UBA3073
CGTAACATAAATGCAGATTTTTCTTGACAAAATGTAAATTTTGTGATATAATACAAAGTTCTAAAGAACGCATAAAAAATACTTAGGAACAAATCACATATAGAAATTTCGCCTGCAGATTCCATATTTCAACCTTTGTTTTTTTCGGTTTTATATTCAGACTGGCGTGTTCAAGTCTTCGTATAAATCCGGTTAAATTCGCCGTTGAAAATATGAGAATAATCTGTTAATTTTAAATAAAAGGAGGTAGAGATGAAGATACAGCCGATTGGCAGAAGGGTGCTCGTTGAGCGCCTGGAACCAGAAGAGGTTAAAAAGGGGGGAATAATAATCCCCGATACGGCGAAGGAGAAGCCCCAGCAAGGTAAGGTAATTGCGGTCGCCAAACCGGGTAAGGATGAAGAACCGATACAGGTGAAGAAGGGAGACAAGATATTATTCGGTAAATATGCGGGCACTGAGATAGAGGCGGATGGAAAAGAATATCTTATGATGCAAGAAGATGACATTCTTGCTGTGATAAAATAATAAAAACATATTGTTAAAAGGGGGTGAGATCATGGCAGCAAAGGAGATTATTTACAGCGAGGAAGCGAGGGCAAAGATAAGAGACGGTGTTAAAAAATTAACAGATGCGGTCAAGGCAACACTGGGCCCAAAGGGAAGAAATGTGAGTCTGGAGAAGAAATTTGGTGCTCCAACTGTCACAAAGGACGGCGTTACGGTTGCCAAGGAGATAGAACTCGAGGACGCATTTGAGAATATGGGGGCACAGATGGTGCGCGAGGTGGCTTCAAAGACATCCGATATAGCGGGAGATGGAACCACGACCGCAACCGTGCTCGCCTGGTCAATTTACAAAGAGGGAATGAGGAATGTCGTTGCCGGAGCGAATCCAATGGGAATAAAGAGAGGTATAGAAAAGGCGGTGGAGAGGGTTGTGAAGGAGTTAAAAGAGATATCTACACCAACATCTAGAAGAACTGAAATTGCCCAGGTCGGCAAGATCTCCGCAAACAACGATGAGGAAATAGGGAATATAATTGCAGAGGCAATGGATAAAGCGGGTAAGGACGGCGTTATCACGGTTGAGGAGGGGAAAGGTCTCGGATTTGAACTTGATCTCGTTGAGGGTATGCAGTTCGATAGGGGTTACATATCTCCTTATTTTGTGACGAATCCCGAGAAGATGGAGGCGGTGCTCGAGGAGCCATATATCCTCATACATGACAAGAAGATCTCGGCGATGAAGGATTTTCTGCCCGTATTGGAGAAGGTGGCGCAGGCGGGCAAAACAATGCTCGTAATAGCGGAGGATATCGAGGGAGAGGCACTCGCCACAATAGTCGTCAACAAGATCAGGGGAACACTTCAATGTTGTGCGGTGAAGGCGCCCGGTTACGGAGACAGAAGGAAAGAAATGCTGGAGGATATCGCGATCCTCACCGGCGGGAAGGTCGTCTCCGAGGAGAAAGGAATGAAACTCGACGCGGTGAGGCTGGAGGACCTTGGAAAGGCAAAAAAGGTGAGAATCGACAAGGAAAATACAACTGTAGTTGAGGGACTGGGCTTAAAGTCAGATATACAGGCGAGAATGTCCCAGATAAAGTTGCAGATAGAAGAGACAAAGTCCGATTATGATAAAGAAAAACTCCAGGAGAGACTTGCCAGACTCGCCGGTGGTGTTGCCGTGATAAATGTCGGTGCGGCAACAGAGATTGAGATGAAGGAGAAAAAGGCAAGGGTGGAGGATGCGCTGCATGCGACCAAGGCTGCAGTGGAAGAGGGGACGGTCCCGGGTGGAGGAGTTGCATATCTAAGGTGCATCCCAAAACTTGAGGAATTAAAACTTGCGGGTGACGAGCTGATAGGAGTCAATACCGTGAGACGTGCCCTCGAAGAGCCCGCAAGGCAACTGGTCGCAAATGCCGGTGAGGAACCATCTGTGATACTGGATAGGATAATGAAAGATAAAAACACCAACTTCGGCTTTGATGTTGAGAAGTGCGATTTCACCGATATGGTCAAAACGGGCATTATAGATCCGACGAAGGTAACGAGAATTGCCCTTCAGAATGCCGCGTCCGTTGCCTCGCTGCTCGTAACGACGGAGGCTATGATAGCCGAGAAGAAGGAAGAGGAACAGGCACCTCCAGCGATGCCTCCCGGCGGTATGGGTGGTGGATACGGGTATTGAGAAAGAGTAATGGGGGCGCGGTTTTCCCGTGCCCCCATGTGAGGAGATTAAATTATGCCTACCTATGAGTATGAATGTACTCGCTGTGGACACAGATTCGAGCGATTTCATGGAATGAGTGAGAAAGTGGAAATTCTCTGTCCATTGTGCGGGGGAATGGCAAAAAAGTGCATTACGAGCGTGAGTGGGTTTATATTAAAGGGTTCGGGATTCTACCAGAATGATTATAAGCAGAAGGAGAAGAAAGGGAAAGAGGTGGAGAAAAAGTAGGTAATCCGATTTTTTAAAAGCGATGTTTTTGTATTTACCCGGCTCCAGGGCAAGATTATGGTTGTATGCACATGGGATACTTAGGGCAAAGAAGATAGATATTCCCGTTATCTCTGTTGGAAATATAAATTTTGGGGGGTCTGGGAAGACCCCCTTTACTATATACCTTTACAATCTCATACAGAAGCCCGCTTGCGTGTTAAAGAGACCCTTTAGAGATGAAACACTTCTCTATGAAAAATATAAAATCCCGGTGTTCGAGGGAAAGAATCGCCTAAAATTTGCTCTCCGCGCAAAGGAGTTGGGATATAAGGTGATTCTTCTGGACGATGGCTTTCAATACCTGCGAATAAAGAGATCGTTTGATATTGTACTTATAAATGCGAGAAGGGGCATAACCGGATTTTTAAGGGAGCCCCTATCGAGTCTTCGGAGGGGGGACCTGTTTGTGATAACGAGCCCGACGAAGGGATTTGGGACATGTAAATTGAAGCGTAGATTGTCAAGGCTCGTCAGAGACAAACCCATAATTGAGGCATTTTACAAGCCAATTTCATATGTAGATATAAATGGTAATGAAAGACCCCTCTCGTATTTTATGGGCAAGAGAGTGCTGCTTCTATCGGCGATAGCGGACCCTATTTCATTCGAGTACACTGCAAGAGATGTCGGGGTAAGGCCGATCTTTCACATAAAGTTTATGGACCATCACGAATATAGACCGAGAGATATTGCAAAACTCCAAAAAAAGGCTCGTCTTCCCATAATAACAACCGAGAAAGATATGGTGAAACTCGAGAAAATGCACCTCGACATCGATATAAATGCATTAAAGGTTGAATTGGCGATAGAAGGACGGGGGATGCTCAACGAGAAAATTCCTTCTTTATAAAGTTATCGATTTCACGGCGTATTCTTGAGTTCTTTATTTTTAAGGATCCGGGTATGCTCTACAAAGACGCAGGTGTAGATATAGAAAAGAAGGAGTCTCTGCTGTCATATGTAAAGAGATTCTCGGGTGAGGTGGGAAGGTTTGGAGGAAGGTTCCCACTTGCAGAAAAGACGCTCGTTGCATCTGTAGATGGCGTTGGGACCAAGCTGCTTATTGCCCTGTCACTTCAAAAACACGACACGGTTGGTGAAGACCTCGTAAATCACTGTGTAAATGATATACTATGTGAAGGAGCAAAGCCACTTTTCTTTATGGATTACATAAGTGTGGGAAGACTGGACGAGGTAATATTCAAGAGTTTGATTTCTGGAATAGTGAGTGGCTGTGAGAAGAATGGAATTGTGCTTCTCGGCGGAGAGACCGCCGAGCTTCCCTCTTTCTACATCGGCAACCGTTACGACCTCGTTGGTTTTATCCTCGGCGCGGCAGATGGGGGGATAACGGGAAATGACATAAGAGAAGGAGATGTGCTCATAGGATTGCCTTCAAACGGACTTCATACCAATGGATATTCACTCGTGAGAAAGATTATAGATGAGAAGAAGCTATCTCTCAATAAGTATATACCCGAGTTGGGACACACCCTGGGAGAGGAACTTCTTAGGGTTCACCGCTCGTATCTCGATCTGCTGTCTCCTTTTCCCCCTTTCTCATCATCCTCCCTCCCGACCATAAATGGGATAGCACATATAACGGGTGGCGGTTTTTATGGCAACATACCGAGAATCATTCCCGGCGGAAACGGGGTCGTTATAAAGAAAAACAGTTGGGAGATTCCATACATATTCAAATTTTTAAGAGAGGTGGGTAAGGTGCCTGAAGACGAGATGTACAGGACATTTAATATGGGAGTGGGTATGGTATTGATCATCGGCAGAGGCGATGCAGATGCCGTACTAAATGCGCTCAAAGGGGCATTTATAATGGGCGAAGTCACGGGAAAGGAGGAGATGGTCCTGACATTTTAGTATTGACTTACGCACTTTTTTATGTTATAATGATATATGGTCTGCAGGGAGAAAGTTACGGTTATAAATTCTCTCGGGCTCCATGCCCGTCCCGCGTCCATGCTCGTACAGGTTGCGAGTGGATATAATTCTGACATCATGCTATCTAAGGACGGGATGCAAGTAAACGCCAAGAGCATTATGGGGGTGATGATGCTTGCCGCTGAGATGGGGGCAGAGGTAGAGATAGAGGCAGAGGGTCGTGATGCAACAGAAGCGGTCGCCGCCATCAGGGAGCTTTTCACCCGTAAATTTGACGAAGAATGAGAAGAAGAAATAAGATATTACGTGGTATACCCGCATCTCCGGGGATTTCACTAAAAAAGGCGATACTCCTCGAGGGAGAGGATGGGTTCATTATGGGGTACGATGTGAGTGATATTGAAAAAGAGGTGCAGAAGTTCGATGAGGCGGTGGAACGTACAAGAGAAGAGATCATCACCATCAAGAACAGGCTTGAGGAGGTGACCGACCCGTACAGCGCGAAGATATTTGATGCGCAGCTTCTCTTTCTCGAGAACGGAGATATAATTCACAAGACGAAAAATAACATAAGGAGAAGCAAGAGAAATGCCGAGTTTGTATTTGACCGGACCGTACGCGAGATGGCTTCGTCGCTGGACAGAGAGAGGAGCGTATTCTTCAGGGATAAGTGGGGGGAGATGGCAGATGTTGTATCGAGGGTTATCAGAAATATCAAGGGAAAGACTTCCGTAATGTACGATGGCATAGCGGAGGAGTGTAACATCGTAGCCCACGGCATTACCGCCTCTAATATGGCACTATTACCGAGGGAGAGTGTCAAGGGTGTTGTGACGGAAATGGGTGGCAGGACTTCACATACAACCATAGTTGCGAGGGCATTTGATATTCCTGCGGTGGTGGGAGTGCAGGATTTATTGAAATATACAAAGAGTGGAGATCTCATTATTGTGGATGGCACGAGGGGAATCGTTGTCATAAATCCGGATGAGTCTACCCTGAAGACATACGAGGAGAGAGATCGTAGATACAGAGATTATACGAACGGACTTGTAAACCTCTCGGACATTCCACCGACAACGGTAGATGGCCATACAATTGAACTCTCGGCAAACATTGAGCTGCCAATGGAGATTGAGTCCGCCCTAAACCATGGTGCGAGGGGAATTGGACTCTTCAGAACGGAGTTTCTGTTTATGAACGGGGCTCCAACCGAGGAGGAGCAACTTGAGGTCTATAAATATTGTGCCGAGTCGATAGGGCCCGATTCAATAATAATTAGAACCGTTGATATTGGAGGCGATAAACTCCTGCAGGATGCGTCATTCTGTGATGCGAATCCGTTTCTGGGATGGAGGGCAATAAGGGTATATCTTAAAGAGAAGAAAATATTGAAGACCCAGTTACGGGCGATATTGAGGGCCTCTGCATTTGGTAATGTAAAAATTATGTTCCCACTGGTTTCGGCAATTGAGGAGATAAAACTCCTGAAAGATATATTGAGAAAGACCCAGAGAGAATTAAAGAAAGATGGAGTGCGATACGATGAGAATATCGAAGTTGGTATCATGGTGGAGGTTCCATCTGCTGCAATCCTTGCGGAGGATTTTGCCAAAGAGGTCGGCTTCTTCTCCATAGGTTCGAATGACCTCACACAGTACACCCTTGCCTGTGATAGGGGAAATCCGAGGGTGGCCAATATCTTCAAGCCCCTGCACCCCGCTGTTCTGAGACTTATCAAGAACACGGTGGATGCTGGTCACTCGCAGGATATATGGGTGGGACTGTGTGGAGAACTGGGCAGCGAAACGATCGCGGTACCCGTTCTCCTCGGTCTGGGCCTGGATGAGTTATCTGTGTGTCCCACATCGGTACCGGAGATAAAGAGTGTGATAAGACATCTCACCATGGGAGAGTGCCATGAGATAGCATTAAAGGCCCTCTCTATGTCTTCTGCCGTGGATGTAGAGGGATACCTCGCTTCAATACTCAAGGAGAAGTCTGTGGGAATGGAGGATGTCCCGTTGCATATTTAATCCCGGGACATGTTGGAGTCGTATTGAAAGGTCAAAAGGTCGTTAGTATCATCATAGAGGAGGGTAATGGACATTGACAGCCGGAATATGAAAGGGGTTTTGAGAGATTTCCCGCAGCAGGTGATGGATGCGATAAGGATGGGCGAGGAGGTGCAGATTCCCCGGTTTAACTTTAACGGTATTATGTTCTGCGGGATGGGCGGTTCTGCCATCGGTGGAGATGTAATGACGAGCCTTGTTAGGTCCGTTCCCGTTTGGGTTTTCCGTTCTTATGACATACCGGAATGGGTTGGAAAAGATACCCTTGCATTTGTGATTTCTTATTCGGGCAATACCGAGGAGACCCTCGCCGCTTACGAAAAGCTCAAGAAAACCCGTGCAAACATAATCTGTATCACATCCGGCGGTAAACTTGCTGAGGATAACCCCCCCTTCGTCGTAAAGGTCCCGTCTGGTCTTCAACCGCGGTGTGCAATTGGGTATCTGTTCTTCCCGGCACTTATGATCTTAAAGAGACTGGATATGGTTGATTTCGACAAGGACGAGTTGTTGAGTAAACTGGCTGACATGAGCAGAGACCTAGGAGATGAGGATAGTGATGCATTTGTCCTTGCATCAAAATTGCTGGGTAGACTTCCCATCATATATGCCGCTTCGCCACTTGAACCCGTTGCAAAAAGGTGGCAGACACAATTCAATGAGAATTCGAAGGTACTTGCACACATAAATATCTTCTCGGAACTCAATCACAACGAGATAGTGGGATTTGGAAATCCAGGGATAGACAACCTGGTTATAATTTTGAAAGATGCAAATTATAATCCGAGGATAGAGAAGAGAATAGAGATAACGAAGCAGATTATTGCCCCCTATACATTTGGTATAAAGGAAGTTTGCGCGGAGGGGAATTCACTGCTTACAAGGCTCTTCTCCCTTATGTATCTTGGCGACTGGACAAGTTACCATCTTGCCGTACAGAGAGAGGTTGACCCAACACCGGTGGAGAGGATAGCGTACCTGAAGAACCATTTGAACGCGGATTAACGCAGATTATACAGATAAATCAAAAGAAAAACTCTTTGAAATAAAAAATCAGTGTAATCAGCGTTAATCCCTGCCCCGCCAAAGGCGGGGTGCGTCCCAAAAACGGTATATGAAACTCATACTTCCAATAGCGGGTGAGGGAACGAGACTGAGACCCCATACACATACCGTTCCAAAGGCACTGATTCAGGTGGGGGGAAAAGCCATAATCGCCCATATCCTGGATGAAATACTTCCATCTATTGAAATAGATGAGGTCATATTCATAGTTGGAAGACTTGGAGAGAAGGTAAAGGATTATATCAAGGAACACTACGATATAGAAGCCACATACATCGAGCAGACCAAACATCTTGGTCTCGGACATGCGGTGTTTCTCGCAAGGGATAGATTTAAGAGATGGGACCCTACATTCATAGTTTATGGTGATACTATATTCAATGCCAGCTTGAAGGAGGCGATAAGGGAAGTCGATGGGTGTATCGGAGTCAG
>DFBT01000116.1:0-14386 GCA_002366725.1 Caldifarciminota bacterium UBA3073
TTCAGCCTTCCACACTCTGGCGATATAAAACTTGATATATACAACAGGGCTGGCGAAAAAATTAAAAGACTCATAAATACCAGATACTATAACAGGGGGATACATACAGAGCCCTGGGATGGAACGAATGACAACGGGGAGCGCGCCTCACCCGGGGTCTATATATATGTATTCGAGGTAACAAAAGATGATGGAGGTACGGACAGACTGATTAAGAAAACCATTCTCCAAAAATAGGGGGTATTATGGGAATATTAAATCTCCTCATAACTGCCTTTCTTCTGGGCTCGGGAGCGGGCACCACTGCCTTCCCCCTTTTAAAGGTTGCATGCGGACCGAGAGCGTGCGGTATGGGAGAGAGTTTTACCGCACTATCAGATGATGCAACATCTATCTTCTGGAATCCGGGAGGACTTGCAAATTTAAAGAACACAGAACTATTCTTTACTCATCACGAATGGTTCCAGGACATAAGGGATGAAAATCTCATCTTTGCACTCAAGACTCCTCGAGGAACTTTCGGTTCGTCTCTCCTCGTGTCAAGTGTTGATAATATCGAATCCAGGGGACCTGACCAGCGCAAACGAGAGAGCCTGAATTTCTCGTCTGGTATCTTCACCCTATCATACGGAATCGGACTTGGGAGAAATTTATCCGTGGGGATGTCATTAAAGGGGTTTTATGATGACCTGGGAGAGGTAACGGGTAGTGGATGGGGTATGGATTTTGGGGGAATATATAAGTTGTATTCCATAGTTAACCTTGGACTGAACCTATACAATCTTGGACCGGATATGGACTACGAGAGGGAGAATATTAAACTTCCATCGGGTATCCGCACAGGTGTGTGTATACAGCCAGAGTTTCCCGTTTCACTTCTTCTCGATTTCAACTTCCCGCGAAGCGGAAAAGTTGAGCTTCACTCCGGTGGTGAAGTCTGGATAACAAATGTTATTGCCCTAAGGGGAGGATATAGAAATGGCCCTCAAGATACGGAACTCGGAGGATTTACCTGCGGTCTCGGTATAAGATGGGAGAAATTTAACTTTGATTATGCCTATGTTCCCTATGGAGACCTCGGTAATACACATCGGGTTTCCCTCGCGATGCTTTTTCCGCCCATAAAGAGAAAGACGTGCCTTCTTATAAAAGTAATCGATAGTGAAACCAGGGTTCCCTTAAGGGCAGATCTCAAACTATCGGGGAATGTCTCTCTGAAGGCAACGACAGATTCTCTAAGAGGCGAATACAAGATCGTTGGAATTCCCGAAGGTATAACAGATATTGATGTGATAAAAGGGGGTTATCATATCGCTTTCGACAGCGCATATACAAAGGAATACGAATCAAGAAAGAAACTCATTGAATTGAGGAAGATAAAGCCGGGCATCCTTAAAGGTCTGGTTCTGGATGCGGAGAGAAATAATCCTGTCCCGGCTCTGGTAAAATGTGATGGCAAGGAAATTAAAACTGATGATAACGGTGTCTATAGTTTTGAACTTTCAGCGGGGATTTACAGAATTGAAGTCTTCCCCGATGACACATTGTATATTAAAAGGGGAGAGAATGTTTCTATTAATGAAAGTGCGGTGATGGAGAAGAACTTCTATCTTCTGAAGAAAAAAGTAAAACTCATCTTTGATAATATACATTTTGAAACGGCAAAGGCAGATATCATGCCAGATGCTCACCCAACTCTCGACAATATAGGTAGAATACTTGCAGAGAATCCCGAATTGGAACTCTTTATAGCCGGGCACACCGATTCAAGGAGGATTTCGACTCCAGAGTTCCATGATAATTGGGCGTTATCGAGGGCAAGGGCTGAAGCCGTGAAGGATTATCTCGTAGAGAAATTTGCCATAGAGCCAACAAGGTTAAAGACAGAGGGTTATGCTCATACCATTCCCCTTGTCCCAAACAACTCTCCCGAGAATATGGCAAAGAACAGGAGGGTGGAATTCACCATAATGAAAAGCGAATAAAATGAATTATACAGAATTAGTAATCTTATGTCATTCTTCATAATATCTCGAAAGGAGGAAGAGTGGGAATTAAATTTGTCTCAACGGGGAGGTATCTACCCGACAAGGTCCTGACAAATTTTGACCTTGAAAAGATGGTTGATACATCGGACGAGTGGATAAGAACCAGAACCGGCATAAAGGAGAGAAGGATCGCACCTTCCGAAATGGCAACCTCAGATATGGTAACCGAGGCAGCTCGTATCGCGCTTGACAGAGCCAATCTCAAACCGGAGGATATAGACTGCATCATAGTCGCCACCGTAACACCTGATAACGCATATCCATCCACAGCCTGTTGGGTCCAGAAGAATCTGGGGCTGAAGCATTTTCCCGCATTCGACATAGAGGCTGCCTGCTCTGGATTCTTATACGGCGTTATTGTCGCGAAGTCGCTCCTCGAGAGCAAGGCGGCAACGAGGGTTCTCGTCTCTGGGGCGGAGACGATGTCAAGGGCTGTGAACTGGGAAGACAGAGAGACCTGTGTTCTGTTCGGTGATGGAGCGGGAGTTGCAATACTGGAACTATCGAACGATGAGTCCGATATACTCTCCTATAACTGGGCTGCAGATGGAAATCTGGGAGAACTCCTCATTCAGCCCGCAGGAGGCTCAAGACTCCCACCAAGCCATGAGACCATAGATAAGAAACTACACTCCGTTTTTATGCAGGGAGCAGATGTCTTCAAGAATGCGGTGAGGTGGATGGCAGATTCTGCGGAAAGGGCACTCCGGGATGCCGGAATGACAAAGGACGATATAGACTTATACATACCACACCAGGCAAATATACGCATAATAGAATCCACGATAAAAAGGGTTGGAATACCGAAAGAAAAGACCGTAATAACAATAGATAGATTTGCAAATATCTCCGCCGCCACCGTTCCCATAGCGATTGACTGTGCAGTAGAAGAGGGAAGACTCAAAAGGGGGGATATCGTATTACTTAATACATTTGGGGGTGGATTTACCTGGGGGGCAATGGTGGTGAAGTGGTAGCAGGGCAAAATCAAAAATCAAATATCAAATGTCAAAGTTACCGCTCTACCATCAAGCAGACAACAGGCAGATAATAGATGGGGTCAGGCTCAAGTATTCAAGTATTATGGCAAGGAAACCTCGCATAGAGATTGAGGGTGGGTTATATCACCTGATAGTCCGGGGTAACCATAAGGAAGATATATTCCTTGAGGAGCGGGATTATAGGAAATTCCTTGAATTACTTCAAAAATATTACAAAAAATTTGATTTCGTTTTATATGCCTATGTCCTGATGAGGAATCACTTTCATTTATTAGTAGAGAAAGGCTACACCAGTATATCATCTATCATGCAAGGTTTGAATCAGAGTTATACCCAGTATTTCAACAAGAAATATCATAAGACAGGACACCTATTTCAAGGAAGATACAAATCTATTCTATGTGATAAGAATTCTTATTTCTTGCATCTCGTTCGCTACATCCATTTGAATCCTGTAAGAGCAGAAATAGTCTCTTCACCTGATGAATATCGATGGAGTAGCCATCATATTTATATGGGTAGGATAAAAAGTGAGATTATAAACAGGATGTTTGTCCTCGGTCTCTTTTCGGAAGATTTGGAGAAAGCAACCAAGCAATACGAAAAGTTTATAATTGATGGAATGGGTGTAGTAGACAAAGACTTTGAGAAGGGGACATATATTGGGGATAAGGAGTCTATTGAAAATGTTAAGAAAGAACTCCATTCAATCCCGGTTATTCAGCTATCTTTAGATACCATTACAGATTTTGTATGTAAATCTACGGGAATTGAGAAAGAAAAGTTGTTTTTGATATCCAGAAATAGGATATCTGCCAGGGCAAGGGGTATGGTGGGGTATCTTGCTCGTCAGTTTGGAGGATATACTGTAACGGAAATAGGGCAATACTTGCACAAAGGCATCGCAGCAATAAGTTATATGATAATAAAAGTGGAAGAAAATATCCCCGAAGAACTCATCCAAGAATTCAAGGAAAAATACTTGAATACTTGAGCCTGACCCCTACTACCACTCGTATAACTTTCCCTTATAGAGAGTATACAACACCTTCCCATAGAGTTTCTTACCTATAAAGGGGGAGTTTTTTGATTTCGACAGAAACTTCTGAGGAATCCACTCACATGTTGGGTCGACTATCGCAAGATTAGCATATTCTCCCGCTGATATACCTCTGATGGATAGTGAAAGGATCCTTGTGGGGTTGACCGTGAATTTCCGAAGAAGCTGTTTCATATCCATTAACCCCGGTTTCACAAGATATGTTATCCCACAGGCAAGGGCAGTCTCAAGTCCTATTACGCCAGAGGGAGCCCTGTCAAATTCAAGTTCTTTTTCAAAATCAGCGTGAGGGGCATGGTCTGTCGCGATCATATCAATCGTATCGTCCACAAGTCCCTCAATTACCGCCTTTCTATCCACCTCGGTGCGCAACGGTGGATTCATCTTATAATTTGTATTGAAACTTCTCACACACTCATCCGTAAGTGAAAGATGATGCGGAGTTGCCTCACAGGTAACATTTACTCCCTCTTTCTTTGCCCTCCTCACAAGTTCAATAGAGCCCTTTGTAGAGATATGCGCTATATGTAGTTTGGATTCTGTAAACCTCGCCAGCAAAATATCCCTTGCAACCATAGCCTCCTCGGCACAAGAGGGAATTCCGGGAAGTCCAAGCTCGGTAGAAACAATCCCCTCATTCATGACACCGGAGGAGAGATTCAGATCTTCAGTATGGGATATAACGGGAATACCAAACTGTTTGCAGTACTCAAGTGCCCTCCTCATTATAAACGAGTTCATAATGGGCATTCCATCGTCAGACACGGCGACGCAACCCGCATTCACAAGGTCACCGATCTCCGATAGCTCTACTCCCTTAAGTCCCTTTGTCACTGCACCCACGGGATACACATCACACACCCTCTCCGCCTCTCGTATATACTTCACTATTCCGAGGTTATCAACGGGTGGTTCTGTGTTCGCCATACAAACAACTGCCTGATACCCACCCTTGAGCGCGCTCATCGTTCCCGATAGTATCGTCTCCTCATCTTCCCTTCCGGGCTCTCTCAAGTGTGTATGCATATCTACGAGTCCGGGGATAACCAACAATCCCCTCGCATTAATCACTCTTCTCTCTTTCCTCTTCATTCTTCCCTTTTCTCTTTTCCCTTTTCTCTCTTCACTCTTCCCTCTTCCCCTCATCTCCTTCACCCTCTCCCCCTCTATGAGGACATCGAAGGCACCGTCGGTATCTGTGAAAGGGTCTATAACCCTCGCATTTTTGATAATCAATTTAGACATAAGACCAATATAATTGACAATTAACGATTTACAATTGACAATTGAAAGATAGAGAACAAATGCTAATTGCTAATTTTGCATTGCCAACGGTTCAACTGAGCCTTCGTCCCGAGCTCAGGCCGAGGGGTTCACCGAAGTTTGGTAATTGAAGCTTTTAATGACCCAATAACCTAATGCAATTGACGATTTACAATTGACGATTTACAATTGACCCATCCCCCTCCCCTCCCCCGTGCCCCCCGGGAGCAGATAAAAACACGCCATCCTCACAGCGACTCCATTGGTTACCTGTGGAAGAATGAGAGACCTCATTCCATCCGCAACAGAGGGGGCGAGTTCCACGCCACGATTCACGGGCCCGGGATGCATTATTACAACTTTCTTCTTCGCATATTTTTCAAGCACTTCTTCCGTTATAGAATACAACTTGATATATTCCCGTGTAGAAGGGAATAACCCGGCAGCCTGACGTTCTTTCTGAATCCTCAAGACATATATTATATCCTTCCCTTTTATTGCCTCTTTCAAGTTATAGTACACCCTCACGCCCATTTTATCTATATCTCTCGGAATGAGGGTGGGGGGACCACAGATCGACACATCCATTCCAAGCTTAGTCATCCCCCAAATGTTGGACCTCGCAACCCTGGAATGCTCTATGTCACCCACTATTACAACCTTCAATTCGTCGAATTTGCCAAAATGCTCTTTTATGGTGAGCAAATCAAGTAGTGCCTGGGTTGGATGCTCACGACAACCATCACCGGCATTTACAACAGAAGAAGTGAGATTTTTTGCAAGAATATGTGAAGCACCGGGGGAGGAATGTCTCACCACAACAAAATTCAGTTTCATTGCCTCAAGATTCTTGGCGGTGTCGAGTAATGTCTCGCCTTTTAATACACTTGAGGACGATGCGGACACTGAAACAGAATCACAGGACAATCTCCTTGCGGCAAGACTGAAGGAATTGAGGGTACGGGTGGATGGTTCAAAAAAGAGAAATGCGACCGTTTTACCCCTGAGATAAGGAACAACCTTTATCGGTCTCTCAAGAATTTCTTTGAAGGAGACAGCGGTGCTGAGGATGAGCTCTATCTCCTCTCTTTCAAGCTCCAATATCCCAAGGAGATCCTTCCTCTTCAGACCCTTTATCTCGGAACTATCAGGACACATTCTTCCTCATCAATCTCGTGAAGTCTCACCTCTACCATTTCACTTTTATCTACTTCAAGGGATTTACCCACAAAATCGGGACATATGGGAAGTTCTCTCTCTCCCCTATCTATAAAAACTGCGAGTTCAACCCTTTTCGGTCTCCCTAAGTCAACAAGCTCAGTAAGGGCGGCGCGAATAGTTCTTCCCGTAAAGAGTACATCATCGACCAGTAGAAGACTCCGATCATCAATATTGAATGGGATTTCTGTTTTCCTCACTATAGGCTTTTTATCTATGGATGTGAGGTCATCCCTGTACAGGGTTATATCAAGACTACCAAACGCAACATCTATTTTCGTCCCAAGTAATTCCACAATGCGCTTCGCGAGAATTTCTCCCCTTCGCTTTATCCCAACAACAAGTAATCTACCCTCGGCCTTATTTTTCTCGTATATCTCTTCTGTAAGTTTTTCGAGAATCTTCCCCATCTCATCCTCACTCATAAGTACCCTGGCATTTTTGTATCCCTTATCCATAGCAGAGTTAGTTGGTTAGTTAGTTGGTTCTCTTTTTTTCCTTGGGCCACAACTGGATTATTATACCATAAATTTTAAACTTTGTCAACAAGTTTTTTATAAACAATAAAAAAAGAGCAATCTTCCTTATATAAAGATAATAACCACCAAGGCACAACGAACATAAAGATTTTGGATTTCATTTTTTTCTTGACATTTTGAAGATAACATGCTAAAATAGATATAGACGATTGACAATTGAAGATTGGCAATTGAAAATTGTGGACTACAGATTTAAAGGATAAAGGAAAAAATGACCCAATGACTATTTCAGATGGATAAAGATACGAGAAATAGGATCGCCACTTTTATGGTCGTGGGCATCTTCACGGTTCTTTTTTTGAGGGTCTTTTGGCTTCAAATAGTATGCGGAGAAAGGTATGAGAGGCTCTCAATGGAGAACTGTGTGAGACAGGTAGAGGTCAGAGCACCCAGGGGGTTGATATATGACTGCAGAAAAACGAGCCTTGCGGACACGAAACCCAGCTATACACTTTATCTTCCGGGTGAACAAAGGTTTTCTTATCTTGAAGACACCCTGAATTTAAAATTCAAGGAATTAGATGATACGAAGCTGGTGAGGGATATTCCATTCAATCTGGTGTGTATGATAGAGGAGAGAAGAACAGAGATGCCGGGAGTGAGCCTCGTTGCGGAACCGGTGAGAAGGACATACTCTGCCGACACCATCTGTCACATTATGGGCTATGTGGGGCAAATTTCGAAAGAAGAGTTGAAGACAACCGAGGGATATAAGCCGGGTGACATAATTGGCAAAACGGGAATCGAAAAAGAATATGAAAAATATCTGAGGGGACAGGACGGGCTGAATTATATAGAGGTAGATGCGAGTGGAAAAGAAGTGGGAATATTTTCTCCCGGTAGACAACCCACGCCCGGAAACAATGTTTATCTCTCCATAGATATGGAACTTCAGAAACTGTGCGCAAAGTCTCTGTCTGGATATCAAAGTGGGGCGTTGGTTGCGGTTAACCCTCAGAATGGGAGGGTGCTTGCCTATTACTCTCGTCCCGGGTTCGACCCAAATAAATTTTCCCCCTGCATAGATGAAGATGCGTGGAGAGAACTATCACGGGACCCCAATTTTCCTCTTTTCGACCGAGCGGGAAAGGGAAGGTTTCCACCCGCATCGGTATTCAAACTCGTTGTGACTGCGGCGGGTATTGAGAAGGATCTGGTGACAGAGCACACGCACATGAAGTTACCCTGCAAAAAGGGTGTTCCCATAGGAAACAAATTTTACGAGTGTTGGAAGGAACACGGAAGTCTTAACCTCCTCGATGCCGTAATACAATCATGCGATGCATACTTCTACCAACTCGGGATGGAACTTGGAATTGAAAATATCGCGACCTACTCCAAGATTTTCGAGTTAGACAAGAAGACGGGGATAGACCTTCCGGACGAGGGTGAGGGATTAATTCCCGATGAAGAATGGTACAACTCTCATTACGGGAAGAACGGCTGGTCACGGGGAATTGCGGCGAACCTTTCGATCGGGCAGGGGGAGATCTTACTTACTCCATTGAGAATCGCAATACTTATTTCTACGATAGCAAACGGTGGTACCATATACCCTCCCACACTGGTGGACAGTATCGTATCCTATGGCGGAAAAAGGGTATTTACAAATACTCATCCCGGCAAAAAGGTAAACCTGAATGAGAACACCATCGCCTTCCTGCGTAAAGCAATGCTCGAAGTCGTTGAAAATCCAGACGGAACGGGAAGGGCAGCGGGCATTCAAGGTGTGGAGATTGCCGGCAAGACCGGAACGGCCCAAAATCCAAGGGGTGAAGACCACGCCTGGTTTGTCTGCTTCGCTCCCTACAATAACCCGACCATCGCACTCGTGGTCTTTGTGGAAAATGCGGGCATGGGTGGGGAAGTAGCCACACCGATAGCGAGAAAGATACTCGAATATGTATTCCGGGAAAGGGAATAAGAAGACTGGCGGTGAAAATGTTCTCATTCCACCATTACCTGCGTATCCAATATCTTCTTGAACTTGTCTTTCGACGAGTATGTGGGAGTCAAAACGAACTCAATCTTATAATCTCCCGGTGGCACGACCTCTCCACGGTTACTCCTGCCGTCCCAGATGAGATAGTGTTCAAATGGGGTTTCCTCGTAGTTGTTTAAAAACTCTCTTACCATTTCACCTTTACTGTCGTAGATTTTGGCATCCATGATGGCGGGCTCCGTTATGAAGAATACGATATCCGTCCCCGGTTTGTCACTTGAAAAGATCGGTGGGAAGCATCCCTTTATATATCCATCTATCCCTATCCAGTAGTAGTCTATTACCGTTGCATCGACCACGAATACCTGTCCGAAACGCCTCCATATCGTTATACCCCTTGGGTCCATAAACTCTTTATCTCGCGAACCCCTTCTCCCGAAAGAGGTGATATACTTGAGGTCCTTATCAAATTTATGGATACAACCATTTTCCCTGTCCGTTACCCAGATATGGCCGTAGTAGTCTATCATACAGAAGGCAAACCTGTATCTTTCCAGTCCAAAGTCCTCTCCCCTTCTTTCACCCAAAAGTTTTCCATCCATTGAAAACTTTTTGATGCCATCTTCGCACAATACAACTACAAAGTCGTTGCCGCGATAGTTCCAGGGGCTACCTCCCGCAATGACCGCGATCCCCTTGGGACGGTAGAGTCCATCTATCATTCTCACAAGGCTTCCCGAGGAATCTATGATCTGAACCCTGCCATTTCCTTCATCTGTCACATAAATATTATTTTCAAAATCACACGCAACATCGTAAGGGCTGTCGAACTCAAGTTCAGCACATCCGAAGGACCCTATACTCTGGACCCACAGGAGGATATCGCCCGTGTTGAGGAGTTTTACCACCCTGTGATTGCCCGCATCCGCCACCCACACCCACCCATCGGGCGATGCGGCAATACCCGTTGGCGACCAGAACTCACCTACTCCCCTTCCAAATTTGCCGTAGATCCCAACATCCAGAAGTGATTTATTATACACAATTTGATGACATCCCGTATTACAGCAGTATACCGTGAGTTCGTCGTCGTCATCTATTCCCGGTATATCCTCACTCTTCAATTTTACCGCAGATATCCCGTAGGGACTGATGAATGAAAGCCTGCTGCCCAAAAGGAGCCTCACCTCAAACGGAGTAGCACTGTGGTATCCCATCGTATGTCCGAACGGAGGATATACAAGGGTCGTCGGGTCGTAGGAGAGAATTATGAACATGAGAAGCATATCCAATATTATACATCATAAACCCCACAAAGTCAAGTTATTTTGTGTCAACCAAAAAAAACTTTCCATCACAAGGTCTACAGTCTTTGGTCTGTGGTCTTATATCTGTGCTCAATTTTTTCTTGACATTTCTTAAAAATCGGTGTATAATTGCACTATGATTTGGTACTACCAAATATGTGCATTTCTGTCCCATGTCTTACCATATAAACTTGCCGTTTTTACTACAAGGAGGATAGCGGATATTTTGTACTTCACATTCTACAGGAGAAGAAGAGGTAATGTCTTTGAAAATCTCAAGACTATCGAGAAGGGGGAATTATCTCCCCGGGAACTGTATAAACTCGCAATAGAGACCTACGAGAACTTTGCAACATTTGTATACGAATTTCTCATACTTCCTTCGATATATAAAAAGGGCATACTGAAATTTCTTATCCCCGTAAACGCCGACAGAATACGAAGGCCTTCTCTGGTGCTTACTGCACATCTTGGAAACTGGGAGTGGGGTGCCAGTTTGCTGTCTGAACTTGGGTTTCAACCCACGGTGATAGCCCTCGAGCATCCCCAAAAAGAAGTCACCGCTTTCTTCACGAGAAGGAGAAGGTCTGCGGGCATGAAGGTGATATATCTTGGAAAGGGAATAAAAGAGGTATTGAGCATACTTAAAGCGGGCAATGTTGTGGCAACCCTTGGAGATAGAGATTATACCGGTAATCATATCCTCGTCCAATTTATGAACAGGAAAATAGGTGTCCCGCGGGGTGTATTTGAAATTGCACTCAGGCTCAAAATACCGATAATTCCCGCATTTTGTGTAAAGGAAGACAACAGATACAGGGTCTACTTTGAAGAACCGATAGCCTTCACCTGTGAAGACGATGCCGTGAGGAAATGGATCGATGTGCTTGAAAGATATGTGAGGAGATATCCAACACAGTGGTATATATTTGACGATATATGGAAAGGATAATGATCATAATACCCGCCTACAACGAGGAGGACTCCATCGTAAAAGTTCTTCCGTTGCTTAATTTTTCGCCGCGGGATATAGTTGTGGTGGATGACGGTTCTGCCGACAATACTGCCCTTCTGTCGCGTTCTTTTGGTGTACATGTAATAAAACACGAAAAGAACGAAGGAAAAGGAATGGCCCATAAGACGGGGTTTGACTTTGCATCGAAAGAGGGAGCCAAATGGATAATAACGATGGATGCCGATGGACAGCATTCTCCAGAAGACCTGCCGAAGTTCATCGAAGCGATTAAGGAGAAGAGGGGAGATATGATAATCGGAGAGAGGGAAATATCCACAAGAACCATGCCACTTTTAAGATTTCTCACCAATCTCGGGACATCCTTTTTCGTTTCCATCCTGGGGGGGAAGAGGGTAAAAGACTCCCAGTCTGGGTTCAGGGCAATAAGAAAGGAGATATTTGCCTCTATCCCCCTCTCAACCAACAATTTCCAGACAGAGTCCGAAATTATAATAAAGGCGGCAAGAAGGGGTTTTAAAATCACATCGGTGCCGGTAAAGACAATCTATAACATATCACAAAGTTATATAAAACCATCTCTGGACACGGTGAGATTTATGGAACTCGTGTTTCAGAGTTTATGGATATAATTACATCAACATATGCTTTAACCACGGATAGACACGGATAAACACGGATTATATTAAAAATAGTAATTAGGTTATTGAGTGATTAAGTAATTAAAAAACACACTTGGAAATAACTTAATAACTCAATTACTTAATGACTTATTGGTTTGTATCTTGTCCATACGGATCTTGAGATGATAATCTCGTGTCAATCTGTGGTTTCAAGATATTTTTTAACCATTTGGGCACATTAGAAAATATTTTTATACCCCGATGTATCAGAAAGTTTCAGCTCATATTTAATTTTTGATTTGTAATTTTGATACCTGCCTACCGCAGGCAGGTTTGATTTTTGATATTTGATCTATGAGTGATTATCGTCTTGTCCATNNCGGATCTTGAGATGGTTTCTTAATGCATATTCTGGGATTATCAAATGAATATTCTCATCACAAATGACGATGGTTTAGCATCGGAGGGACTTCGGTTTCTCTACGAACTCCTGTATCGAACGCATAATGTAACCATAATTGCCCCTTCAAGGGAGATGAGTGGATGCTCACATTCTATAACCCTCCGTAGACGTCTCAAGATGAAACAGATTAAAGACGACATATATAGCATTACGGGAACACCAACAGATTGTGTTGTGCTCGGCATAAATTCAATATTGGAGGAAAGACCGGATCTCATCATCTCCGGCATAAATACGGGACCAAACCTCGGCTTTGATATCACATACTCCGGTACAGTGGGCGCCGCACTCGAAGGGGCAATACAGGGAATTCCATCTTTTGCTATCTCTATCACGGGTTGCAGAAACTTTGAAGATACTCCGGGGGTCATACTTAAACTCATTTCCTCGGTAAATAAGGGTGACATTGACAGGCTTTTCCTGAATGTCAATGTGCCCCCAGAGCCCAGAGGAATGAAGGTAACAAAACTTGGGAGAAGGTCCTATCAGAACGTGATAATTACTCACAGATCTTCCTATGAGATAGGGGGTACACCCATTCATGCTCTGAGCGATGGAGAAACCGATGTGGAGGCAATAGACAACGGTTATATATCTATTACTCCCATCTCTATCGATCTGGTCGACCACGGTTTATTCGGGGAATTGTCTATACTGAATGAAGAATTCAAAAACAAACCTGGAATATACATTAACCACGGATAATCACGGATAAGCACAGATTATAAATTCAGACCGAAGACTACAGACCGCCCCGTAAAGCTCCTTCAGAGCAACGGGGCAAGCAGACCACAGACTAAAATAACAAACGAATAGGCAAAAGGATATAAAAGGTCTTGCCTGCCTGTCATACGACCTGTATGGGCGGTAGGTAGGTGTAATCTTGTCCATTCCATACGGCCCTACGGCTCGTTCACAGAATCCGTATGGATATGAGATCCTGCCCATACGGGTCTTGAGATGGAACGGATCTTGAGACGGTTTCTTAACGCATAATCTGGGATAAATGTATAAAGCAAAAACATATCTGATACTGCTCCTTCTACTTGCCTGTAGCAGGACTCCACGCTACAAGAAATGGGAAGTCGGTAACTGGTCAACCTATCAAAGGGAAGGAGATACGGTACTCTATACCATTAAAGACGCCGAAGATGGTGAAAGATTTTGGCTCGAGGTGGCTGGCAATGGATATTGTATAATGGCACTTGTAAATAATGGAACCATTGACAGTGTCGTCGGATACGACGGCAATTTAATAGATGTGAACTGCTTGTCTTTTAATACATTCGAACCCTCTACACAGACAAAGGATACCATCGTTGGAGACAAGAGAATCGTCATACAGCAGCTGAACGATACTTTGTGGGTATCGCCGCAAGTCCCAATATTTGGTATCGTAAGTTGCGGGAATATACACCTCCTGGATTTTGGTTATAATTTAAAGACACGTTGGACGAAGATTAACACGGATTGACACAGATAAATCGTTAATCTTGTAGGCACGATTTTCCCGAGAAGCGAGACCCCATCAAAGGCGGTGACAAGTCGTGCAAAACAATAATTAACCGCAATGAGCACGGATGTTCACAGATAAATAAAAAATCAGCGCAATCTGCGTAAATCTGCGTCCCGAAAAAGATAAAAAGCAATCAGCGTCCAAGATAATAAAAAAAAGGTTGACAAAGTAAAAAAAATATGTTATACTTAAATTATGAGGATTAGTTTCAACTGGCTAAAAGAACTGGTAGATACGGAAGACGATATCTACAAAATTGTCAACCTCTTCTCCAATATGGGACTTGAGGTGGAGGAGATCCTGCAAATTGGTGGCGATACCGTGTTCGACATAGAAATTACTCCCCAAAGACCCGATCTGCTTGGGATGTTGGGAATAGCAAGAGAAGTCGCAATATTTCTAAATAAAAGTCCGAAACTACCCAAAGACAAAA
>DFBT01000116.1:14481-26663 GCA_002366725.1 Caldifarciminota bacterium UBA3073
AAGACTACTGGCAGCTGGTTCTATTCCACAGGACAGCATCATTGATATAGCCAATTATGTTATGTACGAGACGGCTCAACCGATACACATCTTTGATCTCGATAAGATATCTGGAGATATTGTGGTAAGGACATCCAGAGAAGGAGAGTATATTACGACACTCGATGGTGTGAAGAGAGAACTACCGGGAGATGTACTGCTCATCTGTGATGGAGAGATACCGATTGCGATCGCCGGAATTATGGGGGGAAGTGACACAATGGTAACGGACATCACAAAAAATGTCCTGATAGAAAGTGCATACTTTGACCCAATAATAATAAGGAAAGGAGGTAAAAAACTTGAAATTTCTACAGAGGCGTCCTATAGATTTGAAAGAGGGGGAGACGTGGGGATGACAGATGTGGCATTACACAGGGTGATGTCACTCTTAGAGGACTGTTACGGGGCAAAATCGGAGGGCACCGCCGACGAGTATCCCCTCAAAATTGAAGAGAAATCAGTGAAAATATCCTCTGAATCTGTAAATCGTATATTGGGCTCCTCTCTATCGGAAGACGAAATTCTCGTCTGTATTAGAAGACTTGGATTTAAACCAGATGATGGAAAGATTAAAATTCCATCGTACAGGAGGGACATATCTCTCGAGGTGGACCTTATAGAGGAGATCGCAAGACTCGAGGGCTATGACAATTTCCCTCCAGAGACGCCATTCTCTCTCACGATAGAAAAAACAAAATCCTCCGAAAACAAAATAAGGGAAACTATGGTGGCGCTCGGCTTCAATGAGGTATATACACTGCCCCTCGTTAGGGAAGGTAATGTTAGGAGTATGAACTGGATGAGGGAGGATATGCGTGCCCTCAGGACCAATATCACAGAGGGGCTTCTCTCCGTACTTGTCCACAACAAGTCCCACGGGAGCGCCAATCTGCGTTTATTTGAGATGGGGAGGGTATTTAATAAAGATAACGAAAACATTGAGCACACAGAACTCGCGGCCACCATAGCGGGAGAAAGGGCGAGAAATCCATTATGGACATCTGGAGATGTGGACTTTGCCGACCTGAAAGGGATACTTGAGGCAATGTTTGAAATAATCAACCTTAAGGGATGGGACATTGTGTCATCCTACACCCAGAACTATGACCCCGGCTGTAACATAAAACTCGGGGAAGACACACTGGGATGCATGGGTAGATTTAAAAAAGAAATACTAAAAAAGCTGGATATTGACTCTCCGGTATACGGCTTCGAACTTGACATAAGTAAGATAAAATCCACGGGAGAGAATGTCTATAATCCTATATCTAAATTTCCATGTATCGTGAGAGATATATCCATAATTGTCGACAGGGAAGTGCCCGCCACTGGCATCCTTGACTTTGCGCGGGAAAGATGCCCCGATATCCTTGAAAACCTGACGGCATTTGACTACTACACGGGCGGAGATATATCTCCCGATAAAGTAGCTCTCGGCCTACGTTTTTGCTTCAGGGGAAGAAACTCTACATTGAAAAAAGCCGATATAGATCCGATTGTCGCCTCAATAACCAACGACCTTCTCAGAGAGTACAATGCTGTATTGAGGGTCAAATAAATTCTATCTGAGCAAACATGGATTTGCTCGAAAAAATAGACGAAATAGATAAGACTGTCAGCAAGTTAAGAAAAAAAAATGAACGCCTGACAGAGATCAACAAGCAACTCATTGAGAAAGAGACAAGAGCGATACAAAAATTGAAAGGCGTAATGGACAGTATAAACACGCTTCTCGGCGCGCAGGGAAACCCTTTAACCAATGAAAATAAAGCTAAAAATATTTGATAGAGAATATGAGCTTGATTACAAGGAAGAGAGTGGTGAATATGCGAAGAAGGTTGTGGACTATGTAAATGACAAGTACAAGGAAATAGGTAGTTTAAGCAAGATAAAATCTCTTCCCGATATAGCCCTTCTCGTCTCCCTGAACCTGGCCGATGAACTCATGGAAGAGAGAAGGAAAAATGAAGAGCTCATACAGACAATAAAAAAAGGCATTAGTAGTCTTAAAAGAATTAAAAAGGGTTCCCTGTCGTGTTCGTGATGGCATGTAAATCCTGAGCTAACAGCTGAACATCGGGGGTCCTTATCCTCCCAGTAAAGTGGGGGAAAAGGATACCCACCTGAGTTAAGAGTTCAGAGGATAAAGTGTCACACGGCAACTGGCGGAGAACCCTTTTTTTGAAGAATAATTTCGAAATTATCAATCCTGCCCGTCCATTCCATTCGGATGCTGTGCAACGGATCCGTAAGGATTGGCAGACAGGTAAAACTTTGACTCGCTAATTGTTAATTTTACATTTTAGCTTCGGTTGTCTGTGGTCTGCTTGCCCCGTTGCTCTGAAGGAGTTTTACGGGGCGGTCTGTAGTCTTCAGTCTTAACTATCCGTGGTTAATGCGCATTCTCGGATAATTTTACCGATGAATTTAAAAAGCAGTTTTACTTGGAGGACATATGATGACAATATTGACGGTAATAGTTGCAATTGCGGCAATAACAGCAGGTGTAATAATAGGTTACTATTTTGCAAGGGCTGTTACTTTGAAAAAGAGAACAGAAGCAGAAAAAGAGGCGCAGAGGATCGTAAGGGAGGCAGAAAAAGAGGCAGAAAAATATACGAGGATGGCTGAACTTGATGCAAAGGCTGAATGGACAACGCGTAAGACTCAATTTGAACAGGAAACAAGCAACAAAAGAATAGAATTAGAGAGAAGAGAACGCATTCTCGAGGAGAAAGAAAAAAATACAGAACGGAGAGGCGACTTGATAAAAAGAAAGGAAAGGGAACTTGAACGAAGAGAGAGGACTATACAATCCGATGAGCGTCAGATGGGGATAAAGGGGAAAGAAATTGAGAGGTTGTTATTAGAGGAAAGGGGGAAACTCGAGAGGATAGCGGGTATGTCGAAGCAGGAGGCAAAAAAGGCGCTTATGTCAAGTCTCGAGGAGGAAGTAAGACATGAGGCAATGCAGAAGATATACGAGATTAAGGAACAGGCAAACAGAGAGGCGGAAAAGGAGGCAAAGAAAATTATAACAGTCGCAATTCAGAGGTACGCCCAGTCGCGTACCATAGAATCCACTGTAACAACTGTCGATCTGCCATCGGATGAAGTAAAGGGAAGACTTATTGGTAGAGAAGGCAGAAATATCAAGGCGTTTGAACTCACGAGCGGTGTAGACCTCCTCATAGATGATACGCCAGAGGTTGTTACAATTTCCTCATTCGATCCCATAAAGAGGGAGATCGCCAAAATAGCGCTTGAAAAACTAATAACCGACGGTAGAATTCATCCCGCCAGGATAGAAGAGATATACGATGAATCTGAGAAGGAAATAGATGCATATCTACAAAAAGTGGGAGAGGAAACCGTTATTGAAATGGAAATAAGAGGACTCTCGCCGGAACTCGTAAAACTACTCGGAAGATTGAAATTCAGAACAAGTTACGGACAGAATGTATTAGAGCACTCGAAAGAGGTAGCAAATCTGTCAAGCCTTATGGCGCAGGAACTTGGATTTGACCCTGTGATTACAAAGAGAGCGGGACTTCTGCACGACATAGGCAAGGCGCTGAGTCAGAATGAGGTGGGAACCCACCAGGAAATAGGGGCAAGGATTGCCAAAAGAAACGGTGAAAGTGAAGAGGTGGTGAAGGCAATCGCATCACACCATGACTCGGTAGAGTTCCTGTCACCGATAGCCGTATTGATTCAAGCGGCGGACGCGATATCGGGTGCGCGACCCGGCGCAAGAAGAGAAACCTTCGAGGCGTATGTTGAAAGGCTCGAAAAATTGGAGTCGGTCGCCGTATCTTTCAAAGGAGTAGGTAAGGCATACGCTATCCAGGCGGGAAGAGAGATCAGGGTTATTGTTGAACCGCAGGAGATTAAAGACGAAGAAGTACAGGACCTCGCTGATAGGATAGCCAAAAAGATAGAGGGAGAATTGAAATATCCCGGGCAGATCAAGGTAACTATTGTAAGGGAAAAACGAGCCATACAGTTTGCGAAATGAAGATACTCTTTATAGGGGACATATACGGTAGACCCGGCAGGATGGTATGTTCCACGGCGATTCCTTTCTTAAAGGATAAATACCATGTGGACTTTGTGATTGCCAATGGCGAGAACGCAGCCGGCGGATTCGGACTTACTCCCATGGTGGTGGGCGAATTGAAGTCACTTGGAATAGACTGTATAACTACAGGGAATCACATTTGGGACAAAAAGGAGATAATCCCCTACCTTAAAGAGGGGAACAGAGATGTTCTCCGTCCGCTCAATTATCCAGAGGGTGTACCGGCAGTGGGCTCTCATATGTATGGGAAGATCGGCGTTATAAACTTACTTGGGAGGACATTCGTCAATTCTATCATAGATTGTCCCTTCAGAAACGGGCTCAAAGAGGCTGTGGATATGAGGAAGAAAACAAAGACAATAGTGGTAGACTTCCACGCAGAGACGACCGCCGAAAAGCAAGCATTTGCATTCTGGATCGACGGAAAGGTATCTGCCGTGGTGGGTACGCATACACACGTACAGACCTCAGACGAACGCATACTTCCCGGAGGAACTGCCTTTATAACCGATGCTGGCATGACGGGGGCTTTTGACTCTGTAATAGGGGCAAGACCAAAAGAGGCAATAGAAAGATTTCTGTATGGCATTCCGAAAAGACTGCAGTCCGCTAAGGGGGGAAAGAGATTCAACGGAGTATTAATAGATATCGATGAGGAAACAGGTACGGCAACTTCAATAGAAAGATTAAACTTCCCCGTGGAGTGACATCCTTCAGGATGTTAAGCAACGGGAGTGACATCCTTCAGGATGTTAAACGATAGGGATCAACGCAACGACGCTATAACTCAATGACCTAATGACCTTAGTTTAAGGAGGAGTTATGAAGGTTTTGCCCCATGGTGATGTAGAATTGGAAGATGTGACTGCTGAAGGAGCAACGGGGGTAAAGATAAGATGGGCGATAACCGAAGATGACGGCGCACCAAATTTCGCGATGAGGGTATTTGAAATAGAAAAGGGAGGACATACACCATACCATTCGCATCCTCACGAGCACGAGGTATATATTCTCGAGGGAAAGGGTGTCTTGAAGTTTGAGGATGGGAAATATCCATTTGAAGAGGGGTATGTGATATTTGTTGACCCTAAAAAACGGCACGGTTTTTATAATACGGGCAACTCAACCCTTAAGTTCATCTGTATAATACCACACAAGAAATAGATTGTAGATTACGCCTTACTGTCATTAATAACCGATAACTTATGTACGATGTGATAGTCGTTGGAGGTGGGCACGCGGGTATCGAGGCAGCACTCGCCGCACACCGTATGGACTGCAAAACGCTTCTCGTTACAAGCAGAATAGAGGGAATTGGCGAGCTTCCCTGTAATCCCGCAATGGGAGGGGTTGGTAAAAGTCAGCTGGTCTTTGAGATTGACTCCCTCGGTGGGGTTCAGGGACTTGCCACCGACAGATACGGTATACACTTCAAGATGCTCAATACAAGTAAGGGACCGGCTGTATGGTCGTTGAGAGCACAGGTGGACAGAAAGAAATACAAAAATGGAGTAAGGGAGTTGGTATTGAAGTCCGGTCTTCCCCTTGCAGAGGAGCTTGTCACAAATATTATAACGGAAGAAAGAAGGGCAATTGGGGTAAAAACCAAAGAAAACGAATATTTTGGTAAAACAATTGTACTCACCACTGGAACATTCCTCTCGGGGATGATACACATAGGCAATAGAAGATTACCATCAGGCAGATACGGTGAACCACCGGCTTGTGAACTCTCGGATTCTCTCAAGAAACTTGGATTCACACTCGGAAGATTAAAAACCGGTACCTCTGCAAGGGTAAAGAAGGAATCGGTAAATGTAAAAGGCTTGCTCGTACAGAAACCGGATGAGCAGCCAAAACATTTTTCCCATCGAACGGTGAAATTTGACCCACCCAAGATTCCCTGCTACATCACCAACACAACTGAGGCAACACATAAAATCATATATGATAACCTCGAACTATCGCCCTGGATAAAGGGTGAGATAAAGGCAACGGGTGTAAGATACTGTCCGTCGATAGAAGACAAACTCGTGAAATTTCCGCAGAAGAAATCGCATCATGTATTTGTAGAGCCCGATGGAATAGAGAGTGACATCTTCTACCTTGGCGGCGTATCTACATCGTTACCGGAAGATATACAGCTTGAGTTTCTCCGTACCATTCCCGGGCTCGAGGAAATACAGATTGTGCAACCGGGATATGCAATAGAATATGATTTTGTACTTCCAGTACAACTGTATCCAACCCTCGAAACAAAACTCCTCGAAAACCTATTCCTCGCTGGTCAGGTAAATGGGACATCCGGATATGAAGAGGCAGCTGCTCAGGGAATTATGGCCGGAATAAATGCGGCACTCAAATTGAGGGGAGAGGCACCATTTATACTTCCCCGCTCCCGTGCATATATAGGTGTCCTCATCGACGACCTGGTTACAAAGGGCACGGAAGAACCCTACAGAATGTTCACCTCCAGGGTGGAACACAGACTTCTCCTCAGACAGGATAACGCAGACGAGAGGCTTATGAAATACGGCAGGAGCTTCAAACTGGTAGAGGAAAAGGCGTATCGGGATGTGGAGAAGAGAAAAGAGGGGATTCATGAGCTCATAGAGAGATTAAAATGCAGGCATCTGAGAGAAAGAGAGATAGCGGAGCTCGGCTTGAACGCAGAACCCGGGATAACCCTCTTCACACTTCTCAAGCGACCGGACGTCAACATTGGAACCATTCGTCAACTCATAGGGGAAATACCGGAAAGGGTTGCCGAAGAGGTTCAAATCTTCGTAAAATATGATGGTTACATAAAAAAGGAAAAACAAAAAATAAAGCAGTTCCGTGAACTGGAAGAATGGAAAATACCGGTAGATTTTGACTATGAGATGATTCATTCACTTTCAAATGAGACAAAGGATAAACTGTCCAATATTCGTCCTCTTACACTCGGACAGGCAAACAGAATACCGGGGATAAGACCAAATGATATTATCTTGCTCTCAATATGGCTCAGGAAGGGTGAAGGGCAAAACAAAAGGAGGATTTATGCTCGATGAAACAAAAATATCAAAAGCGATTATTAAGACCTATATGGATAAATTGGTAAATAGCTTAAACATCGATGTTGCCATTGTCGGCGCCGGACCATCGGGGTTAACCGCCGGTTACTACCTCAAAAAACAAAAGCCCGACCTTAAGATCGCGCTGTTTGAACGCAAACTTTCAATAGGCGGTGGTATGTGGGGTGGTGGAATGATGATGAACGAGATAGTTATACAGGAAGAGGGTAGAAAGATTCTTGAGAAGTTCGGCGTGGAAACCAAAAGGTTTGAGGAGGGTTATTTTACCGCAGATTCCATAGAGAGTGTAAGTGCAATAGCGCTCTGCACGGTCAAGTCGGGGGTCAGGATATTCAACGCCATCTCGGTGGAGGACACAATCATAGAAGACAATATTGCAAGGGGACTTGTTATAAACTGGACATCGGCACTTGACATGGGCCTACATATAGACCCTCTTGCCCTGAGGGCAGCTCACATAATAGACGCCACGGGACACCCATGCGAGATCGCACATCTAATTGCGAAGAAGGGAAAGAAGCTATTCACAGAGACCGGAGGAATTACCGGCGAAGGGGCTATGTACGCAGATGAGGGGGAAAGGATTATCTTGAAAAACACAAGGGAGATATTTCCGAATGTATGGGTTTGCGGAATGGCGGCAAATGCGGTATTCGGTGGTTCCAGAATGGGTCCAATATTTGGCGGCATGCTTCTCTCCGGGAAGACAGTAGCAGAAAGGATACTGGAGAAAAATTAATTCCTTTTATTTGTCATTCGTCCTCTCCCTTTTCCCTCTATGTCCCACGCCTTACTCCCTACTCCTTACTCCCTACTCCTTACTCCCTACTCCTTACTCCTTACTCCGTACCATCCCTTGTCTTTAGTCTGCTTGCCCCGTTGCTCCGAAGGAGCTTTACGGGGTGGTCTGCGCTCTTTAACACTCGTCATTCGTCATTTGTCATTTCCTTTATCCTTTTCTGTCTCACCGAAAGCGTCCTTAAACGGTTGGCAGCTGCGGCGAGTTCCAGTCCCCTGAACATTGCGTAATCTCCAACGGGTCTTGGATTGAGCACATCTAATCCCTCCTCCATATCCCTCAGTACGGCATCAACAATCTTCTTCAGCGTTCTTCTTCCGTCCATATATCTCGTGGCATAGTATATGGCATCCCCTATAGCCCTTGTCTGGCTTTTATCGACTAATTGCCCAATAGCTCCGAGGTCTATCTTGTGAGTGCCGAAGGCAATGGACTGTAGCCCCTTGGACGAGATCTTGACCTCCCTTCTGCCCTTACTCGGATCAAAACTGTGTGCCAGTGGAATACGCTCGCTTATTCCACCAAAATGTTTCCCTCCCTCGGATTTACGCTCGGCTGTGTGCTTCTTCGCGATGGCTCGCGCCTCTTTGGTCCGGTCGTAAGGTTTGTACTCCACCATACAGAGCACACGATCGGCAACATCGAAGTAGTCCCCCGAACCCCCTATCACAAGGATCGTCGAAACCCTGATATCCCGATAAAGCTGACGGACCTTATCTATGAAAGGCGTGATGGGTTCCTTATCCTTGGAAACCAACTCCTGCATCCTGTGGTCCCTTATCATGAAGTTGGTTGCCGAGGTGTCTTCGTCTATAAGCAGTAACTGGACCCCCACTTCCAAGGCTTCTATGATGTTGGTCGCCTGAGAAGTGCTTCCGCTGGCGTCTTCGGTCGAAAACGCCCCGGTGTTCTGACCAAAGGGGAGGTTGTTTATAAAGGGCGAAATATCCACTTTCTCTATACGCCTTCCATCCTCTGCCCTTATCTTTACGGCGTACGGGTTTGTCACGACGAATTCCCTACCGTCTCCCGGTATGTGATCATATACGCCCAGCTCAAGGGCCCTGACGAGGGTGGATTTACCGTGATACCCTCCACCCACCACGAGGGTAACACCCTTGGGTATACCCATTCCGCTGATAGCACCACGGTTGGGCAGAATTACCTTTACCCGAAGGGATTCTGGCGACTCGAAGGGCACCACCCGACCCCCTGTGAGGGGACGCGAATCCACTCCACTGGCGCGCGGGAGAATTGCCTCGTCAGCCACGAAGGCAACAAGACCCAGGTGGACCAACTGTTTTCTCAAGAAGTCGGCATCTTCAGCTACCTCTATGTGCTCATAGAGGGTACTCTCATCGAGGTGTTTAAAAAAGAGTGAAGCCCGCACTATCTGCGGGAGTTCCTCAAAGAACATTGCCTCGGCATGTCTTCCCGCCACGGTCCTGCCGAATGCCGGGAGACCCATCACGAACCTGACTTCTACATATGGCTCCGTCACAAATGCGGATGAACGTTCAAGGATCTCCTGCCCGGGTCTATCTATAGATATAATTCCACTTTTTCCAGTTCCCCGTCTACCCTTACAGAAATTCGTCGAGGCGTCAAAGAACCTGCGGGTGAGAAAATCCCGCAGGGCTATCTCCCTGCTCTTATTGTGATAAGCATCTTCGGGGAAACCCGCCACTTTCTGCGGAACCTGTACCCTGACTCGGCTGGGCGACGCAAAGGGGTCTCCCTGAACATGGTCCACAAAGAGCACATACTCTCCGCAGTTATATACGCCCTCTATATCCTTATATGTTTTGTATCCCCTTCCATCTATCCTGCGCAATATTCTTCTCAGTTCTTCTGCGGCACGCATCTCTCCTCCCCAGCGCACCGGGGCCGTTGGCACGCTGATTTAAACTGACAACCTCTATTTTTTAAAAGCAGATTATCGTGGATTTACCCTGTCTTTGTGAGATATTATAGCACTAAATAAGCGAAAAGTCAAGTGAAAAATATATCGGCACTGGTAAGGGTGTGGTTCACTTTTTCCTTGATTGCATAGGAAACTATACAACAAGTCATAGTCTCGAGTATGTGTCAGGTGGTTAATCTGTCACCGCCTTTGGCGGGACCCCGCTATCGGCGGGGCGTCCGATTTCTTTTTTTCTTGACAGACAGAAATTCCTGTAGTATAATTACTACAATATGTGCAACCTTGATTCCATACTTCCCCTCGTGCGCAAACCCGGGAGATACATAGGCGATGAAATAGGGCGTAGGGGCGAACGGCAGTTCGCCCCTGCCGACACATCGGTCGCGATTGCTTTTCCCGATGTGTATGAAGTGGGGATGTCATCTCTTGGAGTAAGGATACTCTACCATCTATTTCGTAAAGAGGGAATGAGGGTTGAGAGGGTATTTTCCCCCTGGGTAGATATGGAAGAAAAAATGAGAAAAAACAAGATCCCCCTCTTTTCACTCGAATCCCACACGCCAATCAAAGATTTTGACCTCGTGGCATTTTCTCTTCAGTACGAGCTGAACTACACCAATGTGCTCTGCATGCTCGATCTGGCGGGTATCCCACTTCTGAGTGAAGAGAGAAAAGAAAAAGACCCGATCATCGTTGCCGGGGGTACCTGCGTCTTCAACCCACTGCCGATCCTCCCCTTTTTTGATGTATTTCTCGTTGGCGAGGGAGAGGTTCTCGTGCCGGAGATGATACCCGTAATCGGGGATAAGTCTCTCACGAGAAGTGAAAAAATTGCCGAATTGAGCAAGTTGTCCGGGGGTTTATCCGTCAAAAACACGGGTAACCTTCAGGGGTCTGTAAGGAAGGTCTTTACAGCTATTCTTTCCCCCGACACAATTCCAGATCCGCCCATCGTGCCGTTTATAGATATAGTACACGATAGACTGGTTGTTGAGATCGCGAGAGGATGCACACGCGGATGTAGATTCTGTCAGGCGGGTACAATCTATCGACCCTATAGAGAGAGGGATAGAAAGACCGTGGCGGAAGCTGTTCGATGTGGACTCTCAAAGACGGGGTATGGCGGTGTCACCCTTCTATCACTGTCTTTACTTGACCACTCGGAGATCGAAGAAATAATCCGCGACCTGCGGGGAAAAAATATATCTCTTTCTCTTCCATCGCTCCGGGGAGATGCCCTGACCGACAGAGTTGCGCGGCTCATTGGCGGAGGGAGCGTAACTCTCGCTCCGGAAGCTGGTACAGAGCGGCTGCGGAGGGTCATAAACAAAGACATCAATGAGGATGAGATGATAGCATCCACCAGAAGACTCAAATTATATGGGTTTACACATGCAAAACTCTATTTTATGATAGGATTGCCTGGGGAGACTGACGAAGATATCGAGGGGATAGTGAAACTCGTAAATACCATCAGAAAGAACACCTCGGTAAAGGTCTCGATATCCCCATTTGTCCCCCGTCCACACACACCGTTCCAGTGGGAGAGACAGAATGATATAGAGGAACTCAGAGAAAAAATCAACTTTTTAAAAAGTGGTATCAAGAAGGTGCGTGTGAGTTATAGAGACCCCGAAGGTTGTCTCCTCGAGGGCGTTTTCTCAAGGGGGGACGAGAGGCTTTCAAAAGTTGTAGAGCGAGCCTACGGGCTTGGGGCGAGGTTTGACGAGTGGAGCGAGCTGTTCTGTTTTGATAGATGGATGGAGGCATTTGAAAAGGAAGGGATTGACCCAGCTGGGTACTTAAGGGAAAGAAGTGTTGAAAAAACCCTGCCCTGGGAGATAGTGGATACGGGCGTACGGAGGGAGTGGTTACTTGAGGAGAGAGAATTATCGAGAAGAGGGGATATGAGAAGGGATTGTAGAATTATAGGATGCACAGGATGCGGCATATTTGACTGCGAGATAAAACCCCTCAAAGAGAAATCCGTTATTCAGATGGACTATGGCAGGAGAGCAAAAATGGTGCATTTGACCCCCGTAAAGATGAGATACAGAATCATGTACTCAAAAACCGGTGACTTACGATTTATAGGACATTTAGACACGACAAGGGCACTTATAAGGGCACTCAAGAGAGCGGGATTGCCCCTCGTTTATTCTCAAGGATATAAGCCGAAACCAAGGGTTGCATTTTCACCCCCTCTCACACTTGGATTCACATCAAGGGTAGAGTATATGGATGTAATTTTGGAGAGAC
>DFBT01000116.1:26670-43857 GCA_002366725.1 Caldifarciminota bacterium UBA3073
CCTCCAAAGGGTGCTTCTCTCTCTTCCACTCTTCTACACCAGAGACTCAGGGTAGATATTCCTCAATGCGGCAGGGATCCTGGAGCGCCCCGCCGCGATGGGCTCATAAGACTTATAAACGATTTTATGGAAAAGGAAGTCGTTGAGATAGATGGCGTAAATGTGCGACCGGCGGTACTGGAACTCAAAAAGAGAGGCGACGGTGTGGAGATACTTATGAAATTGGGTAAGGCGAAACCCATTCAACTATTTCAAGCATTGTTCAATATCATCGATGAGGAGGCAAGAGTCCTCAAGGTCGAGAGGATAGGATGGCAATAAGGAGGATCTATGGCTATGCAGAAAAAACATCATATCGGGGAGGAAGATCTGTACAGATTTCAGCTTGTCACAGACTGTCAGCTCTCGCCGGATGGGCAATATGTAGTCTTCTGCCTCCAGAGGGTAGATAAAAAGACGGAGAAGAAGTATTCCAACCTTTGGATCGTTCCCTCTGACGGAGGTTCTGCCGGGCAATTCACCTATGGTGATCAAACAGACAAACAGCCCAGATGGTCACCCGATGGAAAGGAAATTGCCTTTCTTTCTAACAGGGGCGATGAAAAACAGGAGCAAATTTACCTCATTCCATTTCACGGGGGTGAGGCGCGAAAATTAACAAATATGAAAGGTAATTTCGGTTCCATTGAGTGGTCTCCCGATGGCAAAAGGATCGTTTGTACCTTTCGTAAAAAGGATAAAGAGAGCATAGAAAGGGAAAAAGACAAACAAAAGAAAAAATTGGGTGTAGTCTCGCATCATATCACACGGCTCTTTTTCAAAGAAAATGGCGTGGGAATTTTACCCAAAGAACGCTGGCATATCTGGACAATCAACGCACGAACCGGACGGACAAAACAGCTGACGGATAGTGAAATCTACGATGAATATCAAGCACGATGGTCACCCGATGGAAAGGAAATCGTCTTCTGTTCCAACCGCAGTGATGACCCCGATCTCGATCCAGATGCCGTAGATTTGTTTATAATTCCGTCGAAAGGAGGGAACTTCCGCAAGGTCGAGACACCTTTTGGACCAAAGACAAGACCCACTTTTTCGCCAGATGGAAAGTTGCTCGCCTATTATGGACGAGAGGGGCGAGGCCAGTGGTGGAAACTCACCCGCTTGTGGCTTGTTCCCGCAGATGGTAAGGGGAAAGCAAAAAATCTGACAAAAAAATTCGATTTCAATGTATCCAGCTACACGATAAATGACATGCCGGGAAGCGTGCCGATGATGTCCCCCACCTGGTCGAAGGACGGTAAAAATATCTATTTTCAAGTGTCTCATCACGGCAATACCGTCCTCAAATCGATATCTTTGGACACCGAAGATGTGCAAACTGTAATCGACGATAAGGGTGTTATCGGGGTTTTCAACCTTGACAAAGAACAGTCGAAAATTGCATATTTCCATGCGGATATGAAGGATCCGGGGCAGGTCTGGGTACATAATATGGCATCTGGACACTTGCACAAACTGACGCACATAAACGGGAATCTTCTGCGGGTATTGGACCTGGGTGAGATAGAGGAAATCTGGTTCAAGGGAGCCGCCGGTAATGACTTACAGGGTTGGATTCTTAAACCACCCTGCTTTGACGAATCCAAAAAATATCCTTCTATTCTGGAGATTCACGGTGGTCCCCGGGTGCAGTACGGCAACTTTTTCATGCACGAGTTTTACTATTTAGCCGCAGCTGGATATGTTGTCTACTTCTGTAACCCTCGTGGAGGGCAGGGATATGGAGAAAAACACTCGAAAGCCATTTGGAATAACTGGGGCACTGTGGATTACGATGATTTGATGGCCTGGGTCGACTTTGTTGAGAAAAAGCCGTTTATAGATAAACAAAGAATGGGCGTTACCGGTGGAAGTTATGGTGGTTATATGACGAACTGGATCATTGGACATACGGATCGATTCAATGCGGCAGTTACGCAGAGAAGCGTCAGCAACCTCCTCAGTATGTGGGGTTCCTCTGATTTTAACTGGACCTTTCAGGTTGAATTTGGGAACAAATCTCCATGGGAGAATTTCGAGAACTACTGGCGGCAATCACCTATGAAATATATTGGTAATGCCAAGACCCCCACACTCTTAATTCACAGCGAACAGGATTTGCGCTGCGCCATCGAGCAGGACGAGCAGGTCTTTGTGGCATTGAAAAATTTGGGTGTGGAGACTGAAATGATTCGATTTCCCGGGGAATCGCACGAACTCTCGCGTGGAGGGCGTACAGACCGACGCGTTGAAAGGCTCAAACATATCCGTCGCTGGTTCGATCGTTATTTGAAGGATAAATAAATGAGGAGATGAGTAAGTCCCGTCATCGATCTGGAAAAGAATTCGTCTCCACTAAAAAAATTCTCTTGACTTTCTAAAAATTCTATGTTATAATTTTGGGGACGCGATCGAGACCGAACAGTTAAAGGAGGTGATGTTTATGTTGTAATGTATCGCAAATCCAAGTACACGGGCAGGAAAGGGACATCGATTTATTTTGCTATATTCATAAGGGAGGAAAGATGCATCGCAAATGGATGATACCCATAGGATTGATCTTGGTATTTGGTCTCATGATGACGGGATGTAAAAAGGAAGGGGTAACAGATGAAGGAGAGCCACAAGTTGAATTGACCATTGCTTTACCAGACCCGGCACAACAACCATTGTGGAATGATGTTGATGTACTTGTCCTTACAGTAACCGGTCAGGATAAGTGGGTTATAGCTGATACGCTGAATATAGTTGCTGGAGATACAATAGCCGTCTTTACATTGGATGTTCCACCCGGGGATAACAGGCTCTTCACACTGGATGCAATGGATACACTCTGGGTGGTTCTTTTCTGGGGCAGGCTTGAAACGGATATTGAGGAAGGACAGACATATGATTTCGATATAGACCTCGAACCAGCCGGTGCTGCCGCAGCCACTCATATAAAGATATTTAGAGATGGTCTGCCGTGGACATCCAGTGCTATGGATACAATGCTCCAAAGGGAGGGCTTCACCCCGGGTCCGGGAGAAAACCAGTATGAGATATTCCCATCTGACAGTTTCGCCTCCGTGCCGCTCGAGGTCGGGGTAGATATGGTTATAATCGTAAATGACCAGAATCAGACCTTCTATAATAATTATGCCGCCAGCCAGGCGAAGTTCAACAACTTCGTATACAGTGGGGGTACCATATTCTGGGAGGCATGCGACCGCGGTTGGGCATACGGCTCCATCCTCGACGCCGGTATAACATTCCCGGGAGGAGTTTCCGTGGACTCAACATACATTTACGATAATTATAACCTTGTGTATAACCCATACTACGAGCTGGTGGCTGGACTGCCGGACACCCTCTATGGAACCTACTCAAGTCACGAAACCTTCACCGGTTATCCACTGGGAACTCAGACCTTCACAGTTAATATGACAGAAGGAAAGCCAACACTCATACTCTACCACTACGGAGTGGGTTGGGTCATGATAACGGGGCAGCCTCTCGAATACTGTTACGACAGACTTCCGTCGCAGACTACCGGAGAACTTCTTCCGAGGGTGGTGAGATTCTTCCTGGGCAAACCACCGGTTCCACCGAAAGGATACTATTATCAGGGACTCGGCATCAGCGGAAGAAAGAGTTCTGGGGAGATGTAACTACAGTTTTACCATTTAAGGGGGCTTCACTGTAGTGAGCCCCCTTAAATTTTATAATGAGTTTTTCTCGCGGGTCGCCGAAGTATTTCTCTTTCCATCTCTGGCAGTATTTCCCCCACCTTACTGAATAGGGAAACCTCCGCGCCGGACAAGACCACAAGGTATTCACCCTCTGAGAGGATTTTAGCAGTTTCTTTATTTTTTAACTCCACTGTATCTACAAATAACCTGACACCTATCACCTATTAATATTTCACATTTCACCTAATACATAACACCCTGAAGGGTGTCACTCCTGCTATTTAACATCCTAAAGGGTGTCACTCCGCTTATACACTACCTCTCCATTCAGGATTGTCACATCCACCTTCAAATCGGGTGGAGCGCCCGAAAGCACGACGAGGTCTGCCCTTTTACCCTCCTTTATAGAACCTATGAGTTTCTCATCAAAGCCCGCATATGCAGAATTTATCGTATACATTTTCAGCGCATCGTGGATAGGGATACCCTCGGTCGGATGTTCCACTGCACCCCTGATTCCGTATATAGGTCCCGGCGGCATAGAATCCGAACCAAAACACACAATACATCCCTCCCGCAATACCGTTTTAAACCTGTTTGTGTGTAAACCTCCCTCTCCAAAAACCTTCTGATACATGCCACCACTTTTACCCCAGTTTGTGATAAAGTTGGGCTGCATTGCGAGGATGATACCCAGTTTTCTTGCCCTCCTTATTAAAGTGTCATCTGCAAGTTCAAAGTGTTCTATTCTGTGTCTTCTGGAATTATCTTTTAATTCCCTTCCGTAAACATCGAGAACCTGTCCTATCGCCCTCTCCCCTATCGCGTGGATAAACACCTGAACCTTTTCAATATCCGCCTCGCTCACGATCTTTTTTAGCTTTTCCATCCTGTAATTGAGGATGCCGTAGTTTTTGGTTCCGGGGTATGGTGAGTTGAGCGCGGCGGTCCTCGCACCTATTGAGCCATCCGCAAACAGTTTAACTCCACCGGTCTTGAGCCATTTTCCATTAACAGATGTTATATGGTCAATATCCCTTGCGGGGAGCACCGCATAGACCCTCACTTGGAGATTCCCTTCCCTCTCCATCTTCCTGTATACATTGAGGTATCTCCCCGATGTCATATCGTGGATGGCTGTTATACCGAGAGAGTGAGCTCTCTTTTGTGCCCGCATGATCGCGGTCTCTATTTTCTTCCCGTCGGGAGGGAATACCTCATTAATACACAAAACAACATCTTCGAGAAGAATACCGCTACTATAGTCTATCTTTTCCCACCCCTTTGGAATACTTGAAAGTGCCTTTGTATTTGCGACTGCCAGGTGACCGCACATCCTCCTGAATATGACAGCCCTCTTTCTGCTCAGTCTGTCGAGTTCCTCTCTTTTCGGGAGCCTATTCTCCATCCATCTTGACTCGTCGAAATCCACGCAGATGAGCGGTGTGGTTTTCTTTTCTTGTTCTAATCTGCCTTCTGCCTTTGCCAGTGCATCTCTCAGACTTGTAGTTTGAGAGAGGTCCACCCTCGCAAGATTCAGCCCCATATCAACGAAATGAATGTGGGAATCGATGAAACCCGGAATGAGCATACGGCCTTTAAGGTCAAAAACTTCAACCTCTCCCATATCTTTTAATATACCCTTATGACCGACCTTCTCTATCCTCTCTCCCTTAATGACGACTGTCTCTAAACCATCTCCCTCCATCGAGAGAATATTTCCATTTATGAAAGCAATCATACCTTTATACTCCAGGCAAGATAGGCCAAAAGATAGACCAGAATAATTGTAACGAGGGTATCTCTCTCACTTTTTAATGCTCTTATGAAGTTGGGGGTAATTCTTTCTCCATTGTATCTCCTGAGCAACGGTATTATAGACGGTACGCTCTGTTTGTATCTTTTATATTCCTCCTCGAATTTAGTGAGAAGAAAATTCTCCTCAGTATTTATTATAATTGCATACTCAACGAGAAAAAGGGAGATATAGATGGGAAGTATATAGGACACCCATACATTGAAAAGGAAAACAAACCCAAGTCCTATAAAAAAATTCCCGATGTATATCGGATTCCTCACTCTACTGTACGGACCATCGCTAATGAGCCTTTTTGCCTTTATTTCACTGCTTCTGCTTCTTCCTCCTATGTATGCGGTCGATAATATTCTTATTAGCTCTCCGAAGACAACCAAAAGCAATGATACAACCACAGGTTTTCGGCAGGGATTTGAAAGGAGAATAAGAACCAGACAGGGTAAAACAGGAATGCAACCTCTATACCTGAATATCCACTTCTTCCACATCATATAAGCACTCTCTTAACAACTCCCAGTTTTCCTCACTATGAACATCGTATAGCCATCAATCCAGGTTATCCTCTGGAGATCGGGAAAATTCTTCTTTACATTTTCTTCGAAACCGCACAGCGCATCCTCGAACTCTTCCCTCTCATAGAAACAGAATGTTGAGTAATGGCGCTTCCTTGCCTGCTCTTTCAAGAAACGAAACTCGGAAACCCTTTCGACCTTAAAATAATCAATCGACTGTAATTTCAGGGAGGTAACTTCCGAGATTGCGGATTTCATTTCCCCAAGATTGTAAAGCCTTTTTTCTTTTTCATAGAATCCCGGAAAGTATCTCCCCCAGATATTTCTCTTATTTTGGTTACGCAGTCTCGTGTATATAAAAAGATAGCCGTCGGTTCTTAACACCCTCGCACTCTCCTTTAGAAACATCGAAAGATCAAAATGATGCACGGCATTAAATGTAAGTACACAGTCAAGTAAATTTGCAGAAATTGGCACATTCCCCCCAATAGCCCTTATTGCCGCAAATTGTCTTATATTACCCATAGTGAGGTATTTCCTCAACTGGGAAAGCATTTTCTCGTTTTCATCTATACAGAAAAGGAAGAGTCTCTTTCCCAGGTACTGAAAAAATTCCCGGTCATATCTACCCGCTCCGCATCCCACATCTGCCGCGATTATTGTCTGTAATTTCTGAAGTTCCTTTTTGATAACCAATATCGGACGCTTATCCGTCGTGCGTATGTCCCGATATATAGCGGCTACCCTTGAAAAATGTCTGTGTATCACTTCTTCTATCATGGCGTTATCCAGTTGGTTTCTATTAAATTTACTTCTCCAGCTTCTATATTCCCCTTCAATGCCTCCTTCACCTCGTTCTTTGCGGTGAAATAAAGTATCTGCCAGCCTTCGCCCACTATTTTTTGGAGTACACGCATCTGACTTCGTAGTCTTTTGAAGTCCGATTTTACGAAGGGGTCATCCATTACGAAGAATCCCTTATTCAAAAGTTCCTCACCGAGTGCAAGTCTTATACAGAGATATAACTGGTCATATGCCCCACCCGAAAGTTTTAAGGCATCGAGTATATTATCATCCCTTGTATGTACAAGAACACGCTTATCCTCCGCTTCTATTTCTACTGCTGTGTACAGTCCGTCGGTAATGTTGGAAAAATACTTTGAGACTTTGCTATCCTTCCCAAAATATTTAGATATTTTACTTTCCTCTTCTTTCTCTATTTCTTCAAATATGCGAATGACGGAGAGTACATTCTTTGAGTTTTTCTCAACCCCATCAACAAAATGCCTAAATGTCTTATGTACAAAGGAAAGTTCTTTCAGGGTACCGCAGTACACTTCACTCTTAAGTATATCCTGTGCATCTCGCTCGATCTGCTTTAAACTATCCTGCCAGTTTATATACTTCTTCTCAATCTCGGCTCTCGTTCTATCGATATCCTCTCTCTTTTCCTGTAATTCCCTCTTTTCCGCGTCGCTGTATTTAACACCCGCTGCTTTGTTCTTATATACTTCGAGTTCCGATAAAGTCTCATCCCAATATTGCATTAATTCTTCCTTGCCGCTGTAATCTCCCGTTCCGAGCAACGATTTCAATACAGCGGCATACTCTCTGCTCATTCTCTCAATTTCTTGCCTTCTGTCGAGGTTTTTCCTGTATTCATCCAAATCCTTTACCCTCGATACATTCTTAATCTCCTCAACAGCCTTTTCAAATTCTCTCCTTTTTCTCTCCAACTCGCCGATCTTTCTCTTTATGGTCTCTATTTCCCGTTCAAGTATGTTCGTATTTTCCTCCAATCTTCTTAATTCCTCTTCTTTACTTTTTACTTCCTCCTCAAATTTCTGGAGGAGAGAAAGAGTACCTTCTAAAGTACCTGATGAAAGGCCTATAGGAGCAAGAATAAGCCTTATCTCCTCAAATAGCCTCGCGAGACAGGAAGCCTTTTTCAGCAACCTGAATCTTTCGATCAAGGGATAGATAGAGACAACTAAAAATATGGTAGAGAATATTCTGAAGATAGGACCGGGTCTTATTATAGCACCTATAAGGGAAAGAGCGAAAAGAGACAATGATATAACAAGTAAAAGTCTTAAGCCTTTTGTCTCACTTTGCCTTTGAACAACTTCCCGCCTAAGTTCCTTGTATCTCTTTATATCAAGCTCCACATATTCCACCTTCTTTTTTCTATCGCTTATTATGCGTTGGTCTTCCGTCTTTTTTCCTTTGATTTTTTTAATATTCTGATAATCAGTTTCTTTCGATTTTATCTCACTTGTAAGTTTCTCTATCTCTTCATTTGCAAGTCGGATGTCTCTTTCCGAATCTCTAAAATTCCTTTGCACATCCTCTTTGAACGGTTCCAATTCTTTCAGTTCTCTCAATGAATGCTTCAATCCGTTGAGGGCATCAAGTCCTCTCTCGTATCTTTCCCTCCTTCCGGCATCTTCAAGGTTTGTGAGCTCCGTCCCAATTCTCTCCAATTCTTCATTCATATCTTCGATCCTTGCTTCGATCTCATCGAGCCCCTCCCCCCCGGCCTCGACTTTTAAACTTTCAATCACCTCTATCAAACTCTCCGCACGATTCACCCTCGAAAGCAGTTTCTCATCTGCCTCCCTATCCGACAGCTTTCCACTGCTGTCGGGCCTGGTCAATTTCCCAATATCCCTCAATCTATTTTTCACCGACATAATCCTTTTGCTTTTCAACCCGGTTAATCTGTCAGTTACACCTGTATAGAAACTCTCTTCTTCAGATATGGACAGGTCGCTATTTCTTATTATGAATATATTTCGCCATTCCCGCGGTGAAAAATCAGCAAATTCGGTAATATCGCCGGCGTCGGGAAATTTGATCATATCACCCTCATCTTCTACAATAATATATCCCTCAGGTACATTATCAACTCTATCTATCCTTTTGAATACATTCTTCGTCGCCTTTTTTGAAAAAAGGAGTCTTACAAGACCATCTATGGTAAGTGATTTCCCCTCCTCATTCAAACCGAAGAAGAGATTGAAATCTCCGAGGGCTATCCTGCCGGAGTCAGTCAGAGGACCGTATCTGTATATGCGAAACTCCCTTATATGCATACTTTTGAAATCCCAAGTTCCAAGCACGGCTCGACCGAGCTCGCCGAAGNNACAATATCTAATTTCAAATTTCTAAATTCCAAACAGTGTTTAGAATTTTGGTTATTGGGTTTTGGTATTTGTTTGTTATTTGTGATTTGTCATTTGCAATTTAGAGACATAAGTTGCTTAACATAGCACTGGGGCTCTGTCTACAATCTTTAATCCGTCAACATGGCTCTTATAGCAATATCTCTCAGTTCTTTTCTCTGGTCTTCAGGATATGAGGCGAGTTTTTCTTCAAATGCCTTAAACAGGTCATCTTCAAGTATATCCCGTATATCTCTGAGTTTGAAATTCTCCTCAACTATGCTTATACTCCTTGTTGTCTCCCCTAGAAGAGAGCGAAATTCTTTCTCGGTCATCCCGAATTTTTCTCCATTTATGGCACCATCTATTGTGAGTATTATCCTGGAGAGGGGATGAAGATCCGAAAGTTTCTTCTTTACCGTTGTGAGTGGATTTTCTTCATCTGTTGGATCAAGTGTTATGGAAACCTCTTCGAAGTGAGGTGTATCGATATTGTAATCTTCTGGAGGACTACCCACATCAAATATGTTTACCTTCCTCCTCCCCGTTTCTCTTCTTGTAATGGAGATTGGGGAACCCGAATACACGAAATAACCGCCATTTTCGATTTTTCTTACGAGAAATTTGCTGTGGAAGTGACCGGCGAGTACATAGTCTATGTTGAGTCCTTCAAGGTAGGAGAGTTTAAGTGGCATATATCTACCCGTTCCCTCATCCCCGAAGTCGTCTCGCGAAAAGAATACATCGAGCAATTCGCCGTGATACAATAATATATTTTTCCTCTCCGGTGTGAGGACTTCCTTTAATGAACGAATTCTGGCTAGTAGTTCTCGGGAGGTAATCTGTTCAAATGGCAATCCGATTATTCTTACACCTTCATATCTCTCCAAAGGAGTTGTATTTGATAGTATAGTTACCTCGTCACCGAAGTATAGACCCTCTCCATAAGAATCCCTGTCGTGATTGCCGGGAATTACAATTGTATCAAACCCCGTATCTGAAAAGATACCCCGTATACCCGGACGAAGGGATTCGGCATCAACACCGCTATCAAAGAGGTCGCCACTTATAATGAAAAGGTTCACATTCTCGTTCCCGGCAACCTGAACGATGGTTTTAAGGGCATTCCAGCGGTCATCCCCTTCATTTTGAAGGTGAAGGTCTGCAGTGTGAAGTATCCGCATAACTCATGCTAAGTAAACCACAGATTGACACAGATGAGCACAGATAAAAATATAGTAATTAATTATCAGAAAATTAGGGTCATAGGGTCTTAGAGTCCTGTAGACTCAATGACCCAACGACGCTATGACTCGATGACTCAATAACATATCAGTGTAATCTGCGTCTCTACCTGTCGGTAGACAGGCATCTGCGTCCAAATACAACTATACTGTGAATTCAGACACTATCTTTCCCCTACTCGTGAGACAGGAGTATCTACATCCGAACCTCGAGCACACACAAATCGAATCTCTTGGGTCCAGTTCCTCTGTCAGGTACATATAGACTATATCTGCACTGCATCCACAGGGAGAGAATATTTCCAGTTCCGTACCACATTCGGGACAGAGAAGAGTAACTATCTCTCCCTTTTCTATGATACCGTCAAGTACCCTTCTATTGTCACCCTGATACGGGGAGAGATTGATATTCACTTTCCTCTCCCCTATCTTCCCGATAAGATTTATCCCCCTGTTCCCATCCCATATCTTTTCTCCCCTCACGAGGTTGTGACCGTTTCTGCAGTATGCCTGTGTCACGAGTATGTTCTTGTCCCTCACTATGACCTTTGCCTTCGCGGGAAACGCCCCCTTTTCGGGGAAGATAAGTCTTCCCTCCTTATCAAATCTTTCTTCCATTCGCCCCCCTGGACAATAAGTTCTAATTATCCCAAATTATGCGTTAAGAAACCATCTCAAGACCCGTATGGGTAGGTCACAGACTCGCATGAGATCCGTATGGACAAGATTTCATAAGATTAGCACCTGCCTACCGCCCATACGGGTCGTATGACCTATACAGGCCGTATGACAGGCAGGCAAGACCTTTTATATCCTTTTTGCCCATTCGTTTGTTATTTTAGTCTGTGGTCTGCTTGCCCCGTTGCTCTGAAGGAGTTTTACGGGGCGGTCTGTAGTCTTCGGCCTGAATTTATGATCTGTGTTTATCCGTGGTTAATGCATACTCTGAGACTATTATACCACAAAAAACCTTATAAGTCAAGGGATTTTCAGTGGATAAGCCCTGAGAACTACAAGGAGACACAAAATCAGCGAGAATGAGTCAACAGAAAGGAGGTGTCAGTTGTGTAATGTTTTGCGGGTTAGACCTTTGTCTGCTCTATGGTTATGTGCCCCCCTGGAAGGAGGTAATTTTTGGGGGACTTTCACTTTTAACGAAGACTTTGACGAAACCCTGAAGAAAATTTGGAGAGCAAATATCTGTAGGCACGAACTCAATTCGGGCCATAAAATAGGAGTCCCTCATCTGACTGCACAAGTCTCTGTTTTCTCCTCAACGGGGACTCCATTAATAATGCAATGCCAACCAGACGGTTCTCTCCACTTTATCTGTCCATTCAACCCTGTGTCGCCGGTGGGCGGGGATGTTTACATAATCTCCCGGGTGCATTACCACTGTTTCTGTCTCACCTTCAAACAACAACCCGGCACTGCCGCTCAATAAGATAACCCATTCATTGGTCTCCTGGTCGCACCATTCTCCCGAAGACGTTGCCTGCCCCGTTGAGATGATTCGTTCCAGTTTGAAGCGATCGGTTTCCAGCAGGCTCTCAAAAATTTCTTCTCCAATGGAATTGGGAATTTGCGAAAATATATTGTTGCATTTCATGAACTCTCACCTGTGCTCTCAACCCGACCCCTTCGGCGGGAGAAATTATCTATTTGCCAGTGCTTTAAATCTCTTTACCGCCTCGGCGGGGTCCCCTTCACCAAATACACCCGACCCGCTCACAAGTATATCTGCCCCACTCTCGATTACTTTCTTCGCATTTGAAACCTTTATTCCCCCATCAACCTCCACCGTCACTCCCCTCTTATTCAATCTTCTGACCTTATCTAAGGGTTCTTCCATAAACTTCTGTCCCCCAAAGCCGGGGACCACGGTCATAACGAGGATAAAATCCACCAATTTTAGATAAGGTAGAATATCTTCCAGCGGTGTTGCCGGATTCAGCGCAAGTCCCACCGTGATATTCTCTCTTTTCATCTCATCTATTAATCCCTCCGGTGATTTTACGGTTTCTCTGTGGAATGATATGATGGACGCTCCCGCGTCCCCGAACCTCTTCCAATAAAATCCGGGGTCTTCTATCATCAGATGGACATCGAGAGGAATATCTGTTATTTTGTGTAGGGCTTTTACAAGAAGAGGGCCAAATGTTATATTCGGCACGAAGTGTCCATCCATTACATCGAGATGGAGCATGTCGCAGCCCGCATCCACTACTGTTTCTACCTCTTTTCCCAACCTTGTAAAGTCGCAGGAAAGTATCGAGGGCGCAATCTTAATAGTATTCATGGCTCTTATTATACAACGACTTTTGATAAATGTCAAGTATAAATTTGCATCATCCTCTCTTAAATTCTTATGGAAAAGTTTTAACAACCGGAAAGAATTAACCCCTGAGAATTTTACACTTTAAGAGGCTGACGCCTTAACTCCAATTAAGTTCTATGGACATTCAATCCGCTAAACCCTGCACCTACCTGCCTGACGGTAGGCAGGTGCATAGGTGCGGGGTAAATCCGCTAAATCCGTTCAATTACTTTTTTGTGCTTATTCAATCCGCTAAATCCCTGCCTACCGTCAGGCAGGCGCTAACTTTTTTCTTGACTTTTCACAAGAGTTGTGTTAAAATCAAGAGTCTTCTTGACAGGGATTTCCTGCCTACCGACAGGTAGGAAAGGGTCTTGAAGCTAATTTTTTCAACAGGGACCGTAAGAGATCGAAAGAGATTTTAATCTTTCATTTTATATGTTTTTTTCTCTTATATTCTCTTTCAATCCCTGTCCATACGGATCTTGAGATTAAATTCTTTCTTTTAACTTATGCTCTCTTTTCTATACTGATCTCATATCTACACGGATCCTGTGGACGAGTCTGTGATCAGTGGACCTCGATACCGGTAAACGAGGGATGTAAGTGATTACGAGTTTTGTGAAAGGCACATATATTTCAAAAGGAGGGGTATATGGGGAGTGATGAGGTCATAAAACTCACCGATGATTTTGGCGCGAGGAATTATCTACCACTTCCCGTTGTACTCGAAAGAGGAGAAGGTGTGTGGGTATGGGATGTGGAGGGGAAAAAATACATGGATATGCTGTCAAGTTATTCCGCCCTCAATCATGGACACAGACACAAAGAGATCGTAGATGCGGCGAAAAAACAGCTCGACAGACTGACACTCACATCCAGGGCGTTCTATAATGATAAACTCTGCGAGTTTCAAAAGAAGGTCTGTGAACTCACCGAAAAGGAGAAGATGCTTCCAATGAACACGGGGGCAGAGGCGGTGGAAACGGCAATAAAGGCGGTGAGAAAATGGGGGTACCTCAAAAAATTAAAAATGCAAAATGCAAAATATCCAACGGATTCTGTGAACAAAATGGATAATGCGGAGATCATTGTGTGTGAGAATAATTTCCACGGACGCACCACTACCATCGTGGGTTTTTCATCAGAACCTCAGTACAAATTTGGCTTTGGTCCATTTGCCCCCGGATTTAAGATGATACCCTACAATGACCCCGATGCCTTGAAAGAGGCAATAACCGATAACACGGTGGGTTTTCTCGTGGAGCCCATTCAGGGAGAAGGTGGTATCATCATACCCGACCCAAGATATCTTAGAGAATGCAAAAAGATATGTGAAGAGAATAATGTCCTTTTTATGGCGGACGAGATACAGACGGGACTTGGAAGGACGGGTCGCATGTTCGCCTGTGACCGGGAGGATGTGAAACCCGATGTATATATACTTGGCAAGGCATTAGGGGGTGGGGTTTATCCCGTATCCTGTATAGCCTGTGACAGCGAGATTATGGATGTATTCACCCCCGGTGACCACGGTTCGACATTTGGAGGTAATCCCCTTGGAGCTGTTGTGGGTATTGCATCTTTGGATGTTACAACAAAATACAACCTTCCAAAAAGGGCAGAGGAAATGGGAACTTACTTCATGGGAGAATTAAGGAAGATAGAGAGCGATTACATAAAAGAGGTGAGGGGTAAGGGTCTCCTCATAGGGGTCGAGGTGAAAAAAGAAAAGGGAACCGCCCGCCCAATATGTGAGAGCCTGGCAAAAGAGGGCGTCCTCTCGAAGGAGACACATGAGCAGGTTGTAAGATTTGCACCCCCACTCATTATAGAAAAGGAAGAGATAGATTGGGCACTTGAAAGGATAAAAAAGGTGTTTGAATCATGAATTTTGTATTCGCTCTGGGCATCTTACTATTCGTAGGGTATTGGGGTGGTAAATTAGTAAGAAAGATTAAACTCCCGGAGATTACGGGATATATCGTAGCGGGTATCATCATAGGACCTTCTTGTCTCCGCCTGATTCCCCGTGTTGTTCTGGAGAATACCCTCTCTCCTGTCGTGGATATAGCTCTGGGGCTGATCGCATTTCTTATAGGAAGTAGTTTACACATGGGACGCATAAGGAAACTCCATCGTAGTGTCCTCTGGATAACCGCATTACAGTGTTTTTTTGCCTTTGCCGTCGTCTCTGTTTCTATACTCGTTTTATCGCCGATTCTGGTGAATGTCGTGGGCGTGGAAACAGAAAATCCGTTCATTGAGGTGCTACCCGTCGCCCTCGTAATAGGCGCCATCGCATCTGCAACAGCGCCCGCTGCGAGCATCGCGGTCATTGAAGAATTGAAATCAAAAGGACCCTTTACCAGCACGCTGTTGGCAGTTGTTGCACTTGACGATGCCCTTGCGATTGCCCTCTTTGGACTGTGCAATACGGCTGTATCTCCCGGGCATGCGGTCTATTCTATATTTATGCCGTTCATTGAAATAATAGGTTCTGTCGCCATTGGAATATTCGCCGGTTTTATCCTGCGATTATGCTCTAAATTTCTCACCACGACTGCAGAATTTTTGATCGTCGCTCTCGGTATGATCTGCATAATATCGGGTATAACCATCTTTCTCGGGGTCTCACCGCTTCTTGCAAATATGTCAACGGGATTTGTAATCGTGAATAGCACCATGAAAGTGAAACGTTTCATAGGGGCACTGCATAACTTTACACCTCCCATATATGCGGCTTTCTTTGCACTCTCGGGGGCTCATCTTCATTTTGGAATACTGGCGAAGGTCGGGTTTCTGGCTGCCGCCGCCATATTGGCGAGGATCATCGGTAAGACCCTGGGCGTTTCCGTTGGAGGACATATAGCAAATTCCTCTGCTTACATCAGAAAATATCTTGGGCTGGCGTTGCTTCCACAGGCGGGCGTGGCTATGGGTCTCGCTCTTATCGTGGGGCAAAATCCACGACTCGCACCCTTCGAAGATGCCTTGATAAATATAGTCATTGCCTCTGTGGCTGTAAATGAGATAATAGGTCCTCCGCTCACGGCTCTCGCCCTGAAACGCAGCGGAGAGGCGAGGGTTTAAGTTGAGAATTTAACGCAGATTTACCCCGTTAAATATCTCAAAAATGAACCCCAGAATATCGCTACTAAAACAGTTCTATTTAACGGGGTGAACGCAGATAATAGATTGCGGATTACAGATTTTAAATTGTAGATACCCAACGACACAAGGACTCAATGACTCCACAACGCTCCAACGCCACATTTGATTTTTAATTTGTCATTTTGCATTTTGATACCTGCCTGCCGGTAGGTAGGTTTGATTTTTGATCTTTATACGGAGGGAGGGATTATGTTTTTGAACGAAGTTATGGACGAGAAACTCATAAACTGCGATATCGCCGCAAGGGACAAAAAGGGACTCATTGAAGAAATGGCCGATATGTTTGTGGAAGCGGGGGTGGTTACCAACAGAAAAGACTTTTGTGATTCTATAATAAAACGGGAGGAGATAGAATCAACGGCTATAGGGGGTGGAGCAGCCATACCACATGGTAGATCCAACGCCGTGAAGTCTCTCAGGGTTGCATTTGGTAGATCGAAGAAGGGAGTTAACTTCGATGCTATGGACAAAAAACCTGTAAATATTATCTTTATGATTGCTGCACCACCAGATGCCAGAAAGGAATATCTGCAGGCGGTCGCCAAGATAGCGAGATTGTTGAAATCCAGGGTTATGAAGGAGGCTCTGCTTCTGTCCGAAACTCCGAAGGATGTTATGAAGATCATATACGATTTCGATAATGTGCTCATAGAGGAGATAAAGGTTGTAACAAAGGAAGGTAGAGTCATACACAGGGATTAGAAGGACCCAGAACGGGTAGTTGGCGACAAAACTTTTTTATCTTCCGATCTGTAATTTGCATTGAATAATAACGTCTTATTGGGGGATATATGTATCTTTTAATGATAGTTCTAAATAGAGAAGAGTATCTGGAAGATGTCCTTTCCTGCTTTCTGGAACTTGGAATAGAAGATGCGATTACCGTCGATGCGGAGTCTATGAAGCGTTCACTCGCGGCACAGGTACCTATATTTGCCGGACTGAGATTAGACCTCGGAAGGAGACCATTCTCCAAAATTATAACGGCGACATCGGACGACAGGAACACCGGTAATGAGGTAATCAGACTCCTGAAAGAGGTTGATATAGACCTCGAAGCACCGGGTGTGTGCAGAATATACACACTCAAACTCGACTCGCTATTGGGCACCCCGGAGACAATAGAAGAGATATAACACCCGCTACTCTTCCTTTTTCCTTTAATTATTTGTCAATATTGCTCATAATGACTCCCCTCCGTCATTGCGAGGGATGTCTAGCAGGGAATGTCATTGCGAGGCGAAGCC
>DFBT01000052.1:0-11867 GCA_002366725.1 Caldifarciminota bacterium UBA3073
TTAAACAAAAGAGCTATCTCAATCTCTATTGTCCTTAAATAATTCAGTAATTGTGCTTCGTTATACTTAAATTCTTTATCCTGTTTTTCTGCGTGTCTACCTGTCCATACGGATCCGTAGGGATCGGTAGACAGGCATCTGCGTCCCATACAGATTCAAAAGGCGAGTCCCAAGGACAATCTTTCTGCCTTTATCAAATATCCAAAATATGAATATGAATAGTCCAGCTTCACGCGAATATTCCCCACCTCCTTCTCAAATCCGACTCCCAAAGACCAGGTCTCTTCGTCGTAGCCGAATTTATATCCCGCCCTCACTATAAACATACCCAAAAGCTCATATTCACCACCAAGAGATGCCCTTTCTCTCGAATCAGTCGGCTTATCAAATACGAATCCAACCGTGAGATTCTCGAGTGGTCGTGTTGAGACACCGAAGGCAAAGGATGTTGGAAGGGGAGACGCTTCCTCTATAAACTGGAGATTTGGCCCAAAATTCGATATCTTCATTCCAAATCTCGTATCCATCCAGTTGGTTTGAAAGAGGGTACCGATGTCACCGCATAAAGCCTGGGTACTATATCCATAGGACTCCATTCTTATGAATTTTGCTGTCACTCCAATAGACGCCTTATCGGTGAGCGCCCGGCCATAGCTAAAACCAAGTGAGTAGTCTATCCAGTAAAAGTACTCTCCCGTTCCATCGGGACGAAGGGGTGTTCGCACCTCCATTTTATCTGTATACAGGGTTGCAAAGGAAAGACCGAATGTTCCCCATCCCGGAAATTCCTGGGCAATACCGAGGAATTCATAGTTTATTCCGGCAAACCATGGGGTATGTGTAGCGAATATATCCCTTCCTTCAAGCAATGAAAGCCCGGCGGGGTTATAGTATAGCGCACTCGCATCCTCTGCGATGGATAGATACGCCTCCCCCATACCACATGCCCTGGCATTTGGGCCAATCCTCAATGATTGACCGAGTGTAGTACCCGGTCTCTCGTACTGGGACAGAAGAACACCTGGTATCATAAGAATCGCCAGAAGTAGAAATCTCTTCATATTACCCCCCATTATCACATCAAATATTGAAAATCAAATATCAAAATGCTTTTTCTGGACGCAGATAAACGCACCTGCCTACCGTCAGGCAGGGATTATCAAGATTTTTTACCTCTTTTTTTTAATTTTTTGAAAATGTATTAATTTTTTTAATCTTGTGTTTCTGCGTTTACCCCGTTAAATAGAAATTTTTTAAGGATCCACCAACGTTCGTCGTCACATTATTTAACGGGGTGAATCTGCGTCCTGATTTAGAATTTATCTGCGTCCAAAATTTTATTTTATCACCACAAACTTTCCGAGTTGTATGTCCCCCGTGTTTTGGTCCTCCACGGAGAAAATATATATTCCCGATGAGATTGCCTGATTCACCCTTGAGATAAGATTCCAATCCTCCCACCCTTTCAAGGAGTCGTTATGCTCTATTGTTTTAACAAGGTCACCAGTCAGGGTATAAACCCTTATTGTGCAATGGGCGGATAGGTTTATGAACTGAATCTTTCTATCTCTCTCCGTCCAACCCGCCGTTGGGGCATATGTTGGGACCTCCCACCCGTGTTTTGTATAGTCAACATCACCTCTGTATGGATTGGGCACAACTGCAACCCTCTCGCCCCTCCCCGCGGCAAACCCCGGCATAGCCTCTACCAGAGAAGCAAGTATGCCACACTCCTTGGGTCCTGTGTTTTGTACGGTATCCGGCAGGTCATAGGATGTTACTGCGTAGTAGTAATGGATGCAATTTACAAGCCCGCTGTCTACATATTCATGCTGTAGTCCCGTATTGCGTCCATACCAATCCACCTTATCAAAATCTGCAATCAGTGTATAGGGACCGTCTTTACTCCTGGATTTGTAGACCCTGTATCCTTCAAAATCCATAAATATGCTATCCGCCCTTAAGGTATCCTCAAAATATTCTGGACTATCATCCCATTTGAGTGTTATTTTGTGATTGTCGGGTACTATTTCGGTAATCTTTGGAGGTGGCGGTGGTGGTGAAAATGCCAGTCTTCTATCGTTATAATAATAATGCGCATAATCCACATTATCATACAAGTCGAGTTCATTTTCACCACCCACCATTGCATATGCAGCAACAATCATAGAGTCCGGTCTCAATGTATATGGACCGAATGCAAGAACCCACTGTACATCCCCAACCTTGTTCCGGGTTTCTTCTGGTGGGTCTATCTCTCCCACGGTCATGACCTTGTATGCATATTCATCTGGTCTCTCCTCTTCCTCGTCTACCCCGTAGTCCCAGTCCCTGGCTGCCTTAAATGTAATCACTTTAGTATCTATATCTGGCGCACTTAAGATGGTCCACCCCATAACGCTCTCCGCTGTTCCATCCTCACCACCTGGTGCATCTGCAGATACTGCCACTCTTCTTGCCTCATTATACCAACAATGGTCGTCCAGTGAAATCTTATCCCTTCTTTCCCATATTGAACCCGTTACATTATCTAAATCACCGGTCTGGAGGTTGCATTGAAAACCTATATAAAAGTTCTCTATCGTATTTCTGCCAGTGTTTTTTATATAGGATTCAAAAAATATAATATCATCGATATCCGGATAACCCCATGCATAATTCATCTGCCAAATATCTATTCCCATTGCCTTGTGTATTAACATATGGCTCAATGTATCTCTATCGGAGTAATGTGCCAGAAAATCCATCTCCGATAATGGCTGATACCTTTCACCAGTTATTACTCCACCCGTTCCACAGATTGCCGGTGAGTAAAATTCTTCAACTATCGAATCTACCTCCTCGCCCATCCTATACATATATAGACTATCATACATCTCGCTATCTGGCCAAAGCTCGTGCCAGGGAGATGCTCCAAATCCTCCACCGCCATTTGATACACAGGTATCATTATTTACGACACCTCCGTATACAAAGTGAAAGCTATCAAGAAAGTCAATGTTTGAGCCCGCTGGATACTCACAGCGATTCTCCGCCACAAAACCCCAGAATGAACCTATCATTCCCATGTTGGTAACCCATACTTTAATCTTGCCGGCTTGTTGCCGTTTCTTTTGGATGTTGCTTCTTGGAGGCTGAGCAAGACCGGCAGATGCCAATACCACGAGCAGTAACAGGACAAGCTTTCGCATAACACCCCTCATAATCATATCAAAAATTAAACCTGCCTGTCCATACGGATCCGTAGGGACCGGTAGGCAGGTATCAGAAATACTCTTTTAGGACGTTCACCCCGCACCTATGCACCTGCCTACCGTCAGGCAGGTAGGTGGGGGCAGGAATTTTCGCAGATTATCAGGATTTTTTACTACTAAAAATTCCAACGACCAAAATCTCAATGATCGAAATTATTTAGAATTTAGAACTCGTGCATTTTTTAATCTAATTGGCAAACTCACAAGTCAAAGATCAAAACCACATCTCAAAAACTTTCTCTTTAGTTTTGAGTTTTGAGTTGTATGATTTTCAGGTTTCGGGTTTCGGATTTTATCTTGTGTATCTGCGTCCACCCTGTTAGATGCTTGCTATCTAACGGGGTAAATCTGCGTCTAAAATTTCATTAAAAACCAAGCTTGACCCCTAACTTAATCTGCCTTGGAGCGCTAAAAGTTGAAGGATTCTTCTTATATTGCATCTCCCGCCATGTGTAAATCTTGTGTGACCCGCCATCTGCATCTCCGTATTTATAGGGCTCACCGGTCCATGGGTTAAGCCAGTTCTTGTCACTCGTCTTCACATTCTTGTTATTCCACAGATTCAATATATCGGCAAATAACCGAAGCTCACCCTTCCCTACACTAAATTCTTTCTGTAGATGAACATCTACTGTTGATGTAAATGGTCGGGTGCCCTGGTTCTGGAGCGTGGGGTCATCCTTTGGAGTGTAGGGCAGACCAGAACCAAAGTCCCACAGGATGTCCAATCTCCATCTATCCGGTAATCTGCCGAACAGGTACTCACCTTTTGATGCCTCGATGCTCAAAGCGGCAACGATCTTATGATTTCGGTCCCAGTCGAGTCTGCTTCCCCGAACAGGTTCCCACTCCCAACCCCTGTAATACTCCATAAATTCCCACGAGGAATAGCCCATTCCGTTTTGGTATGTATAAGAGATACTACCCGATGTGTGATGTGAATATCGTTTCTTCAGTTCGAGTTCTATACCGCGGGCACGGCCGTATCCGCGATTGACCCACACCCAGATCGGCGGCATACCCACATTCATCAACCCCACATAATCGTACATATCTTTATTGAACAGTTTTATATAAGCCGCCAGGTCGGGTGCAAATTGATGTGAAAGCCCAAACTCGTACTGGATGGTCTTCTGTGGTTTCAGGCTCGGATTACCGCACCATGTTCCCGTCCAGGGGTCCCTGAAGAGATACTGAAGTTGGGGAATCTGTTGGAATCGTCCGTAGTTGAAATAAATACTGGTTCTCTCGCTAATGGGATGGGATATTCCAAGTCTTGGAGAGAAGAACTGTGTCGGCTCTAATTCCCATTCCAGTCCCGTCGCCTTCTCCCACTGTTGCTGATAGAGGGTGTCTCCGAGAATCGCCTCTCCCGGGGTAAAATAATCGAGTCTTGCCCCAATGTTTACAACGAGACCGGGAAGTTCCATCTTGTCCTGTAGATAGATGGCTCCCAGCCAGGGATGACCGTGCTCGAAGACCCATCTGTATAGCCCATAATCTGGCCAGGGTCCAGGCCTCTCTGCGCCCGGGGAGCGAAATGAACCGTAATATTGAATGTTTACATAGGAGACATCCTCGTAATCCACATTGAACCCAAATTTAATGAGATGCCGGGGATGAATCTGTGATGTAAAGTTAAATTTTGTCGTCCAAACCCAGGACGAGTCGTCCGACCAATACTGGTAAACACCTTCGTCAACGAACCCATAAGCATCATGATGCCAGCCCCAACTGGCATTTTCGACATATTCGCTGTCAACAACCGCAGAATCAACAGCTATGCTATCAATAGCGAAACTATCAATGACCGTGCTATCTTGGAGAAGTCTCGCATATCCCCACTCATATTCCCATAGAGTGTCTTCCCAGTAATATTCCCAGTGCCAGAACTCGGGCGGTGTCCTGCCCCACAGGTCGTCGTGAGAGTGGGTGAAAAGATGGCCCAGGTGTATACTATAGAAGCTATTCTCTGACAAGCTATGGGTAAAGGATAAAACTGCCTGAGTGGTTATTTTTTCCGTGTTATTTGTTGAATCGGGCAGGTTCTTCCAGTCCCAGTTAAACCCTCCCCCTTCATACCCCGAATAGCACTGGTATCCTCTACGGTAGCCCAGATTGAGTTTATAATTGGGAGAGATATTGTAGGTAAGTTTTAGATTGAAGTTCGTGGAGTTGCTCTGACGGTCGTGGTAACTCATCCCCAGAAACTCTCGCTCATCACGGGTTCTATGATTGTTAAGATAGGTATCGGTAAAGCTTCCACTCCCGGAAAAGAAAAACCTTGCATCAACGGGGAGAAAGGGAATGGGACCTCCGAAAGCAAAGGCAGCATAATCGGTGTTAAATGAACACTCTTTTGGGGACAAATTATCTGTCTTGTATAGCACTTCACTCGATAGCCTCTTACTACCTTCCCTCGTTACTATATTTACAACCCCGGACTGCGCCTCTCCATATTCTGCATTGAATCCGCCGGTGAGCATCTCCATCTCCTCAATAGACATAACATCTAAGTCCAAGGCGGCAGTTGCCCCGTGTATGGGATGTCTGACGGCGATCCCGTCTATATAGTAGACCGTCTCGGATGTCCTTCCGCCCCTTACATGACTCCCGGTTACCCCCGGCTGGAGTCTCACGAGTTCCGTTGAACGCTCGACATTGGGTGTTCTCTCTATCTCTTTCCTCGACGCGTATCTCACAGATGCCGTAACATCGTGCTCTATCAGTGGTCTCTCGGCAGTAACAGTTATACCGGGTACCTCTATTACAGTTGGCTTTAACTCAAAGTTTATTATCGTGGTCCTGTCAATCCTCACCTCCACTTTCTTCACGGTGACAGACCGGTATCCCATCATCTCCGCTCTCAGGGTGTACTCACCGGGTGGAAGCTGAATGATGTAGTACTCACCATACTCATCGGTCGCGGCTCCAAACCTCGTATCTGGAATAAAGATATTCACGCTCGGCAGGGGCTGTCCGGTCTCCGTATCGACAATCTTTCCCGCGAGTTTACCCGTTACTCCCGCATAAACTCCCGTCGAGAGTAGGATGAGGAATAGTATTGCTTTCTTCATAATACCCCCATAGTAATATCAAAAATCAAATATCAAAAATGCTTTTTTAGGACGTTCACCCCGCACCTATGCATAGGTGCGGGGCAGGGATCTTCGCAGATTTACCCCGTTAAATAGAGGCGCCTTATAGCAACGCCTCGGTAATTATTTTAAGTTATTTAACGGGGTGAGCAGGATAAAAAATTCATGTATTTTAACAAATTTAAAGAAAAAAATAAAAAATCTTGATAATCTGCGTGAATCCCTGCCTACCGGTCCCTACGGATCCGTATGGACAGGCAGGTGCGTCCTACTCAAGTTCATTCACCGAAATACTCCAGAATCTGCCCGCAAACTCTTCCCGCCCCATCTTCCTTCATATAATAAAGGGGAAAATCCAGAAGAACCGTGCTGTATGTCGTTCCTTTATATATTACACCACAAGGTTTTCCTTGATAGGCTGTGTCAGAAGAAGACGATATGAAAGAAACAAGAGGCTTAGTCCAGCCGGTTCTTCCCTTAATAACCCTTATGCTCGGTAATCCCATATAATGGAACCGATATAACTTTGTGGTATCCGTCAAAACCGAGTCTCCTTCTCCCCAAATCCCTCCTTTGAAATCGTTGCTTGTATTGAGAACGCTTGATTTTATTTGGAGATAGTCATACACAAAATCCCCCACACTGTATTCCACATTTACATCGGGGCTAAACGTCGAAAGGATTCCCCAACCTGAGAGCCAAAGATTGCCCCCAACCATCAGATAATCCCCGATTATCCCTGCGTGATTGTTAAACTCATATCCGGTATCATCTGAATGCCATATGATAAGCCTGTAATCTCCAATCCGAGTTCTTCCTGGAAACCCTTGGGTCTTGTAGTCCCACTCGTCGAAAGTATGTCCCAAAAGGATGTTTCTGTAAAATGCATCCACATCCTCATCCGTGGGTCTCTCGGGACCCCCGGTGCCATCCTTTGTTTCGTCCACAAGTAGTATCGAAGAACCAAAGGATGGTACTATAAGGGAGACATGAACTTGGGCAGGAGTATCATCCTCAACATTCGCATTATTCTTCGATTTTACCTCGATTGTGTGTATTCTTTCAAAGGGAGGTTCAAATAAAGTAGGTCTCACATAGGTAGAAGTGTCCACCCTGAATGAGGACCATTCTCCTTCATCAACCCTATAGGAGAAACCCACAATCTCTCCCTCTTCGTTAAGGGTATCATTTCCTGTGAATGTGAGGCGGACACCGTGATAGCGTTCTGTTGTATAGGAAAGAAAGAGAAGGGTATCTCCCTCATTAGGTGATATAATCTCAGTCTCGGGTCTTTCAACCTTTTTCGTGTAATAGAATCTTACGGCGGAGGTTGACCAATCTCCCCTGTTATCCTTTGCCATTACCTCGAATTTCTGTAAATTAAGTGTGTCGGAGGATTCAAATGCCACCAGTGCCTCACACTCCTCTGTCTCTATCCAGTCTTGAATAAGGGAATCACCACGATAGAGATGATGGGTGATATATCTGTATTTATAGAGAACGGGATATCCATCATCATCTCCCGCATTCCATGTGATCGTCTGAAGTGCGAAATACGGCCCGATGGTGGTATCACTGACGATGGAATCATTCGCCGGTGGTTGTTTAATCTCTATCCACGGCGGAAGGTTGGGTTCGACCGCCCCGTGCTCTCGCTTGCACCCTACAAATAGAATAAAAAGTGCACATACGATAAAAAGAATCTTCCTCACCATCTTTACCCCCCTATAAAAATCAAAGATAATTCTTTCGATCCTTTATCCCTTCGCCTCGTTAAATTTTTACTATTCTGCCCTGAATGTTGGGAAGAATTCGTAGGTATCGAGTTTTCTCTTTAGAGATGCCGCCGCATCGAATATGAGCAGTACATCGGTAGTATCGTGCTCCGCGATATCGAACGTGCTGGCAACCGTGACAACGGGACTTGCAGTATCGGACATCTGCACCGGGTAGCTCGCCCCACCGAGGATCAAGACATTAGATGGGGTTGTAGTCGTGTCTGGTTTATAGGTCGTGTCACATACCGCGGTGGTATCCCACGGGGTCTGTGTCGTATCGATCCAGAGCCCGGTGGTCTCGATGTCCGCAATAACCGTATCTATCACTGTGTCCACCACGGGGGCAGTATAGACCGAAAGTCTGATCTCTACAAACTCCTCGGGCGGCAACCAGGTTCTTCCTATCTCATTGGTAACAAATGAATTCCCCGAGAGTTTAAATGTATTGATAATACGATCGGCATCTCTGTAAGCCCCGAGCGTATCATATATGACCGCATAGTCACCGTTTGCCCTGTATGCCCTCACATCATTGATCTTTACGAAGAAGGCATCTCCATCAATGATACCGAGCGAATCACGGGCTGTGGGTTCGGTGCTGACTTTCAGGGCGATGACGCCCGGTTCGGGTGATGGAGAGACGGGTGTTGTACAATTGAGCAGAAATGGCAGGAGAAAAAACGGAATAATTTTCAAGAAATTCTTCATCCCACACCTCCTCTTAATAAATGTCAAACAAGATAATTTTCTAAATCCCCTTCTTGAGCAACTGGTTTACCTCCCGCGTTATGTCCTTTGCCGCCTCGGCGGGGCTCTTCTTATCCAGAAAGAGTTCTTCAAGCTGTTGATTGACTATGCTGCCCATCTCTTCCCACTGTGGCGTAACGGGCTGTAACCTCGCATAATCCATGGTTTTTAAAAATACATCACTGTTTTTGGGTAGTTTTTTGGGGGAGAGAAAAACGGGAGAGTTTGCTATATCTATCATAGAGGGAACTGCCAGACCGAGTTTGCCGATAACCTCGTTCCCTCCTTTTCCCGATAGAAACCTTACCAACTCGTACGCCTCTTTCGGATGTTTACACTGAGAGGAAGCAACAAATGCCACCGTAAAGAGGGGACTCACCCTATTTTTCTTCTTCGGCAGAGGCGCTACCCCCCACTTAAAATCCATTATTGTTCTGTATCTCGGTACCATCCATCTGCCGTACATAACCATACCAACCTTCCCGGTTGTAAATAAATCCCTCTGTGCGGTCTCCGCAGAGGTCGGTGCAACTTTGTATTTATAAGTCAGATCGTATAAAAATTGGAGCGCCTCTATCGCCTCCGGTGAATCCACAAGGCATCTCTTTTTATCCTCCGAGAGAATCCTTCCTCCATTTGACCATATCCAGGGGAAGGTCCAAACCCAGTTTGAGAAATTCCAGAAGCCAAATATATCGGGTTCGCCATCTCCGTTCTCATCCTTTGTAATCTTTATTGCCGCATCGAGGAAATCATCCCAGGTCCAATTCTCATCGGGATACGAAACTCCCGCCTCATCAAACAAGTTCTTGTTATAATACAAAACGAGGGGACTCCAATCCTTCGGAATCCCATAGAGGCTATCTCTGTATATGAAACCGTTCAGAAGTTCTGGATAATATTCTCCGGGATTCCAGGTCGTATCTCCCTGTAAAAACGGTTCCAGATTCATAAGCGAACCCCCTGAAACATAAGCCGGGAAGTTCTCTATCCCCATATAGAATACATCGGGTGGTGTCCCGCCTCCGATCATAACCTGGAGCTTGTCGAGATAGCGATTGGAGTGGACGAGTTTTAAAGAAACGCCGGGATTCTCGTCTTCAAACGCCTTCTTCATCGCCTCAACGATCCTTATCTCCTCCGGATTACCCCAGAAGAGGAGAGATAACTCCACCCCCTTTTCCTTTTTGCCACAACTTAGAAACAAAAAAGAGATGAGGAAGGGTAACAATTTTTTCATATCTTCTCCTATTTAGTGTCCGGTAAATAATGCTTTCAGTAGTATTATTTTTAGGACGCAGATTTTCGCAGATTAATATGATTTTTTAAATTCCTTTTTCTGCGATTATCACCTGTCTGCCGATAGGTAGAAATGCCTTTCTTCTAATCTCCGGTTCAGGCCCAAAGTTAAGTAGAAGACCCACCTCAATGTTTGTCGCTCTTAAATAGTTTAATAACTGTGCTTCGTTCTCTTCCACCAACTTTTTTATTGCTTTAATTTCCACTATGACTTTATCAGTGGTTTGTTATTTTGGGACGCAGATTAACGCTGATTTTCGCTGTAGAGTTAGATGACGCATTATAATAAAACAAGGACTCATATTATATCAAAATTTATCTTTCTTGAATTTCCTTATGCTTAAAAATTTATCTGTGTTCAATCTGCGTGTATCTGCGTCCGACTTTTAACAATTTCCAAAAAACCATAACCTAATTTATTGTAAACTCTGTAGAAAATTTCCCTGCCTGACGGCAGGCAGGTATGATTTTCGCAGTTAATTCTTGATGCTTAAACTCTTTATCCTGTTTACCCCGTTAAATAATTTAAAAAATACCAGAGTGTTGCTATAAGGCGACTTTATTTAACAGGGTGAATCTGCGTTCATCTGCGTCCTAATTTCTTCACCGGTAGCTATTTACATGATTTCCTTATCACCAATTTAGTGGATAAGGACACATTTCGAGGCTTTTCTTTTTTAAGAATGGTATTTATGAGAATTTCTGTGGCGAGTGAACCCATCTCCTGCTTGGGTAGGGCTACTGTTGAGAGGGGAGGTGAAGTGAATGAGACGGCATCAATGTCATCAAATCCCACTATAGACATATCCCCGGGAATTCTCACTCCCATCAGACTGCACGCCTTGAGGGCGCCCATTGCCATAACATCATTATACGAAAAAACTGCGTCGGGGGGAACCTCTTTGAAGGATTTCATAGCCTCACATCCACCTTCAAAGTCGGGAGATGACTCCCTGACCAGAGATGCATCGAAAGGAATCTGATTATCTTTCAATGCAAGTTTATATCCCTCAAATCTTCTATAAACCACTCCCTTCCCCATCCTGCAGGTGATGTAAGCAATTCTACGACACCCCATCCCAATCAGATGGCTCACTGCCTCGTACGCCCCTCCCATGAGATCCGCCATCACACAACTTACCTGGGGAATATTAAAGTCTTTCTCGATAGCCACAGTGGGCAGTCTCCTGGAGGATAAAATTGCATCTCTGGGAATCACGCCGCCAATCAAAATTATTCCATCAACCTGCTTCTCTATGAGAAGATGCAAATCCGATAGTCCGACTTCGGGGTCGTCGTCCGTATCACACAGAATCGTGTTATAATTGTACTCCTTTGCCTTGTGTTCAATTGCGCGAACGACCTCGGGGAAAAATGGATTTGTAAGCTCCGGTATGATGACGCCGATGGTGTAGGAACGTTTCGTTTTTAATCCCCTCGCCAGTCTGTTCGGTCTATAGCCCAATGCCTCGCAAGCCTCAAGTATCTTCTGGCGGGTGCTCTCCTTCACGGGAGCAGTTCCATTTAACGCCGCCGAAACCGTGGATATAGAGACGCCGGCAGCCTTTGCGACATCTTTTATCGTAGCCATATTAGTCGAATCGTTTCGATTATTAATAATATTATAATATAAAAATGGTAATTTGTCAAGAAAAAAATTAAAATTTTTTGAAAAGTCAACGGATTCAGCG
>DFBT01000052.1:11882-23825 GCA_002366725.1 Caldifarciminota bacterium UBA3073
AGATTTGTAAGAAAAACCTTTATCGGCACTGTAAACGGTTCGGCTGAGCTCACCGAAGACAGTGCCCAACCGACGTTGGTTGGTCACACTTCCCTGCCTGACGGTAGGCAGGTATTACCTTGGAGTGCCCCGCTTTAGCGGGGCATACAATAGTCCACAGGATCCATATGGACAAGCTATTGCACTCCAAAAAAACAGCAGCAAGTTGGATTGAAATGGAAATCCCGCCAGCCGTAGCGGGATCCCGACGAAGGAGGGACATTTGCGGGCTACCGCATAGGGAAAGATCGATGGTGAGAATGAGAGGAGGAGACATGGTGGTAGAGAGCAAAAATAAAGGGGGCGTTAAACTCAACGCCCCCTAATTGATTAGTTTCTTCCATGGTTCTACTTTACCAACACGATCTTCTTCGTCGCCTCATAGTTGTCTGTCTTGAGCCTTGCGGGGTATATCCTAAGTTGATCCTCTAAGTAATTCATATGTCTTCTCAATATCTCCTACATTCTCGTATATCTTTGTTATTGCCTTCAAGTCTGAAACAGAATAGTAAAAAATCATATCTTGAATTAAATCTTCAAGTAGGTTTATTGAGAATAAAGCGTACCTTGTTTCATCTAAAGGGCTTACTTTTAGTGATGACCTATAAGAGCCATCTTCCTTATAGCACATTTTGGTCTTTTTAAGTAACTCTTTGACTTTACTGACTAATTGGGCAAGCTCATTTAGCTTTAGCTCAATCTTAGAATATAGGAAGTCAATACAATAAACGATTTTAGAGATGTCTCCTAGCGTAATATTTTTGCCGATATAACTCAACAGATAGACAAGCCAAAGGTTAGCATTTTGTGGAATTTTATTTAGGTTATCCAAGATAAAGCAGACCTTGAAAAAGCTATCCAAATCTTTCGGAATAATTTTTACAATTTTATTTTCATCAATTACACCTTGAAGTAGATACAAGAGTTCATCCTTGTTTAGATCAATCAATTTATGTTGGAAGTTAAGAATAAAATTTTTTGCATCTATCGTGTGGCAAAGACTTTTTAAGGCGGAGTCTGATTTAAGTAATTTTTCAAACCTTTCTCTTGGCACTCGAAAAGCACGACTCCGCCACGCTGGCACCATCCCATACTCTCCATTTTTCAGAATCCATTCGGGTTTGAATATCGCATGTTTCAGTAGGGGTTTATGTATATAAACAAAGAACTTTTCTTCGATTGGTTTTCGTTTACCGTCTTTCTTTTTAGCTACCTTAGATACCTTGAAATCATAGAATTCCAAATCTGCCTTTTCAGCGTATTGAAACTCAAACTCTATTTCTCCATTATTTATCTCTGCAACAAAATCGGGTTCTCTTGAAACCCCACCTTTTCTTAGAAACCACAAAAATTTATCTCCACCTGATTTATAAACTTCGACTCGTTTCTTCGGATACAATTGTTTTACTTTATTACCCAACCACTCCAGCACCTCCAACTCAGCAATCGCTTTCTTCTTCATATCCCTTCGGTATTGTAAATAAGTGCGAGATTTTATATCGCTGGATTGAGCATATATTGTTTTAGCATCTAATTTCATAATACTATCCTTCTAACTCACAATCTTCTTGAAACCTTCATCATCCCAGAGATTTTTAAAGTCTTCATCTTTCTTAGCGTCTTCTTTACATTTAGCATCAAACTCTATTGCTTTGGATAAATCTCTAAGGGCATTCTCTCTGTCGCCCCTTAAGGAATATATACAAGCACTGTTATACCAAGTCCCAGCTGCATCTGGCGTTATCTCTTTTGCCTTATTGAAGGCTGTAAGTGCTTCATCGTAACGACCAAGTTTACCAAGAGCAAGACCTTTGCCACCCCACGCCCCAGCAAGATCAAGCTGGAGTTCTATTGCCCTATTGAAGGCTGTAAGTGCTTCATCGTAACGACCGAGTTCACCAAGAGCAAGCCCTTTTCCAAGCCACGCCCCAGTGAGATCAGGTTTTAGTTCTATCGCTTTATCATAGGCTTTAAGTGCTTCATCGAAACGACCAAGTACACCAAGGATAGCTCCTTTGCCAACCCCTGCCTCAGCAAGATCGGGCTTTAACTCTATTGCCTTGTCATAGGCTTTAAGTGCTTCATCACGACGACCAAGTTTACCAAGCGTAACACCCTTGTTATACCATGCCTCAGCAAAATCAGGTCTTATTCCCAATACTTTTTCATAATGTTCTATCGCTTTTGGGTAATTTCCCTTGGCATATTCCGCGTTTCCAAGGATTAAATAATCAGAGGCGTTCCCAACAGGTTTTTTAAATTGTTTATCTATTTCATTCAACCTTTGGGCAACTATCGTTGCGATACCTTTATCAATATCACTAAATTTTTTCTTTATTTTCTTTTCTATTCTTACATCAATTGCCTCTGGAGTTATGTCTGTTGCCTTCAACACCTCTGAAACAATTTTTCTTATATCTTCTTGTGTTAAATTGAGTTTATCAAAACTCTCTAATTTTTCAAGTGATTTCAACTGTGGATAAAGAGTAGTAAGCATATCTATTGCTTTTTCCAATTTTGCCAATCTATCTCTAACATTGGCTTTAAATTTATCTTCCTCTTTTACTTTCTTTTCGCTTTTTCCTTTACGGTAAATACAATACATTACAATTACACCCGCTACAGCAATAAATGCCTGAACCAATACTTGCCAATTTGTCTTAAGAGATTCCGCAATACTCATAGTTTTTTACCTCACCACAATTTAATCTGATAATTTTTTAAGCTTTTTATCGCCTCAAAAGCAATTTCATGGTTTATCTCATACCCTATTCCATTTCGTTTTAAATCTGCCGCAGCTAAAAATGTAGTTCCGGAGCCAACAAATGGGTCAAGAACTGTCTCACCAACATAACTGAATGCCTTTATCAGCTTATACGGTAATTCATAGGGGAAAGGTGCAATATGATTTCGCCTATCTCCGCTTCCTTGAGGTTTCATAATCCAAACATCGCTTTTTTTGATTGACAACCAGAAATCTTTGTCAAGTTTAGACTGCTCTTTTTGTTCTTTCGTTAAATGTCCATATTTGCGTGTGCCCTTCTTTCCAGGTTTATCAAATTCCAAGATAAATTCGTGCATATTGTTTATTAGAATTCCCCCTGGATATGGATAAGTTCCAAAATGAGCCCTCACGGCGTTTGTCTTATGCCACACTATATCCCTTTTAAAGATAAATCCTATTTTCTCGCATACATCAATTGTTCTCCCGACTAAATTTAAGGTTCTAAAACCTCCATTTTCGAGCCTTATAGGTAGATTCATTATGTTTATGAATGCCTTTCGACCTGGTTGTAAAACTCTATATACTTCTTTCCACACTTCGCCTATTTTCTCAAACCATTCATCTACATCATGAATATTGCCGAGGTCATCCTTTATCGGCTCCCTTGAATACATCTTCGTATCAAAATATGGAGGTGATGTAATCATTAGATTGATACTGCCATCGGGTAAGTCATCCATCTTCATAGAATTTTTGACGAAGACCTTTTGGGTTGTTCCATTTATCTCAATAACATTTACCTTCTCAATATCAATTTTGTTTTTTTGAGGTTTATGTTTAAGGTCTTTCTCGTACTTTTTTAACTCTCTTAAATTAAAACGCATTTGTCCACTTGCAGCAATCTGTGCCTTAACAACTTGTCTCTTCACAAGATTGTGAAGCAACTCAACTGATATACCCAGAAATTTTGCTGATTCTATTGCTGAAAGATACGTTCTGTTCTTATAGTCTTTTGGTTCCATATTTATCATCCCTTTGGTTTGCTTTTTTGCTTTACTCCTTATATCTGAAATTGGCATTTTACCCCTTCTTACGGCTAAATATGATAGGGACAACCACGAATTGCATACCCCAAAAATATCCTTCTCTATCAAATATTATATCCCCAAAATCTTCTTTTGTCAAGGAAAAAATTTTTTTGAAAAAGTGATTATGAAATAAGCGTTAATAAGACTCGGGGTTTTCTAAATTTCTTTACCAAGCAGTATGTTTACGTCTTGTGTTATATCCCTTGCTGTCTCGGAGGGGCTCTTCTTATCTAGGAGAAGTTCTTCCAAGTGTTGATCGAATATATTACCCATCTCTTTCCACTGTTTTGTAGCGGGTTGTAACCTCCCGTAATCCATCGTTTCTAAAAACACCTCGCTGTTTTCGGGAAGTTCTTCGGGGGAGAGAAAGACTGGAGAATTTGCTATATCAACCATAGAGGGAACTGCCAGGCCAAGTTTCCCAATAACCTCATTTCCCCCATTGCCCGACAGAAATCTTATCAGCTTGCATGCCTCTTTTGGATGTTTGCACTGCGAGGAGGCAACAAATGCTACCGAAAGGATAGAGGTTACCCTCTCTTTCTTTTTCGGCAGAGGCGCTACCCCCCACTTAAAATCCATTATTGTTCTGTATCTCGGTACCACCCATCTGCCACTTATAATCATACCAAGTTTTCCCGTGGTAAATAGGTCCCTTTGGGCAGTCTGCGCAGAAGTTGGCGCAACCTTGTATTTATATGTCAGGTCGTATAAGAACTGGAGTGCCTCAATAACCTCCGGTGAATCCATAAGACACTCCTTTTTATCCTCCGATAGAATCCTACCTCCATTTGACCATATCCAGGGGAATGTTCCTTCCCAGCCCGAGAGATTCAAGAAACCAAATATATCGGGTTCGCCATCTCCGTTCTCATCCTTTGTAATCTTTATTGCCGCATCGAGGAAATCATCCCAGGTCCAATTCTCATCGGGATACGAAACCCCCGCCTCATCAAACAAGTTCTTGTTATAATACAAAACGAGGGGACTCCAATCCTTCGGAATCCCATAGAGGCTATCTCTGTATCTGAAGCCGCCCAGAAGCACTTGATAATATTCTCCGGCGTTCCAGGTTGTATCCTCCTGTAAAAACGGCTCCAGATTCATAAGCGAACCTCCACTAACATAGACCGGGAAGTCCTCTATCCCCATATAGAACACATCCGGTGGTGTCCCACCCCCGATCATAACCTGGAGCTTGTCATAGTATCGATTAGAGTGGATGAGTTTTAAAGAAATACCCGGATTCTCCTCCTCAAACTCCTTCTTCGTCGCCTCAACAACACTTATCTCCTCTGGACTACCCCAGAAGAGGAGAGATAATTCTATTCCCTCCTGCTTACCTCCACAATTAAGAAGTAGAATAAAAACCAGAAAGGGTAGAAATTTCTTCGTATGTCCTCCTAAAAAATCAAGGTTTTGAAAAAACTTTTACTTCTTTTCTATCTCTTCCAAAAGCACTTCTATAGCCTTTTCTAATTGTGGGTCTTTACCTTTGGCTCTGTCTTCCGGTGTTTCTAATACATATATATCGGGTTCAACACCCAAATTCTCAAGGTCCTTACCCTCTAAAGTGTAGGACCCCTTTGCGGGAACTCTAAAGAGTGTACCATCGGCTAAACTGGCATCCCATCTCCCAATGACTCTTCCAATTGTAGGGACGCCAATCAATTTTCCTAACTTCAGCTCTTTGATTCCCTGTGCAAATTCCTCTGCAGCCGACCCGGTCATCTCATTTATTATAACTACGACTGGCTTGGCCCACCTTGGAGATGGCATAATTTTCTGCCTTCTTCCCCTACCGTATGTCACTTTCAGGTAAGGACGAAAGGATAGGATATTGAGGAGCATAAATGTGGTATTGCCGCCAGGGTTATAGCGGATATCTATGATAAGTCCTTCCCTGGTATCTTTGTATTTAGAAATAGTCTTAAGAAACCTTGAGAAGTACTCATCGTACATCTTTCTCAGATGAACATAGCATAATTTACCCTCTCCTTTAGCATCTACTAATTTCTCATTTTCCCGAGCCCAATTCTCGTAGACTTTGTATAAATATTCCTCTCTATCAATTGCTTTTACTTGGGTCTTTCTTTTTCCTCGCTTATCACCTATAAGTAATTCCAAGTGCTTATTGGCTTTATTTTCTAACAACCGAAAAATGTTAACGGCTGGCTTCAATTCTACTCCCTCTATGGCGAATACACGATCCCCAACTTTTATACCCGCGGAGTCGGCAGGTCCACCACGAATTACATTATTTACAACAAAATCTTTGCTAAACTCTAATCCCAAATATCCTGTCCGATCTTGTTCCCTCTCTGGTGGTTCTAAGCCCGTGTGTGAGGTGTTGAGCTCGCCCAACATTTTATATACAACTCTGTACAATTCTTCTCTCGTCTCAGCCTCTTGTGCTAAGGGACTGTATTTCTCCCTCATATTCGCCCAATCCACACCGTGAAAGAGAGTATCGTAAAATGATGTGTTGATTTGATCCCAGGCTTCATCAAAAATATCCTGTGGTTTACCTTCAAATTTAACTTCTGCTATAAACTCTATCGTCGAACCCTCTAATTCGCCCAGGTCCTTAGGTGCGGGAGAAGTTCGAATTTCTGATGGAAATAAATGTTCAAAGAGAATTCTTTCACCATCGGGAGACCATTGGGGTGCCGCTCCAGATTCGACCAATTTTTTACCATATCCACCCTCAAGTGGTACCACATAAATATCTCTGCCCGATTGGTAGGCAATCAGTTTCCCGTTGGGCGACCAAGTGGGAGATATATTCTTTATGAGACGTATCCGACTGCGGTTCACCTGTCTTGGTGATCCATGATCTGCAGGTATTACCCAGATTTGAGAATCCCCACCTCTATCCGAGTCAAAAGCAATGAGCTTTCCGTCCGGTGAGAAATCGGGATAATTATCGGCTGCTGTGTCTTTTGTGATTTGTTCTGCTTTACCACCAGAGGCTGGAATGCTCCAAATATCTCTGTTACCACTTCTGTCCGAACAAAATACAAGATGGCTCCCATCGGGTGACCAGTTAGGATGGATGTCCTCCAGGGGATGCTTTGTGACCTGCACAGCCTCACCCCCGGAGATCGGAACTATCCAGATGTCATTATTACCGCTGCGATCAGAATGAAATGCAATCTTCTCTCCATCGGGTGAGAATCGTGGCCACTGGTCATAATCGGGTCCCGATGTGATTATGTCTGCTTTACCACCAGAAGATGACATCACCCAAATATCTCCTTGCAAGGAAAAAGCTATCTTCTTGCCATCGGGTGACCAACCTGGAGTATGAGCATCACTTGTTAATATCCTCTCTTTAAAAGGAGAGGCTCTAATATCGCCTTGAGCTATAATGTCGACTTTCTGAGTAGTTCCACCCGTATCCGGACAAGTCCAAATTTCGAAGTTATGTTCGTATACAAGTAAACCCTGAGGGGAAATGTCTGGATTTCGAGCGTCACCGTGAAAAGTAACTTGAGTTACATTGCCCAAGGTATCGGTTCTCCAAATGTTATAATTTCCATCACCTTCAGAAGCGAAAAAGATTGCTTTCCCGTCTTTTGACCAGACTGGCTCCCAGTCATTGCATTCGAACTTCGTCAGTCTCTTGAGATTAACTCCTGTAGAGGAAATGATATACACATTGGAATTAGCGCTGCCTCGATATCCTTTACGGTAGATACGAACCATGCCATAGGATAGAATTCCCCCTCTAATATAAACTATCCCTTTGCCATCCGGCGAAAAACGACCGGTATACCCCCAGTCGTAAGTGAGACGCTCAGGAGTACCCCCAGAAGTGGGAATGAGCCACAGATCTGGCCACTTATCTCCACGAAAAGAATGAAAGAGAATCTTATTGCCATCGGGAGACCAATCTGTTGGAATATCATCAGAAGAATGGAAGGTAATCTGTGTTGGTTTTCCGCCGTGTGTAGGTATGAACCAAATATCATAATTTCCATTTCTGTTTGATGCAAACGCTATGTGTTTACCATCAGGAGAAAAAACAGGTTTTATATCGTCTGCTTGATGTATCGTTACTCTTGTAGCTCTGCCTCCCTCTTTTGGTACAAGCCAAATATCGCCGTGTAAGGAAAAGGCGATCTTTTCACCATCGGGCGACCATCTCGGATGTATCATACCTATACTATATTCCTGCTCTCCATGAGATAAGGAGAGTAATATAAAAACCAGCAAACACTTCATCTTGCACCCCCTACTTTAGAATGTCAAGAAAAAAGCTAAAAATTTTGGTAATTATAAAACTTTTGACACTAAATTTCATTTTTCATTATGTCAGGGAGTAGTTCTCATACGAGTCTGCGACCTGGCATTATAGAAGACTACTTTTGTTAGTAATATTTGGAGTGCAGTAGCCCCGCACCTATGCATAGATACGGGGTAAACTTGCTACTGCATGCATCACCAAGGTAATGCACTCCATTCACGGGGCAAGTAAAAAAATGAAGGCTAAAACAACTAAAACAGCACTTAATATTGTTGTATGCAACTTTCTTTATGTCAAATGTTTTATAATCACCCTCCCTTTTATTCCCTTATAATAAAGCAGTCGATTCCGACAAAGCAACTGCGCGATTGGGGGTCCTTCCCGGTAACTTCGAGTCTCAGTTCGTGCTTCCCCCTCTCAAGAAGCATCTTTCCAAACTTTATCTCTCCACTTCGCACAACCTCAGGGTTGTATCCATCAAAGGGTTCGCCGAGGGGTTCTCCATCTATATACAGTTGAAAAATAGCATAGTCATTTGCCTTTGTGAAATAACCCGATATCTCATAGGGCTTGGATTCCCTTGTATCAAGTTCAAATGCAATATAATCGCCAATAGAATCAGATGTATAAAAGAGCTGTTTCTCTCCGCTCCAGATTCCTTGCCATTCCTTACCCCAACTTCCTATGTCCTGCACAGATGCCCTATCCCCCGAAGACTTAAATGGTGGAATATTATCCTCTCCCTCTATAGTTCCCCTGGGTTTTACTTCGAGGGGAACCATTTTTGTGATTGAATACGGTCTATTGATGAGTGATGCAGTCACCTTTAGATCATACCTTCCAGGAGGTATTGATTCGAAAATGCCCTCGAATGTGCCATCCTTGTCGGGGTCCAAAAGTACTATGCTGTCTTTTCCTGCGGCAGCACCCACTGTGACATTGGTGACGGGCTTTCCCGCCTCATTCAGGACATCTGCAGTTATCCCAATAGCCTCACCCTCTATTCCGGTGTAACGGTTCGGTGTTGTGAGGTCCCATCTATATTTACACAGGAGGTCGAGATATCTTTTGGGAATTTCAAAATACTCTGAACTCGCCGTCAACTCCAACGTATACATACCGAGGGGAAGTTCTGTAAAGCTACCCCAGCATGTTCCCGTATTGTCGGTATTATCGAGGACTATTGTCTGTGTATCAAGAACGGCACTTATATTCACACCCTTTATTATGTTTCCTTTGCCATTCAGTGCCTCTTCCACTACCCTGCAGGTTATGGTGGGACTATCTTTCATATCCTTCTGAACCATAACGAGGGGTGGTGCATCTATCATCCCGAGTTTTGTGGGATGTATAACGACCTTTGTTGATGCCTTCAGGTCATCCTTTTTTGCACTTATAGTAACCTCCCTTTTCTCATCGAAATCTACTGGAATAAAGCAAGAGTAGAGAGGAAAAGACCATATGGGATTATCCTTTCCCCTCCTTGGGTCTTCCTTCCTATCAATAGTTTGGCAACAAAGAGGGATGGCATTTCCCCCGATATGGGCCACCACAGTTGCTCCCTCCACAGGGTTTTCATCCTCGTCATAGAAAAAGACCGCGAGATAGGCGGAGTTGCCCTTTGCTATTGTAATCTCCCTGTATAGTGGAACGAGTATTCTTTTTACCTTGGGTACAATCCTTCCATACCGGGGAGCGAGTTTGAGCCATGCCTCTTTTGGACGATTGAGAATCCACCTGTAGAATGTCTCCTGATGTTTCCATTCAAAGCCATATTCTCTCCTCATTTCAAGCTTTGCATTTTCAAGCATCTCCTCATCTGTAAAATCTGGCAGAAATGCCCCGGGTAGTTCTTTTAGAAGCAAGGGCATATTCTTTGCCATATGGTCAGCATGCAGCATTTCGGTATCCATACCGCACATATGGAACATCGCATCAATGTTATGATTAAACTCATGCACGGGAAACCCGCTCATATCGGGACCCCAGGTGAAAACAGAAACGGAGAAAAACCCCGTATTTCCCGGGCCACCCACAAGAGAAATGGAGCTATCAGGACCCATTGCCCCACCTCCATGGAGCTGGAAGGCATTCCAGGGCGGAACAAAGTTTCTCCATGCATAATAGAGCATAACCGAACTGTATTTATTATCGGGAATTTGCTTGCTTCTCAGGTCCTCTTTCAAAGTCTTGTTGGGAGCAAAGTATGTTCCACCACCCGGTCTTACTCCCATTTCTTCGGGAGATAGCGTACGGTCGATCTGAACAAAATCAATATTCAAATTCAACCAGTCTCCAACATTCTGATCATACCAGTATTTGAACTTGGCTATTTCCCGATGGAATATCTCAATCTCGGCGGGGGCAAGAGTTCTTGTGAATGTGCTCGTGTAAAGAACGGCGAGAACATCCATATCGAGTCTCTCCTGCTGAGGGCTGAGAAATATGCCCAGGACGAGGATAGAGAAAATAATGCCCATCTCACACCTCCAGTGTTTAAATATATCAATCGCAGAGCTCGCAGACCTGCCTGCCGTAGGCAGGGAACACAAATTTTTTTATCTTCTTCGTGTTCTCCGTGTCCTTCGTGGGTGGATATTTGTTAGATTTCTGGCATTTTTATGAGTAATTCCCTTTTTTTCAATCCAATGCGAGGACCTCGACTCTTAGGGGGAAGCTCTCTTGAATCCAGCTCACCTTTTTACCCCTTCCGATCTCCTTTCCATCCGACAAAACCCTTATCTCTCTACCCAGATAATCTCCATAGAAGGTAACGGAAAGCCCTCTATCTTTTGCCGTCAAGAGAAATCCATCCCGCAGCACATCGCATCTTATGCCCTTTCCAAGGGTGGCTACCCTCTTTTTGTCAAATCCAAAGGTGTAATCCCCTCTTTTTGTATGGCAGAACACGCCCATCTTCTCCACCGTCATCTCGTGTGACGAGACGGGGCAGATTGTGAGATAATCTCGTGTATCAAGGAAATTTATACCCCCGAGCAGCGATGTTATCATATCCGTTACCAGCCCATTCCATCCGAAGTGATAGGCATAGCCATCCTTTGATTTCTTCCCCGTCTCCGGGTCGTAATTCTCGGCAAATCTCTCACGTCCATACTCCTCCCGTGCAGAGTTCAACACGAGTTCTACCGTCTTATCTATCAATGCCTCCGCCTCTCTGTAATACCCGTGTCTTACAAGCCCCCTCGCAAGCCACCAGTTCACACACATCCACACGGGCTTCCTCCAGCATACTCTCCCCCATCTTGACCCATAGGCGGGGTCGTCCCTCGCAACCGTCGGCACGGGATGAGGAGTCCAGAATTCATCTGGATTTAAAAGATGAAATATGAGGTTTTCCTTCTGCTCATCGGATAAATTGTTCAAAAGAAGGGGCAGCAAGCATTCGAAGGTCTTTATCTTTATAAGCTTATGTGAATCTCGCCTCCTCGGAAAGAAGAGGCCTGATTCTGGGTCATAAAACTCATTAACTATTTTTTCTTCAATTTTGCGAGATTCTCTATCGATTGTCTCATAGTCCTCGCCGATGAGCTTTCCCATTCGAGAAAGGTATCTTTTATCGAGCACGAGAAATATATTGAGCGCGAGGTCCTCGACCGTCTCACCACCCGCCTCGTCCCAGTAGGGAGAATCATCCACACCACTCTCATACGAGTAGTTAAAACCGTAGAGATTTCTGGAGGTATATTCACACAGACCATCTCTGTCTTTATCCCTCTTGTTGTACCAGAAGGAGTTAAATCTTTTGAGGTTTTGATACACCGATTTAAGAAAATCCAGTGCCCTCTCTTTGCCCTCGCGGTATTCCTTTGCCCTGTAAATCA
>DFBT01000020.1 GCA_002366725.1 Caldifarciminota bacterium UBA3073
GACGAGATAAAGAAGAGGATAAAAGAGGCTGCAAGGGGATACGACATATCTATAATAGAGATAGGGGGGACGGTTGGCGATTACGAGAATATCCCATTTCTATTTGCAGTGAAGGGTATGGAGAGAGAACTCGGTAAGGAGAATGTGTGCTATGTCCTGATTACATTCCTGCCCGTACCCGACCATATCGGCGAGATGAAGACGAAACCCACGCAACAGGCGATAAAACTGCTTCAAGAGAATGGTATAATTCCCGATATAATCCTGTGCAGAGGTCATAAACCACTCGATATGGTGAGGAAGAAGAAGATAGAGATATACGCAAACATAAAAAGCGAATATGTCATATCGGCACCAGATATTCAGGTTCTCTATGAGGTGCCCCTCAATTTTGAGAAGGAGAAGCTCGGCACAAAGCTGTTTGAAAAACTTGAACTTGCTTCCCGAAAGACTCCGGACTGGACAGAGTGGCGGAAACTTGTCACGAGAATAAAACATCCCAGGAAGAGGGTGAAGGCGGGGATCATTGGAAAATACCTCAAGATAGGAGATTACAGCCTGAAGGACTCTTATATTTCAATAAATGAGGCACTAATTCATGCCGGCGCGAGGCTTTCTACAAAGGTAGACATCGAGTGGCTCAACTCCGACACTATAACTTCTGAACAACTTTCAGGACTCGATGGGATACTGGTACCGGGGGGGTTCGGAGAAAAGGGAATAGATGGAAAGATAATGGCGATTAGATATGCAAGGGAGCACGATAAACCGTTTTTGGGCCTCTGTCTCGGGATGCAACTCGCAGTTATAGAATATGCGAGAAATGTTCTGGATATGGATGCAGATTCGACGGAATTCAACCCCCGAGCAAAAGTTCCCGTGGTTGACATACTTCCCTATCAAAGGGAATTACTAAAAGAGGATAGGTATGGCGGAACGATGAGACTCGGTGCGTATGCCGCTTATATAAAGGAAGGGTCTTTAGTACATAAACTGTACGAGAGAAGATTTGAGAAAGATATGGCAATTCCACTTGAGCCGGGAAGGAGGGGAAAGATTACACCGGATATGAGATACATTGTGGAAAAACACAGACACCGCTACGAGATCTCCCCCAACTTTGTGTCAGCATTGGAAAAGGGAGGAATAGTATTCTCTGGATTTCATCGATCCATTAACGGCCCTCCCCTGATGGAGTTTTTAGAACTGCCCTGTAATAGTTTTTTTGTGGCAACACAGTCTCACCCCGAGTTCACCTCAAAGCTCACCTCTCCCGCTCCACTCTTCTTGGGTTTCATAGAGGCGATGGTCAATCGTAAATCGTAACTACCCTCCTTTCCTATTTTTCCTATATTCCCTGAAGAAGCACGGTATATTTACGCAAAATGTGTCCAGCAAAGGAATAAAGCGACATTATGGGAACCATTTGCCAATGTAGTTTAACGGAGGTTTCATTGGCAGATAAAGCCCGTATCATCTGTAATACCAGTACCTATAAGCATTTGGTGAAGATTAAATTTTTTTAATTTTTTCCTTGACAAATTGCGTTTTTTGATGTAAGTTATATATGAGTGGTGAAAAGTGGTGAAAAGTGGTGATTATGTTTAACGGGTTTGAGAGGCATAACATAGAGGAAAAGGGCAGGCTTGCCGTTCCCGCAAAGTTCAGAAAGGACATTGAGGATAGTATGGTCGTGATAACAAGGGGGTATGACGGCTGTCTTACAATATATACGCTGCAGGAATGGCGCATTTTCGAAGAGAGGTTATCCAAACTCACCATGGCGGATCCAAGGGCAAGAAGAACAATCAGGTGGTTTTGTGGCAATGCAGAGGTGTTAAAATTGGATAGACAGGGGAGGGTGAACATACCCCAACATCTTCTTGATTTTGCGGGTGTCAAGAAGGAAGTAGTTATTACGGGTATTCTAAATCATCTTGAGGTATGGAGCATTGAGAATTACGAGAGGCAGAATCTTAGTGGCGACCCCTCTGAGATTGAGGGGATAGAAGGAATGGAGGTATTATGAGTAGAGTTCGAGTGTCCGATGAACTGGTCAAGATTTATCTATCGGGTAAAGTTACACCAAAGTCTTTCTACGGTGTGGAAGATTTGGTAGAGGCTCTCATGTCCCTGGGAAAGAGAAACTTTATAGTGGATATGAGAAAGGTAACCCACATACACTATCAGATAGGTAAATCAATAGAGAAGATGGAAAATGAGTTGTCCCTCCTGGGCGGTGAACTACGGGTGGTATGTAACAATCCATATCTTCTCGAAATAATGAGGTTTGCGACAGGAGAGCCGTGTCCTCCCATTTATCCGAACATAAGAGAGGCGAGGAAGAACCTATAAAATTAATACTTCATAGGCCGGTATTAGTTGATGAGGTTCTCTCATTCATTAGAGATGGGATATGGGTGGATGCCACATTGGGTACAGGTGGACACACAGATGCTATACTGACGAGATTTGACGAGGTGTTTGTGTACGGCATCGACAGAGATAGAGAGAGTCTTGAGATTGCTAAAAAGAGGCTTGGAAAGTTTAGAGACAGGGTTGAATTCATCTGCGACAATTTCAGCAACCTGGAGAAACTCGTGTCGGAGCCCGTTCGTGGAGTGCTCTTTGACATTGGGTTGTCCTCTTTTCAACTGGATGATGCCCGGAGGGGTTTTTCGTACAGGTTCGATGGTCCCCTTGATATGAGAATGGATAGAAGAAATGGGCTACCTCTGCAGAGACGGCTCAGACATCTCACGAGAACACAGATGGAGAAAATCTTAAGGAATTACGGTGAAGAGAGACGGGCGAGGAAAATAGCGAGAAAGATATATGGTCTGCGGGATAAGATAGAGACAACCGGCGACCTCAGGGATCTCGCAGGAAAAGACCCGAGGACACTTTCAAGGGTTTTTCAGGCATTCAGGATATTTATAAACGATGAACTTAAAAATCTAAAAGAAGGTCTGTTCTCTGCCCTCTCAATACTTGAAGAGGGGGGAAGAATCATTGTTATATCCTACCACTCCCTTGAAGACAGGATCGTCAAGCAATTCTTTAAGGAGAATGATAGTTTGGTGGCATTGACGAAAAGACCGATAAGACCATCTGAGGAGGAGATTGCCTCGAATCCAAGGGCAAGGAGCGCTAAAATGAGGGTGGCAGAGAAAATTGACGATTTACGATTGACTATTGACAATTGACGATTTACAATTGATTTATCCCGTTTACCCTGTAACGGAGCGTACGGGGTGGAGTGCAACATGCCCCGTGGAAGTGAAGCTATTCAACGGGGAAGCTACTCCATCGGGACGATTGACGATTGAAAATTGATATTGTGCGCACTTCAGTCTACATGCTTATAATTGTGGGGATATTTGTACTCTCCTTTCTTTATCTATATCAGCACTCGATGACGGTACAGCTGATGCTCACACTGAATGAGAAGGGACGGGAACTGTCTCGTATTGAAGAGGAGGTCGAAAGACTGCGAGCCAGCACCACACAGCGCCTCTCCTATCCAAGAATAAAGGATATTGCATCTAAATGGGGATTCAGGTATCCCCGTGTAAATGAAATAGTGATTATTCAAAAGACAGACTCATCGGTGGTTAATAGTCAATAGGCAATGGTCAATAGTCTAAAAAATGTGACTGTTGATGAGTGATCGGGACTGACAGCCGCAGCTTAAACTTCTCGCCATTTATTATTTATAATTTCACGATATACATTTTAATCGTCGATCCCAAGTAAGTACTGGTAACATCGAAGAACAGCGAATCTCGCCTTTGGTGGGGTTCGTCATAATCCGGGTTAATTTTTGAAGATCTACCGGGGTGTTGTGGGTGACATTGATGTCATCCGCAGAGCTTTATTGTTGCCAAATCTTGTGGATTTGAAGCGTATCTTAAAATACGCCCTTACATTGAGGGAAATCTAAT
>DFBT01000097.1 GCA_002366725.1 Caldifarciminota bacterium UBA3073
GTAAGTTTCAGTTTTTCTTCAGTAGATGACGAGATAAGCAGCATCTTCGAACCCGGCGTTCCATCTCCGAGCGAGAGATTGAAAACACTTGCTTTTTTTAAGAACGAGGGTTTTGCATGTGGCATGTTTTTACTTCCCGTGATTCCTTTGATAACAGATACACCAGAGTTAATGGAAGAAAGTGTAAGAAAAGCTGTCGCAGTGGGGCTTGATTTTATCATCTTTGGGGGAATGACTTTGAAAGAGGGAAGGCAGAAAGATTACTTCTTTAATGTGCTGAAAAAACATTATCCAAAACTCATTTCAAAATATCAATATATATATATAGGAAATAAGTGGGGAGAGGCAACGGAGGAATATTATAACTTAATAAGTCAAGCCTTTAGTAAGATTGCGAAAAAATATAAGATACCCAGGCGTATCCCCAGCTCTCTTTTTAAAGATATATTGAGTGAGAATGATTTAGTGATCGTTATATTAGAGCATATTGATTATTTTTTGAAGACGGAAGGGAGAATCTCACCTTATGGTTATGCCGCCTATTCAATATCGCAATTAAAAGAGCCTTTGAGGGCTATGAAAGGGAGTTTAAGACAGCTAAAAGGTGTTGGCAGAACAACAGAACGAATTATCCTGGGAATACTCGAAACGGGGAGGTCATCTTATTACGAAAAATTATCCCGGAATATGCATTAACCACAGATAACCACGGATAACCACAGATCATACAAGAATTTATTAGTATGCGGGTTTTTTCACCTTTTGGGTAAAAAGTCCGCGGGGTCCGTATGTTGAAAATCAAGGAGTATCTGAGGAGGTGGTATAAATGAACCTGTATTTGGTACAACATGCCGAGGCAAAGCCAGAGGAGGAGGACACACAGAGGCGTCTCTCAGAAAGGGGATGGTCTGACATACGGAAGGTGGCGGCATTTATTGCCGAGCATACGAATATCCGGGTGAGCAGTATTATACACAGTGGAAAGACCAGGGCTCGACAGACAGCCGAGGCTCTGGCAGAGTATTTGAATCCTCCCGGGGGGATTAAAGAAGTCGAGGGTCTGAAACCACTTGACGCTCCCTCGACCTGGGAAGACCGTCTGGCTGAGACAAAAGAAGACTTTATGTTGGTAAGCCACATGCCGTTTTTGGGTAAACTGTCAGCACATCTGCTGTGTCAAGATGAGGATGAGAAGATAGTAGATTTCCAGTTGGGCGGGATTGTTTGCATTGCAAGAGACGAATCGTGCATTTGGTCAGTCCGCTGGATGGTTATTCCGCAAATGCTATCTTAGTGTATCCATATCCCTTTTATGATGTAAACGTTATACGAAATTGCATATAATTATCTGACAAGGGGGAAAGGATGAACATGTCTTTCAAGATTAAAACAGTTTGCCTTTTCTTGTTGGCATTGTCTCTGTTTGGCTTTCTAAGCTGTGACATTTTCAATTTCTCAAAAAAGGAACTGAAGCCGATCGAGGGTGATATCACATTCAGCGTTAAAGAGGGGTATCGAGAGCATGACTCAATTAGTGAGCCGGGTATAATGCTGTCAATGGTTACAGAGAAGATATACCCCTGTTGCAACTGGTCTATAATATCTGAAGTGTCAGTGAAAGGCAACAAAATTTCAATCGAAATTCTGGGTATATATGTTCCCGAAATTTGCCTTACTGCTCTGGGACCCGCAACATCTACATCATTTTTGGATATCTCTAATGGAGAATATTTGCTCTATTTTTCTTACGGGAATATGACAGACGGGTATGTTCTCACCGTTACCGATTCTTTTATTAAAGTCACCGAGGAGGTAACACGATTTACCAAGCCCGAATTTAAACTATTCTGGCGGTATCCACAAAATTCATTTGCTTATCTATGCGGAACAACCACCGAGACCTCGTGGATATGCGAGAAGTTTCTGGACACTTTGTTAAGTGAAATTGACCTCGAAGAATTTCAATTTCCCGATTCTGGTGAAATTCCTTATCCTCGTTCAAGTGATGGACATTATTATGACATGCCAGCTAAATATTTCTTTTATGAAAAGGATGAAGATTTCGATAAGGCGGGTGCGATATTGAAATCATATACCCAAAATGTGATAACTCAGTATTCGGGTGTCGGAATTTCATTGATAAACTGGAAGAACAAAAAGTATCTTTCCTGGTTATTTGATAATTAAGAATGGAATTGCACAATGAACTTCCCCCTTTCCCAAAAGTTTTCTACTCACTGTGATTTTTTAAATTTTTTTACACAAAAAGCTTGACATTTTATGAAATTGGGTGTAAAATTGTAGAGGGGTTTGAGGATGTTGGTATGCAAAATTGCAGCGGTTCATAGATTAAATCCCAGCAATACCTATCCGAGTGGTGCAGAACCTGTGGAGGTTTTTTAAAAAGGTTGGTTTTTCAACAAAATACAAGGAGGTGTAAGATGCAAGAGTATTATAGAGGGGAAAAACGAGTCACACTCATTGTCATAGGATGTGTGGTAGGCCTCTTGCTGATTATTTTTCTTTCCCGTACCATAAAGGTTGTATCGCCAGGTTTTGTAGGTGTAAGGGTTCTCTTTGGTAAGGTGGTCGAACCAACCCTGAAGGAAGGCTTGCACTTTATCAATCCGTTCGCCTCAGTTATCAGACCGGATATAAGGACACAGGCATATACGATGAGTGGAATGGTGAGAGAAGGGAGAATTAGAGGCGATGATGCAATATCTGCTTTGACAAAGGAAGGGTTGAGGGTAAAACTCGACCTCACCATCTGGTACAGGGTAGATCCAGAGAAGGCGGGTGAGATTTACAGGACGATAGGCATGGATTATGAGAATAAGATAGTAAGACCTGGTGTGCGTACAGTGATCAGGGATATTACCTCTCGATTCACTACCGAAGATATATACGCTGAGAAGCGACCACAGGTTACAGCAGCTATTCAGGATGTAGCAACGGAGATGCTTGAAGAGAGGGGCATGATATGCGAGAAGGTACTCGTAAGGAATGTGGCGTTGCCAGAGAAGGTAAGAGATGCAATAGATTTGAAGCTCGCCGCCGAACAGGATGCACTGAAGATGGAATTTGTGCTTAGAAAAGCGGAGAAACAGGCAGAGGTTAAGGTGGTGGAGGCAGAAGGTATTGCAAAGGCACAGCGTATAATAAATAGAACACTGACGGTGAAGTATCTTCAACATGAGGCAATAGAAGCTTATAAAGCACTTGCTGGGTCACCGAACACTACCTTTATCATTATGCCCACGAGTCCAGAGGGCGCGGGCATTCCGCTGATTATTGGTAAGTAAAACGGATAATCGGCTTACAACTACCCCAGGATAAGGGTTGGGACTTATGGGAAGCAGAAATCATGCTTGGCTGCAGTCGGCTCTGTCGGAATAAGGTGAATTCGAATGAGGTCGATGGATGGTGCTTGTAGACTTTTTCATCATCGCCACCGCTGTGATGTACGCCAACACCCTCTGTCATGAGTGGGGACACAGTCTAACTGCAACTGTCTTTGGTGTCAAATCTCATCCCTTTGATATACACTATACACCATTTCTATTTGGCATAGATGAAAATGTGAATTATGGTGAAGTGGCGAAACTCCCGGGCTGGCAGGGGGTGGCAATTGCAGCCGCTGGACCTTTTGTCAACTTCCTCTTTGCCTGTCTATCTCTCATTCTTCTGCTGAAATTCCCTTGGCAGAGCACAGTTTGTCATAGAACCTTGCTGTTTTTCCTCTACAGTCTTGCCTTTTTTAATGTCGGTCTCTGGTCCAACTACACGGTTATTCGTGGAATTGTACCGAGGGGCGATATGGCAAATATCGTGCGATTTGGTTCTATAGCCCCCTGGTATTGAGATATCCTTTCCAAAGTTAGAGCCGCCTCTTCCGAGAACACATATTAAAG
>DFBT01000100.1 GCA_002366725.1 Caldifarciminota bacterium UBA3073
ATTATGTATCGAGAAAGCACAAAATCAGTAAACTAACAAACTAACCAACTTCCCAACTAACAAACTAACCAACTAATTACCATCCTATTATATCATAACTTTTATCTATTGTCAAGCATTTTTCAAGGAGGACCGTAGTCAAATTTTTCTTGACATTCTCTGCTTCCTATGATATAATACCCAGAGAGGTAGATTGTAGATTGCAGATTTCAGATTACAGGCTTCTGATAATCCTCTGTGGTTCCCCTGTTAGATAGTAAACATCTAACAGGGTGAATCTGTGGTTAAGCTTTTGACAATACTTATTTCCAAACCGGAGGGTATCATGGCGAGAATATTTCTTTCAAGGAAGATCCCCGAGGCGGGGATGAAAAGATTGGGAGAATTCACAGGTGATTTTCTCGTCTTTCCGCACGATAGACCCATTACCGAAAACGAGCTAATAGAAAATATTGACGATGTGGAGGGACTGCTCTGTCTTCTCACAGACCCCGTAACCAGGAGGGTAATCGAAGCGGGCAAACGGCTGAAAATCATAGCAAACTATGCGGTTGGGTATGAGAATATCGATGTGAAATCTGCAAATGAAAGGGGAATTCTTGTAACAAACACACCGGGCGTACTTACAGACGCAACCGCCGAACTGGCATGGGCACTTCTCTTTGCCTGCGCTAGGAGGATCGTCGAGGCAGATAGATTTACAAGGGAGAAGAGATTTAATGGTTGGTCTCCCACCTTACTCCTCGGGACCGAACTCAAGGATAAAATACTCGGGCTCATCGGAGCGGGCAGAATAGGAACGGCGTTCGCACTTAAGGGAAGGGGATTTGGAATGAGAGTCTTGTATTGTGACAATCACGAGAACGAGGTTTTACAAAAAGCTATCGGGGCAGAGATGGTGAAGATGGAAGAACTACTGAAGAGAGCCGATTTTATCTCATCGCATGTTCCCCTGACAGAAAAGACATACCATCTGATGGGGAAGAGAGAACTCGCACTCTTGAAACCATCTGCATATCTCATCAACACATCAAGGGGGGCGGTAATAGATGAGAAGGCACTCATTCGGGCTTTGAAAGAGGGCAGAATAAGGGGTGCGGGTCTGGATGTTTACGAAAACGAGCCCAAAATTTCCCACGAGTTGCTCGGGTTGTCGAATGTGGTGTTGCTACCCCACATAGGAAGTGCTACCCATGTGGCAAGGGACAAGATGGCGGAGACGGCTGTAGAAAATCTGATAGCGGGACTTAACGGTAAGACACCACCAAACCTTGTAACTATACCAAAAACACTTTAAGACGTCCTCTTTTTGTGTCTCTTTACCCTATACATAAATGTCTCCAACCTCGTCTCAAGCGTAGCCTGTTCGAGCCCATCAAATGTGATATTCAACACCGGTAGACCATAGTCATCCTCTACCCGCTTAAATGCAGCGGCGGTAATGTTACCCGGCATGCAGGTAAATGGCATCAGGTTAATAATTCCATCGATCTCCTTTTTCCTTGCCCAGAGGACAGAGTCACCGATACTTAAGGCGGGCTCGCCAAACCACTTGATTAAATAAGGTTCAGCCGCTTCCCATATCCTATGGATTTTTACCCTCTCTTCGGTTCTCAATGTTCCGTTAACGAAACGCAAGAGGCTCCGCTCGAAGTATCTTATAAAAAACTCGCTTATATAGGTAAGATAGTATGTAAAGATTCTGCCCTCTACCCGCGCATCCATTCTCCGTGTTCCTGAGGTGTGCAGACCCCATTCATAGAATGGTGGGAATACCGCCTCACCACCATATTCTTCTACTCTTCTCTCGATCCTATTATTGCTATACTCATGTGAGCGGACGAATATCTCACCAACTATTGCAATTCTCGGCTTTGGATTGTATTTTATAGACAGGGCAACAAACTCGGATGCCGCCTTTTTTAACACGACCTCTATTCTACCATTCTGTATGGCGTTACATATTAGCGAGAGATATTTGTTATATAATCTGTTGGTCTCACCTAAGACGAGTTCGTAAGGTCTTTTTTCTCTGCGCAGCTTTAGAAGATAGTCTATGGCAACCACTCCTTTTAGAGTCCTTATAAATAGAGAGGCAGAAGAAAGGGAAAACATACCATATTCTTTGAAGAACGAAAGAGACTCCGGTGCACCCGGTGATATGATTGGCACATCCTCATACCCCAGCTCGTCAAGTATGAGCCTTTGCAGACGGCAGTATTGACCAAACCTGCAGGGTCCATATGTGAATGGCATAAAGAATGCAACCTCCTCGGGATTTTTGTATTTCAGTGTCTTTATCATATCTCCAGTTGTTATTACGCAGGGATAGCACTCCTTCCCCGTAGTATATTTTCTTCCTAGTTCAAGTGTCTCATCGTCTGATTCCATTATCTCCGCTGGAATGTCGAACTTGTTAAATGCCGAGCGGAGCGCCAAGACACAATCACCCATATGTGGGAGGTATACGGTTCTCTTTGAGGACTTCCTGAATTGTGGTATTATGTGTGTATACTCTTCCATACCCAACTTGGGTGCGTTCTTTATGGATTCAAGGAATGCCTCACACCTGGTTATAACACCCGCCGGTGCGGAGTGCTCATCTACCTCTATCTGCAGAAATGGCTTACCACCCATCTCTTTACGAAAATACTGCAGAATGAATGAATCGGGCCCACACCCAAAGTTTGTCATAAACACCGCGTGCAAGCGTGGATCGTTCTTTACCTTTCTTGCCACACTCAAGATTTTATATCCGTAAATCCAATACATACTCGGCCAATCGGTAAGTATATCGCTGGTGGACGAGATGAAGTCCATCGGAATCACAAATTTGCCCAGTTGCCTCAGCCTTTTGGGGACCTCAAGACTCGCACCCTCATCGCAGGTATTGTAGGGTCTGCCAACCAGAGTGAGCGCATCGTCTATCTTATTCATAATCTCATCTCCGCGCAGTTTTACCTTTTTGTAGAAGTTATCCTGTGCGGATTTGGCGGCACCTATTGCGGCTCTCACCCGCAAGGGGCTCTTGCCGAGTTTGCGACCAAACTCTATCAATGTGCCGGTGAGATTTTTCTCGGACCTAAAAAAGATGATGGGGTGCAGGATCTTCGTCTTTGGTTTCAAAGATGCCATAATAATATGAGGTATCTCCTGATTATACGGGCAGATATAGCCGCGTTTCATACCGGATGGAGGTGGTGTATCAATGACGCTTGGTAAAAACAGAAAATCAACGCCCTTTCTAAGCAGGTTTATTACATGTCCGTGCACAAGCTTTATCGGGAAGCAGAACTCGGCGATGGACGAGCTCACCCCATCGTGGATTATCCTCTTGTTTGTCTTATCTGATAGAACCACCTCAAACCCCAATTCCGATAGAAATCTGTACCAGAAGGGCAGGAATTCAAGAAATATCGATGCATATGGTATACCCACGCGCGGACCGGTAGAGGTTTGCCCGCAGGCGGACAGAAGTAACTGCTCCCTTTCCGAGAATAAATTGGGCAAATCTGTGGTGGACTTCCTTATACCTTCCTTTTCGTATCGTTCACACCTCGCGCCGTAGAACAGCGTGGTCTCGTCTTCGATGGTGACCTTCTTGATCTCACATCTATTCGGGCAGTGCTTGCATTCAAAAACCTCTTGCGTGTATTTAACCTCCGGTATTACATCAAATCCCCTGAATCTGGTGGTACAACCCTCCTTTTCCAAGGCGGCGATCGCCGCGCCGATTGCACCGGTGACATGATGGTTGGGTGGCACAGTTATCGGGGCATCCAGCAGATTCTCAAACGCAGCCACCACACCCCTGTTAAATGCAACAGCACCCTGGAAGAGGATATTTTTTCCTATGCGTTTCCTGCCGATTACCTGAGAGAGGTAGTTCTTCACGATAGAATAGCACAGACCCGCCACGAGGTCGTCCCTCCTCGCGCCCTTTCTCTGATAGGCTACGAGGTTCGTCTCCATGAAAACCGTGCACCTCTCACCGAGGTCGCACGGGGCGGATGCCCCAAGTGCCTCACCGCCAAATTCCTCTATCTCTATATCCAGACGCTCCGCTTGCTCCTCGAGAAAGGACCCGGTGCCGGCTGCACACACCTTGTTCATCTCGAAATCGACGATCGCTCCATTTTCTATGGATATATATTTTGAGTCCTGACCCCCAATCTCAAAAACCGTATCAACCTTGGGATCTATATGGATCGCCGCCTTTGCCTGTGCCGTTATCTCATTAACTACAACATCCGCGCCGATGAAATCACCAGTGAGATACCTGCCCGACCCGGTGGTGGCAGCGCCCACAACCCTAATGTGCCTGCCAACCTTCTCTCCGATCTCTTTTATTCCCCTACGGACCGCCTCTATTGGACGACCCGCAGTAAGGAGATAGACCTTTCCAATTAGATTCTTATTCCTGTCTATCGCGACAACATTGGTACTTATCGATCCAACATCAACGCCGATGAAGGCATCTATCCCGTGATTATTAAGTCTGCAATCACTCTCATCATAATCGGGAAGTTTTGATTTTGATACGGAAAGTGGGGAGAGCGAACGCCAGCCAAATTTTCGGGTTCTCATATAAGAAGAGAGTCCATCTATGCACCGGACGATGCTAATTTCATTCCCATTTTCCCCTTCCATGGCGATGAGCGCCGCACCTATTGCACCCATCTCCGCACGGTGTTTCGGAACGATCAATTCGTTGTCTTTCAGGTTAAGCACCTCCCTGAATGCCTTTACCATACCCCTGTTGTATGCAACGCCACCGTGAAACAAGACGGGTGAAATGATCTCCCTACCCCTCGCTATCTCCGATGTGAAATTTCTTGCGAGTGCAAAACAGAGGCCGGCGACTATCTCATAATCGGGTGTTGCCTCCTGTTGCAGATGTATCATATCGGTCTTTGCAAATACGGTGCATCTACCGGCAATTCTCGGAGGTGCTTTCGACATAAGCGCCATCTCGCCGAATTCTTCTATCGATATGCCCAGTCTCGACGCCTGCTGTTCAAGAAACGAGCCCGTTCCGGCGGCACAGAGCTCATTCATAGCATAATCTTCTTTTGTAATGTCAATAAACTTTGAGTCCTCACCACCTATGTCAATTATAGTTCTTGCCTCTTTGTAAAACCGTCGTGCTGCTTCCACCTGTGCGGGTAGTTCATTAATAAAACTTGCCCCTAATATAGGGGCAATGAGCTTACCACCCGTCCCTGTGACCTTTATCTCATTTACAGTCTTAACATCCTCAACAATGAGCTCAAATAGACCTTTTAGCGCCTTCACAGGGTCACCGTAGTGTCTTGTATATGGAAGCACCTTCAGGATTCTTTTTCTCTCATCCATCAGGGCAACATTTACACTCACTGACCCAATATCAATCCCGATATACCACATATCAATATGAATAAATCACAAATTTCAAGTCCCAGATCTCAGACATTTTGCCAACTTCATTCGAGGGTTTTTCCTATCAGTGTCCATCCCGAAATGGATTCTACATACACATTTACACACTCGCCCATTTTCACATTTCGCACTTTGCATTTTTCACTTTGCATTTTTATTATTACCTCTTTCCCCGTTCTGGTCTTTCCCATTGGAAGACCCTCCCTTCTACTCTTTCCCTCTATTAGTATTTCGACCTCCTTCCCCACGAGCTCTCCGTTTTTCTCTCTCGTTATCCCGTTCTGAAGCGCTATAAGTCTTTCGAGTCTCCCCTTCTTCACCTCGAGTGAGACACCGTCGGAAAATCCCGCCGCTTTTGTGCCCTCCCTCCTTGAATACATAAACATATACGCAAAATCGAATCTCGTCTTCCTCACAATATCGAGTGTTTTCTTGAAATCCTCCTCCGTCTCGGTGGGAAATCCCACTATAATATCTGTGGTTATGGCGATGTTCTCAATTCTGTCTCTCAGTCGTCGAATCCAGTGTCTGTATTCATCTACGCTATATCTCCTCTCCATCAACTGTAGGATTCTGTCGGAACCCGATTGGAGGGGGAGATGGACACTCTCGCATACGGAATTGCATTCTGCTATCGCTTCTATCAGTTCATCATTCATATACGCCGGATGCGAGGTCAGAAACCTTATTCTCACACCGCTCGACTCCTTATCCACCATTCTCAGAAGTTGGCGAAATGGAGTTTCACCGTATCTGTACTCATTTACACTCTGACCAAGTAGGGCCACTTCCCTGACCCCTCTTTCTTTTAAATATCTCAATTCATCAAGAATATCCTCGGGGTTTCTTGATACTGCTTTTCCCCTCACATAGGGAACGATACAATAAGAACAGAAATTATCACACCCCCTCATCACGGGGAGAAAGGCTGTTACGCCTCTATCGGGCTCGGGATAAGGGTGAGGAGGTTTTCGCAACCTGGAGGTTGCTCCTACCCGCATACTGCCTACTGCATACTGCCTATTTATCCCGTTTACCCTGTAGCGATAGCGTATGGGGTGGAATGTTACTTGCCCTGTGGAAGCGGAGCTATTCAACAGGGTAACTATTCCACTGGGACTGCTTACTGCATACTGCTTACTACTTACTATTTCTCTTATAGTCTCTGGTAATCTATCATATTTCCTTGGCCCTATAAAAAAATCCGCCCCGGGAATATTATCCCCGAGGCGTTCTGCCATACATCCAATTACAACCAGCACAAGTTCTGGTTTTTCTCTTCTCAATTTTTGAAGACTTGATATTCTGCCGAGCGCCCTCCTCTCGGCGTGTTCTCTTACACTGCAGGTATTTACTATGATTATGTCGGCATCTTCTGGATTATCTGTTTCCTCAACTCCTTCTCCCTTAAACAGGGATGCGACCATCCTCGAGTCGTACACATTCATCTGGCAGCCGTATGTGATTATATGGATCCTCATATCTTCTCTGATATCGCCTTTGCCTGAAGGAAGAAGAGAAGATAGTCCCTCGAACCCGTCTTCGTGTCCGTTCCGGAGAGATTGAATCCACCAAACGGATGGGCGCCGACGAGTGCACCGGTGCATTTTCTGTTTATGTAAAGGTTGCCGATATGAAATTCCCTCTTTGCCCTATCTATCTTCTCCCTGTTTCTCGTATATACAGAACCCGTCAGGCCGTAGTCTGTACAATTTGCTATCGTTAAGGCGTCGTCGAAGTTCTTCGCCGGTACGACGGCGAGAACGGGCCCAAATATCTCCTCCTGTGCTATTCTTGCTTTGGGGTCTAAATCAATTATTATGGTGGGCTTTATATAGTATCCATCTCCTTCTGCGGGTTCGCCACCCAGAACCAGTTTTCCTTCCCTCTTGCCGATCTCTATATATTCAAAAATGCTTCTATATGCCCTCTCATTTATAACGGCACCCATATAGTGTTCGGGGTCTTCCGGGGGGCCCTGTTTTATCTCCTTTGCCTTCTGAACAAGTTTGTCGACGAATTCGTCGTAAATGTCCCCGAGGGCTATAACCCTTGAGCAGGCAGAACATTTCTGACCCTGGTATCCATAAGCGGATGCAATTACTCCATTGACGGCGGAATCGAGGTCTGTCTCAGAATCTACTATAGTTGTATCCTTCCCGCCCATCTCCGCAATCACCCTCTTTATCCACTTCTGTCCCTTCGATAGTTTGCTTGCAAGTTCCACTATTCTCAGACCGACCGCCTTTGATCCCGTAAAAGTTATAAAGCGTGTCTTCGGCGAGGTCACAAGAACATCACCGATCTTGCTTCCTTTCCCGGGTAGGAAGTTTACAACACCATCGGGCACACCGGCTTCTTCAACGACTTCCATAAACTTTGCACCCGTAACGGGCGAATCAGATGAGGGTTTCAATATAACGGTATTTCCTGCCCCAAATGCGGCAGCAGTCATACCTGTAAGTATTGACATCGGGAAGTTCCACGGTGGTATAGACACACCCACACCGAGTGGTATATACCACATCTCTGGTTTCTCTCCCGCAACTGGAGTGACATATCCACCTTCTCCATATCTTATGACCTCTCTGCCATAATATTCAAGAAAGTCTATTGCCTCAGCAATATCCCCATCTGCCTCAAGCCAGGATTTACCGACCTCGTATACGAGCCAGGCATCGAGTTCAAACCTCCGTCTTCTCATTATATCTGCCATCTTGAAAAGGTATTCCGCCCTATCCTCCGCCCTTGTGTATCTCCATTTCCTGAATGTTTCCTCCGCAACCTCAAGTGCTCTCTCTGCATCTTTTATCGACGAGTTTTCCACAATTCCCACAACTTCGCCCTTGTGCGATGGATTTATGGATTCTATGGGATTTCTGACCTCTCCCCTCTTTCCACCAATTATGTTTGGATATTCCCCTCCGAGTTCTGTCTTCACCCTTTTCAGTGCTTCCTCCATCTTCCTTCTGTTTTCTTCCCTTTTAAAATCTATTATGGATTCGTTCTTAAATTCTCCGTACATAGCACCCCCATATAAAATCAAATATCAAAATGCAAAAATCAAAAATGACCCAATGACAAATTGACTAACATCCTAAAGGATGTCACTCCTGATGACCCAATGACTAACGACCGTTTACAATTGACGATTGATAATTGAAAATTGAAGATTCTTCACCACCCTGCCTACCGGCAGGCAGGCAAGGCACGAAGACACCGTTTAGAATGTCAAATTTCCAATTGCCAATTTCCAACAAAATGTCAAATTCCAATACCCAATGACCCAACAACCAATGCCTACCACCTATCTTCATCTAATATTTGGACTTTGGAATTTAATTTTTCGTTTTTCATTTTAATATTTACCCTATTCGTGCCTTCGTGGTTAGTCTTTTAATTTTGCAATTTGCACTTTGCATTTTTATATTTTACCTCTCTGTGCCCTCTGCGTCCTCTGTGGTTTATTACAGCAATTTTTCCGATGCGAAGCTGAAGTATCTATTATCTCCAATTATTATATGGTCCAACACCCTTATATCCACCGCCTTGAGTGCATTTACAACATCTTTCGTTATCCTCTTGTCCTCAGAAGAGGGTGTCGGGTCTCCCGATGGGTGATTGTGGACGAGGATAACAGAACTCGCATCCTTTTTTATCGCACTTTTAACGATATCTCTCGGATATACAGCCGACGAGCTAACCGTTCCCTTGAACATACGCTCCACGGCGATCAATCTGTTTTTCACATCCAGAAAAAGAGTTTTGAAGATCTCCCTTTTTAATCCCCTCATCGATACATAAAGATAATCAACCACATCCTGCGGAGTTCTATAAATCTCCTCCTTTACTATTCTATCTTCAAGATACCTCTCCGCCATCTCCCTAACAAAGCTCATTCCAAAGATATTTTTGGGACCAATCCCATCTATCTCCTGTAGTTCGTCTTCATCTCCATCTATAACCCCCCTCAGGGTCTTAAATTTTTTTATCAACGCCTTTGCCTGCTCCTTACAGTCCTTCCGTGGAGTACCGAGGGTGAGAAGTAGTTCCACGACCTCGTAATCGTGAAGGCCCTTTAACCCCGACTTCATAAATTTCTCTCGCAATCTCTCTCTGTGCCCCAACCTGGAATCCATATGAAATATCAAAATGCAAATATCAAAAATTTTAGCAAATACGGCGATAGGTCGTAGTTCTTTAGCCTTGGCAAAGCCTGTATTGCACATCGGCAAGCCGATGTACTCCATTTTCCGTCCTTTTCACCCCTGGAGAGATTCGAACTCCCGCCAACCCGGTTCCGAAGACCGGTGCTCTATCCGCTGAGCTACAGGGGCATAGTAAATTCAAATATCAAAAATCAAAATTACAACCACAGATTTTCACAGATTAAAATATTTTTTCAAATAAGTGAAATCCCTGCCCCGCCTCTAGCAGGACAGGGCTTATTTTTGATTTTTGATATGTCATTTTAATCTTTGCATTTTGATTTTTAATTTTAGTTTAATATCTAAAGTCTTCTATCTTCGCTCTTGCTATTTGTGCTTTGAGCCATTCGTCGAATATCTTGTCCCTTTCTTCCCTCCACATCTCTACCTGAAAATCTCCGAATTCCTTCTTGAGCTGTTCTTTCTCTGGTTGCTTTTTTTTGATACACTTGATAATATAGCAATACTTTCTCCCCATGACCGGACCACTCAAATCTCCCTCATTCATTGCCCAGAGAGCTCCATAGAATGCGGGCTCCGTGGGCAGAACAGCGGGAGGGTCTGTAATTGTAAAATTTTTGGCAATTCTATGGGCAATTCCGCAATCCTTAAGCGTCCCGACGAGGCTCTTGCCACCTTCTACCTCCTTTTTTACCTTCGAGAGTCTTCCTCTTGCTATCTTCTCTCTCTTCTCCTCGAGGAATTTCTCCCTCACCTCTTTCTTTATATCGTCGTAAGGAGGTAGAACCTCGGGAAGTTCTCCCTCGTATATCAATACATATATCCCATTCATCCTTGGCACGGGTTGAGATATCTTGCCCTTTTTTGCGTTGAGAAGGAAACTTGATATATCCATGTTGTCTGCCCTGTTATCTGTGACAGTTCTAACTTCGAGATTCATATCTTCTGCAGTCTCCTCAAATCCGTTCTCCCCCGCAAGGTCAATAAACGAGAACGCCTTTCCCATAACCGTATTTCTGGTCTCATAGGATGGGGTAAACTTCAGAAATATCTGTGATATCTCAACGGAATTTCTCCTCCTACTTTTGCATTTCAGAATATATACTCCCTCTTCAGTCTTTATGGGACCTTTCACCTCATCCTTTGACATGGAAAATATCACATCCTCGAGCTTCCTTTCAATCTCACCCCACTTTATAAAACCGAGATAGCCGAAATCCCTTTTGGTCTTCACATCGTCAGTGAAACGGTACGCGAGTGTGTCAAACGATACACCAGACTCTATCTGTGACATTATATCCCTTGCCTCTTCCATCAGCAGTCTTTCATCCTCAAGGGACGGCGAGAGGTCAAATTTGACAAATTTTACAAGTTTGTACCGCGGTCTCTTGAAACAGTCTTTCTCCCTCTTGTAGTATTCCCGTAAGTCCTCCTCCGTAAACTCAACGGGCATATTTTCTATATATACCTCTCCGTATTCTGCTGTAAATACTATGTTTCTCTTTAGATACTCACTTATCTCGGTGATGGGTTGGACTGTCGAGAGTAGATATGTGGAGAGTCTCTGTCTGGGTAGGGCATTCTTTATCCATGTCTCGTACTGTCTGAAATAATTCACATTTTGAGGATTTTTTAATATTTCCCCATACTTTGCATAATCGAAGTTTCCATTTGTGTAGAACAATGTGTCCTCGAGTATTTCTGGAGGTGGACTCGTCTTTATCACCTCTATTATCTCCTTGTCACTCGGGAGCAGTTTTGCTGTCTCGTAAAATTCTCTCAAGATAGTGGCTTCCACCAGGGATTTAAATGCCGAATCTCCCGATTCGTCCTCTGTATATCCCATCTCCACATAATTCGCCACAAGGTTATTGTAAGCCACGCTGGAAACGGGTCTACCATTAACCTTCGCTATAATTCCCTTTTGCCTTTCGGTGAGTGAACGGGAACTGGTAAACCGCATACCCCACTGAAAAAAAATGAAGGCGACGAATATTGCTACAGCAAACCATAAAAACACGGTGATCTGCTTCCTCAGTTTTTGTATCATTAGTCCTCCTTCTGTGACCTCTCCGGTCTCTTTGTAGAATTTACTTAACCCAAATCTGGATGGATATTTTGCAGTTTATTATATCACAGAATACAGAAAAAGTCAAGAGAAAAAAAGGAAAATCGGACGCACCTGCCTGCCGGCAGGCAGGGATAGACACAGAGATATATTAAAAAGGCAATTATAAAAGATTCTTCTTTATTATCCGCCAAATTTTTCCTTGACTTTTTAAAAAATTGGGTGTAAAATATAAAAGAGTAAACGCGACAGATTAAAAGATAAATCTTTGAGATTACATAATCCCAGAATATGCATTAACCACGGATAATCACGGGTAATCACGGATAAACCCAGCACCTATGCATACCCTCGCACCTATTAGGTGCGGGGCATAGGTGCTGGGTGAACACAGATCATATAAGAATTATTTAGATTGCGGGTTTTCACCTTTTGGGTGAAAAGATGGTTCTTATTTAATTATTGTAAGTTCTTTATTTTAAAATATCTTGTGATAATCTCGTGTAATCTTGTGGTTTCTTAACGCATAATTTGGGATAATCAGTGAAAACCAATATTAAAGAACTAAGGATGGATGCCTATCGGGAGAAACTGAAACTCGCGGGAAGACTGAGAAAGGAAAAAAGGTATAGAGAGGCGCTCGCCTTATATAAGGAGATAGAGGCGGGGGGAGATAACTTCTATCTATCGCAGGTGGGTTATCTCTATTATCTTATGGGTGAGTTTTCAAACTGTCTCCTCTATATTGAGAGGGCATTAAGACTTGGAAACAGATCCCCTTTTACAAAGAAGATAAAACTCCTTGCCCTCGCAAAACTCGGCTCGTGGGATGAAATTGAAACCTGCGATGTTGAGAAAAACGACATTCGGGAACTTATATGGATTATAAAGGCCAAGGGAAACATCGAACTTGCGAAGAAACTTATAAAAAGAAGATTACCCTTTGCTACATCGACGAGAGAAAAGGCAAAATTGCTCTCTCTACTCGCCTCAATGACAGAGGACCTGAACGAATCTGCGAGGCTCTATAAAGAGGCTAAAACCCTCATACCCGAATCAAAATTCCTCACCGAAAGACTCCTAGTTTCGAGAACAGAGAAGATTCCGAGGGTAGATGCAATAAGGGAGCTTGAACTCCTTCTTCTCGTGCCGACACATCAAGAAAATCCCCATATTCACTCACTTCTTGGTAGATTGTACAGCAAGGAAGGGGATGAGGAGAAGGCGTTGGAGTGTTTTAAAAAGGCATACGAACTCTCAAAGACGGCGTTCAATCGTAACATGCTGGGATTCTCGTACAAGAGACTGGGGATGTATAAAGAGGCGAAAGAGCTCCTCTCTGTGAGTTTTCTCGAGGAACCCGAGAATTATTATACACGAACTGCTCTCTTTAATGTTCTGAACGCACTGGGTGAGAAGGAAGTTGCTCTCTCTCTCATATCTCGGGCACTTTCAACCCACCCGGGAGTAAAAACACTATTTGGACTGATGAAAAAGGTGGAAAAATGGAGTTGAAGATAAAAGACCTCGTCCATCTGCCACCCATACAGACCGTTATACAGATCGAGGAGGCACTCTCCCGAAGGAAGGAGAAAATTCTCTCGCTCGTTCAAAATTTCTGTGTCACTGACGAGGTTCACCACAACCTCTCATCCATACTGCGGCACATATCAGAGGGAGAAGGTTGTGGGTTTTTCCTAAAAGGAAACTATGGTTCGGGCAAGTCACACTTCCTCTCTATTCTATATCTACTATCAACCCATAGCGAGTTCTGGGAGATATTTCCTCAACTTGCCGAGTACCTCAACCTAAGAGAGAAATGCATCCTTCCCGTTCTCATTCCACTTCACTTCTACAAGGGGGATGAACCCCTTGAAGATATAGTAATAATGGAAATTGAGAAAAGCGTGGAGACTAGTTTTAAAAAACCAGTCGTTCTCTCCGATGAATCATACCTCATAAAGAACTTCCAGAGGTTTGTATTCCCATTCCTGAAGGATGATTTTCTGAAGAAAATTGGGATGAAAGAGGGTGAATGGATAAAAATTTGTAAAGATGAAAAAGAGAGAGCCGGAGTAATTGTAAAGCAGTTTCTCTCTACATTTGAGGAAAATCCTTTAAAGGAGAGGTACGATAGAAAGGTCTCCTTTGGGAGGGTTGAAAGGATAAGGAAAGAAAACGAGATAGACAGTATTTTGATCCTCATAGACGAACTCTCGGAGTTTCTCAGGTCAAAACCCACACCCGCCTCATTTACGGATGACCTGAGGTTTCTCCAGTTTATGGGGGAGTTCACACACGATCACCCGTGGTATCCCGTCTGTGCGCTGCAGGAGAACATTGAAGAGATTGGAGGACACATAGATGAGAGGTTAATGAATCGCATAAAAGACAGATACCCGAAGAGACTTCTACTATCTGCCCATCATATAGAAGAACTAATCCCGAAGAGAATTGTAAAAAAGAAGAACGAAAAGGGTATAGAGGATGTTTATGAGAGACTGTGCGGTTTCTATCCAGATTTCTTCAAGGAGAAAAAATTCTTTCTCTCCATCTATCCCGTCCATCCGAAGACCGTGGACTTCCTTCAGGCGCTCACACCACTCTTTTCTCAACACAGGGGAATGATCGATTTCATACACTACCAGTTGAAGGGCGACCCCGACAGGAAAATAAGGGGAATGCTTGACGAGGACGCCACAAATCTCCTCTCACCGGACAGGATCTTTGACCACTTTCTTGAAAGAATAAAGGAGTCAAAAGCGACATCACCTTATTATTCGAGGGTATATATGTATTACGAGACAAACATAGATAATATCTTTTCATCCCCAAGGGAGAAGGGAATCGCAATGAGGGTGATAAAGCTCCTCATACTTGTTGAATTGTCGGGTACGATAGAGAGATTGACACATAAAGAGATAACAGACCTCATCCTGGAAAAGCTCTCCCTCCTCTCTCCCGAGTCAAACTACCTCTATATAAAGGAAAGGATTCTCGATAGACTGGAAGAGGACTCCCCATATGTGAGGCACAAGGAAGATAGATACTATATAGACCTGTCCCCGAATGTATATGAACTTTTAAGGAGAAAAACGGAGGAAGAGAAAAAGAAACTCCCACAAGGTGAGGACTTCTACAGGACTCTGTTTTCAAATATAAGAATTCCCGTCCTTCCATTGTGTGAGATCGGACCATACCCCCAGAAAACGACCCTCCTCTGGCAAAACACAATAAGAAAGGGCTCTGTATTGTTCACATCTTCTCTTGGCCTAAAGGACATAGAAAAGGCACTGGAGGAGATAGAGGGAGGAGATGCAGATTTCTCACTACTTCTCCTCTTCCCGGAATCATCCCTTTACAAGACCCTGCCGGTTAATAGGTTTGCAAATACCATTCTCATATGGCAACCAAGAGAACCACTTCCCGGGGAAGCAGAAGAACTCAGGGAGTTCCTCGCACATACGAGGATAGAGGATGAGGAACTCAAGGAGGAGGCAAAAAAGCTTATAGCAAAAGAGAAGGCAAGGGCGGAACAGATCGTGAAGGATATATATTTTGATGGAAAGATATACTGGATGGGAAAGATAGAGAGGCCACCTCTCCCCCACTTTGGTACATTCTCTGAACTTCTCTCAAAGATATTTGATGCACCCCTTGTGTCTTTATATCCGAGACATTCCGATATTATGCCCCTTGTACCAGATGCCGGAAGGTTTACTGTTCAGGAACTCTTCATCCAGTTTGAGGAAGGAAGAATTATTGGAGATATTGCACCCATAGAGAGGCTTAAGGTGGTAAAGAAAAGGGGGAAGGCATTCTATCCAGATGTAAACCCGGGGAAAAATGAGCTTCTTAAGAGAATAGTGGAGGCTATACCCGAAGATGGAAGGACGAGAATTGAGGATGTAAAAAAACTTCTCGTAAAGAGCGAGTTCGGGCTCGACGAGCACTCCTTCAACTTTCTTCTCTCCGTACTCATTTCGAATGGTTATATCACCCCTTACGGTCTGGAAAGGGAGATAAGGGAATTTTCGCCGGCAAAGATATATACTCACTCTGTAAAGTCTCTTTCGAGGGGGGATATCGTCAAAGAAGAGGTTGTTGAGATACTTCGGGGAACACCACTGCTTCGGGAGATCGAGCCATTCACAATAAAAGAACAGATGGAGGTCTGGGAAAGGGCAAAGAAACTTAAGGAGGAACTTGAGGGGGGAATGAAAGAGTATGCAAGTTTTGTGAAGGATGAAGGTAATGAAGCGGCATTTGCACCTTTTCGGGATGGTGTTGACCTCTCACCTATACACACATTCTGTAATAACATTGACCCGAGATTAAATTCAAAAGATGGACTGACTGGGCTTGCATATAAGTTGGAACCGGGACTCTGGGGGAGCATTGATACCTTTTACAAATATCTCAACTTCTTCAAAAAATCGTATTCTCTCTATCGCAGGATTTATCTCTTCCTGTACGCTCCGGAACTTTCGGTCCCCGAGGAGATGAAGGCAAAGGTCTCCGAGATGAGAGAAAACCTGAAGGATATAGATAAATTTGAAAAGCTAAAGGATGATTTTCGGGAGTTCTTCAAAGATTATCTGGACAGATACAGAGCCTCACACAATGAATTTTACCAGAGGAAGATATTTTCCGCCCTTCCCTCGATCCGCAGTTCGACAGAGTATATCCTGCTTTTAAAACTCAGAAAGATACTCATCGGGGGCATAAGACACGATGCGGTTGCCCTTCAGGCTATTCTTTCCGGTATCCCGGAGAGATGTGAGAGAGATGTTGAGAGGGAACTTGCCTATTATCCCCTATGCAGGTGCGGGTTCAACATCAAAGGAAAAGTGGAACTTCCGACACCGCAAGAGATCGTGGAATTTATAAAAGGAGGAATTCGTGAATACATATCTGCATTTGGGAGGGATGATGTGAGACTGAAGCTTCAAAGATATGCCCTTTCAATATCACTTCTCGGGAAGGAGGATCTGGCAAGGGATATTAAAAAAATCTCTACACTTTCAGATGCAAAAGACCCCGTCTCTATACTCCGTTCTACACTGTCGGATACTCTCATTGATGCGGTAAATGAGGCACTTACGGGCAGAAGAGTTGTAGAGAAAAGGGACTTTTCTCTCATCAGGGAAGAACTCCTCGACAAGGTGCTATCGGTAAAAGAAGCAAGAGAGATATTTGATAGGTGGCTCGGTGATGCGGACGAAGGGATTTATATCCATATCAAGGATAAAGACACCACGCCTTTCAGGGAACTAAAGGAATCACTGACCCCATATATATGCGCAAAGGAGGACGAACTCCTCCTTGCGGGATTTGCTTCCCTGGTTCTCTCTCAACACGGTCTTGCAAAGGGTTCAAAAATACTCTCTTCAAGGTTTGGAGTGGATGCCGCCAAGGAGAAAAAGATACGCGGGATCATGAAGAAGGTGGCGGAGGTCTATCCCCAACTCGACGATGAACTCAGAGAAAGTGGGGTGATAGAAGAACTTTTTGATGAGATCGGGATAAGGAGAATGTCTGCAGGGGACCTCGTGGGGTTTATAGAATTAGAGAGGCTATCGGGACTTCTGTGTGGACTCGCAGTGAAGGAGTTTCTCACAAAGGAGAGGAGCGATGTTGATGAAAGGAGATTTCTCTCAATAAAAAACCCCCTTTCACAGGTTGAGTTTGGGAAGGCATTCATCGAGTGTCGCTCTCTGTCCTCTTTATTTCCGAAGACATCGGGGGTCAAAACATATATAAATGTTATCTCTCCGTTAAATTTCCTCGTTGAAAAGATCGACCTTTTGAACTTCCAGCTTGACATACTGCCAAAGGGGGTGGTAAAAAAACTTGCAATGAAAGTAGAGAACCTCGTAAGACAATTTGAAAAGAGATTTAAGGGGGGTATGGATATACTTCCCATTGGAGAGCTTCCCATTAAAATATACGAAAAGTATCCGGATGGTCTCCATACATTCATCATATTTGACTGTATGAGATGGGACCTCTACAATTTTCTGAAAGGGGAGCTCAAGGGATGGCTTTATCCCCTCAAGTTTATGGAAGAATTTCCAATACTGGCAAAGATACCAACCTCCACACTGATAAATAGAGAAGAACTCCTCAGAGGATTTACAAAAGAACCAATTATCTTTGAGATATCTGCAGAGCGGGACGGAGTGAGGACAATCAACCTTCTGAAGGGGGCATCTGACCCGACTTTGATCCACTTCAACCTGATAGACAACCACATCCACACCACCACACTTGCACTCTGTCCACTTTATGAAAGCCTGAAAAAGGAGATAGGGTCAATGGTAGCCCCGATACTCAAGGAGATAAGGAAGGGGACGGCAATCATCCTCTCCGACCATGGATTTTCATATAAAAAGGGGAGATATTCACACGGTAAGGGGGGCTCGTTCGAACAGATAATACCCGTATCTGTCTGGCAAAGTTAGACCTTTTTCTCGATACCCGCCCCCATTTCCTCAAACTTGTTTGTTTATCTCTATTATGTGATTGACCAAGGATATCGATGATTAACTGGGATCAACAGAACTGGGGGCATCACAAAATTTCTGTGTTTCATTAATCAGAAACTATTCATTTTCTATTCTGAACCAAAGTCTGACATTCTTCTACTTATCCATTCCTTAAAAAATACATCGAGAAATACATAGCTGTCATTTTCCCTGTCGAGAAACTCGTGAGAAATTAATGAATTAACCGAGGTTTGAACGGAAGCGGGGGAATCTAAACCATACTGCTGACGAAAATCCTGAGAGAAAATACCCTTCCCTCCCGAAGCGGCGATAGCCTTCAACACCCGGCGTTGATGCAGTGTTAATCTGTCCCAAATTGTGGTGTATATTGGAGTCTGACCAAAAGCAATGTCCTTAACCGTCGCCTCTACATCATCAACGGTTATTTTCTTCTGTCCATAATATTTATCCCAGATTTGGTGACACAGGAATTGGATATTATAGGGAATTTCTTCGGTAATAGTAAATATTTTTTCCAGAGCATCCTCTGAGATTGACCTCCTTGCCTGTGAAAACTTGGTGATAATAAATCTTTCAAAATCCTTCCGATTAATTTTGTTTAAATGGATCACCTTACCCATTTTATAAAACGCACTGGAGGGCTTGGACACCATATCGTAGAGCATTCTTTTTTTCGACCCGGCAAATATATAACTTACATTATGATGTCTCTGGATGTTTGCCCGCAAGGCTTTTTCAATTTTCTCGCCATTAAGTGTCCGTATCTCTTGAAATTCATCAAAGGCAATAGCAACCCGTTTTTTGTGTCTTACAGCAATCTCTTCTGGTAGATTGTAAAGTTTATCAAGAAGCAGTTCGATGTTTTGTTCTCGGGGATGCAGGTTCAGACTCAATTCAGCTTGTCCATCTGGATTAATGGTGATTGTTGGTCTGAGCATTGGGATAAATTCTTTCAAAAATCTTATCCATTTTTCAGGCTTTGATTCAATTGAACGGATTATGGAAACACCATATAAATTAGCCAGACTTTCTAATGAAGTTGCTTTATACAGGTCGATTCTTGCGGTCAACCATCTCCTCTCTCTTAAAATACTAAACAGACTGACTATCAATGAAGTTTTTCCGTATCTTCTGGGAGAGATCAGAAATATGCGTTCATTACTTTCTATATCCCTGGTAAGCATTCTCAACTCATCTTCTCTGTTGATAAAACTATCGCCTACCACTTCCTCGCCATAAATAAACGGGTTTATCATTGAGCTACCCCCTTTCCAACCCTGAGGTAAGAAGACACGCAAAGGATTTTATGTAATTTTACATTATGTATTCTAACATAAAAATTGTAATAGAACAAAACCTAAAAAATTTCAACGAGAGATTACCTGCAAAGTAAAATACGATCCTATTGTAACCCAAAAAAGAGGGAAAGTCAAGCAGAAAATTCCCTGTTGCAAAAATCTACAACACGCCTACCGTAAGGCAGGAAAACAAAAGGGCAATAAGAAAAAAATGAAAAATCCTGGTGTCCTGTGAGATATGTGAGGACCAATCACACCACAAAATCCTCAGACCCCAGAGAGAAGAGTGCAGTATCGATGTTCGCTCCCTTCCCCTTATGCTCCCTCTTCTCTTCCTGTCTCGGTTTCGGAAAATATTTCTTGAAGAAGCTCCCCGAGGAGAGTATCCCCGGAGCGAACCGGGAATTGGCTATCAAATCCTTCCCATTCGGAGAAAACGAGAGAATTAAGATGCAGACGATCCAGTTTACAAAGACCCCGATAATAAAGCCAAATATCAGTCCACATATCCTATCTATCCACCCCAGTGAAGCGAACGCAATGAGCTTGCGAATTATAAAACCAATTACATTTATAACGACAGCCACGATGAGGAAAACAATGATAAAACTCAGGATATTTGACAGGATGGGATTGCTAAATGGAAGATGCGTGGCAAATTGCTTGAAGGTGCGTGATGCGAGCCAGATACCCGCTATAAGCGCAACGATACCGAACAGTCCTCTGATTAAGCCCTTGATAAGTCCATAAATGGCGGCGATGACGAGCACGGCAAAAATTATAATATCCAACCATACCATACCACCTCCCGGTTGATTATTGTAGAGTAGAACCCTGGCGTAGT
>DFBT01000003.1 GCA_002366725.1 Caldifarciminota bacterium UBA3073
CTTCTCCCGAAGTCTCCATCAGCAGATGAATATGATTATTCATCAAGACATAATGATAGAGCCTCAAACCATACCGCTCTTTATAACTCCCGAGAAGCTCGAGGTACTTTTCAAAATCGACATCGTCTTCAAAGACATACTGCCGATTATTACCCCTATTCACTACATGGTAGATAAGTCCTGAAAAAATAACCCTTGCTAATCTCCCCATATCATACCACAAAAACCGCATTTTGTCAAGAAAAAAATTCTCTCTCTAATCTCCTGGCGTATAAGGAGTTACGATGAACTGACACCAATATCCCACTGACGATGAACTGACACCAATATCCCAATATCGACACCCTGGCGTATAAGGAGTTACGATGAACTGACACCAATATCGACACCAATATCCACACGATGAACTGACACCAATATCCAACACCAATATCCACAAGAAAAAAATCTGGCGTGCAAAAAAGGTAACTAATTACGGCACTCTAAAGAGTGCCCAACCGATAATAATGATGGGGACACCCGCACTTGAAATTTTTTTTGTAACCTTTTTGGATTTTTCTAAACTATATGAGTGAAGACGATAGAAAAAGCCACAGATTACACAGATAGCGATGATTATCACAGAGACAACCACTGAAATCAGTGGCAAAAAAATAAAAACAGTGAGATGTGTGGCTAAACTCTGTGAAATCCGTAACTGAAAGAGGAGGTGATTGATATGAGGAGATACTATCCCCTTGCAGAGATAACCAGCCTGGAGGACACATTTGACAGGTTCATTGACAGATTCTTCTCTGATTTCTTTCCCACCAGATGGCAGACAGAGGAGAAACTGCCAGGTGTCGAGTGGGTCCCGTCCGTTGATCTCGTGGAGAAAAAAGACCACTTTCTTCTGAGAACCGAAATTCCAGGAATAAAGAAAGAAAACCTCGACATCTCGGTATCGGACGATTCTGTCACCATTAAGGGTGAAGTAAGAAAGGAGAAAGAAGAGAAAGGCGATAGATACTATTTTGCGGAGAGATGTTGCGGTTCGTTTGGAAGGTGCGTAAGACTCCCGCGCGAAGTGGATCCCAACAAAGTGGAAGCAACGCTTAAAGATGGTATCCTGGAACTCAAACTCCCGAAGAAGGAAGTGCAGAAGGCGAAGTTTGTTGAAGTGAAAGTGAAGTAATATCCACACACAAAAGGGGCGTTCGTTTGAACGCCCCTTTTGTTATAACAGGGAATTTTACAAGGCCTGAGAGAGGGTTTACTCAAGACGCGATACATAAGATAATATCCTCGTCACCCTATCCTCAGGATCCGTATGGAAAGGGTGACCGACCGTTGCTGTGTCACCCTAAAGGGTGACCGACCGGAGTGTCGATAAGTTTTTTCTTGATCGTATAGGAAACTATACAACAAGTCATGGTCTCGAGTATGTGTCAGATGGAGATTGCTTCGGGGGTTGCTTCGAGGGTTGCTTCGGGGGTTGCTTCGGCTTCGCCTCGCAATGACATCCCTCGCAATGACATTATTCCTGACAACCACATTAATAAAAAAAACCATGGGTAATCTGCGTTTGCCCCGCACCTATGCATAGGTGCGGGGTGAATCAGCGTCCAATTTTTTCCTTGACTTAAACCATTATTTATGTTATAATTAAGCCGACATATGAAGGAAAGTGTCGCCATAGTGGGAACGGGAAAGGTGGGAACATCACTCGGAGTCGCGCTGCATAATGCGGGCTATAAAATTGTCGGGCTCTCATCAAGGAGCAGAAGTGATTCTCCGCTCTTTTCCGTTTGTAAGAACTTCTCCACAAGACCTCGCGAGATAACAGCTTTGGCTGATATCGTTATTCTCACCGTTCCAGACGATGCAATAGAATCAGTATGTAGAGAGATAGCAGGTCTCGGGGGATTCAGAGATGGTTCACTCATCATTCATACAAGTGGTGCCCTTTCATCCGATATACTCTCTTCAGCAAAGGGATGTAGGTATCTATCCATACATCCCGTCAAGAATTTTACCTCGCTTTGCCCCGTATCGCTTGAGGGGGTATACTTTTCGGTAGAGGGAAGTGACGCGGATACGGGAGTACGCATAGTGAAGGATATTGGGGGTATTCCCCTTTTGATAAACAGAGAGGGTAAACTGCTGTATCACGCGGTGTTATCGTTTTCCTCGTCACATCTGACGGGTCTTATCGGGTACGAGATGTCCATCCTTAAGAGGGTAGGTCTTGATGAAAAATTGGCCATTCTCCTCGCCGAGGATACGCTTAAGTGTATAGATGAAAGAGGGATAAAGGACTCCTTCAGCGGTCCTGTAAAAAGGATAGATAAGGGAACAATAAAGAAAGAGATAGAGGCGCTCAAGGGTGTGTCAAAAATGGCGGTTGAGACTTATAGATTGCTGACGAGACTCTCTGTGTATTTAGAAAGAGAACTCGACATTATAAATGGAAAGGATGCAGATTCACTTCTGGAGATCTTGAAGAGAGAGTAGTCTGGGCTTCTCGATTTATGCTCCCATCACCTCACTCACTCTGGGTCTATATCCGAGTTTAAACGAATATGCAGACATTGTAACACTGCCCTCGGGTCTCATTTTGAGGATCTGGAAGCTTCCATCACCAGTTGAAACGAGTAGGTCTTCGTCGTCGATGATTTCTCCTGGTTTCTTTCCACTTCGCGGAATCGCCCTCCCCCTCAGTATAATAAGTCTCTTGCCCCTGAAGCTTGTATATGCTCCCGGTTTGGGAGAAAGGGCGTGGACGAGGTTTTTTATCTTCTCGGAACTGCCGTGCCATTCTATTTTTCTCTCTTCCTTTCTTATCTTCGGGGCATATGTGGTATTTCCCTCCTGAGATACTCCTTTAAAATTCCTCTGTGCCAGTGCCATGCTTCTTAGTAGAAGCTTTCCCCCGATTCTCGACAATCTGATTTTCAATTCGCCGTAAGTTTCATTTATGCCTATAACCGTTGGCTGTTTTAATATGATGTCTCCCTTATCTATGTCTCTTGAGAGAAAGAAAGTGGTGACTCCCGTTTCTCTCTCGGCATTCATAATTGCTCGTTGAATGGGGGCGGCTCCCCTGTACTTTGGGAGTAGAGAAGGATGAAGATTTAACGATGCCAAACGAGGTATTGAAATTAATGCATCTCTCAAGATATAACCGTAATCCGTCACAACGAGTATATCGGGGGATAGCTCGCGGACGATTTTTATTGTTTCCTCTCTGTTGGGATTGGATGTGGAGAGTAAGGGTAATCCCAGTGCATTGCAAAGCGATGCCACGGTAGATTCTGTCTTGCCACGGGAGGTGATGACAAGCGCAACCTCGTGATGAGAAGATAGACATACGAGTGGGTATCTGCCAAATCCTCCCGTACCGAAAAAGACGAGCTTCATCTTAACCCTTTACATTTGACACGGCAGATTTCTCTACGGTGATTTCGCATTTTTCAGAGGCTTTGATTGTGACCGTAGTATCACCGACCTTTGTAATCCGGCCGTGAATCCCTCCCGATGTTACAACATTATCCCCTCTCTTCAAAGACCCAAGAAGTTTCCGATGTTCCTTTTGTTTTCTCTGCTGCGGCAGTATGAGGAGGAGATAGAATACCACAAATATGAGGATAATCGGTATAAGGGACATAAACGCCGATCCTCCTCCCTGTACCTGAGACGGTTGTTGTGCCATTGCGTACAGCATGTAACCCCCCGGTAGAATATGAAAAATCAAAAATAAAATATCAAAAATGAGATTAACCACAAAGACACGAAGGCACAGAATAATCAGTAAACTGCAAATCGTAAGGCGTAGGGGCGAACAGCCGTTCGCCCGTACAATCGTAGTGTGTAGTCCGCGATCTAGAATCTCCAATCATCGCGACCAGCCATACGGCTCGTATCCCTACGGATCCGTATGGATGAGGAGGTCGCTCCTACCATCTAACACCTATCACCTAACACCTATCACATCCTCTCGGGTGCGGTGATTCCGAGTAGTGAAAGACCATTTCCGAGCACTTGTTTTATGACGGCGGTAAGCGCAAGCCTTGCCCCCGATAGGTCTCTATCGCCGCTTACCACCCTGTGCCTTTCATAAAATGTGTGGAACAGGGATGCAAGTTCGGTGAGATAGGTTGGAATATGATTGGGTTCAAATGTCCTTTCAACTTCTTCCAAAACCTCCGGAAAATGTATCAGTTTTCTCAAGATGTTCATTTCCTCCTCGTTTCCGAGCAAAGCGGTCTTGGAATCATCTATACCCACTCCCCTTTCTCTTGCGACCCCCTCTATACCGGACATTCTGGCGTATGCGTACTGAATATAATAAACGGGATTTTCTTTTGACTCTTTCTTTGCGACATCCATGTCAAATACAAGGTGACTGTCCCTCTTTCTCGTCAAGAAGATGAATTTAGCCACATCCTTACCTATAGTAGATATTATCTCATCCAAGGTTACGAATCTCCCTTCCCGTTTGGACATTCTCTTCTTTTTGCCGTCCTCGAGAATAGTTACCCACTGTGAAATTAGAACGATGAGATTACCCGCCGGATAGCCCAACGCCTCGAGCGCACCCTTCAGGGAGAGAATATGCCCGAGGTGGTCCGGTCCGAGAATATCGATCAAAGTATCGTATCCCCTCTCAAATTTGTTTATATGATATGCTATGTCCGGTGTGAGATAGGTAAACTCCCCATCGCTCTTTATCAACACTTTGTCCTTCTCATCTCCGAAGGATGACGCCGTGAACCACACTGCATCGTCCTTCTCATATATAAATCCTCCTTTCCGAAGTTTTCCGATTATATCTGGACATATTTTCCTTATTTCACTTTCCCTGACCCAGTTGGTGAACTCCACCCCAAAATCTGTAAGTGTTTTCCTCTGCTGCGAGAGTATGGTTTCAACCGCAAATTTTTCGAGGTCCCGCGGTTTGAGGACCCGTACCTCGTCGGAGAGTTCGTTGATATAATCACCCCTGTATCTTCCCTCAGGTACATCCTCTCCACTCATTCGTGCATTGATGGATTCAGCCAGTAGTTTTATCTGCCTGCCGCAATTATCGACATAATACTCCCTGTCCACAGAATATCCCATAAATGAGAGAACGCGATAGAGGCAATCGCCGATGCTTGCCGCCCTGCCATTTGGTACCTCGAGCGGGCCCGTCGGGTTTGCACTTACAAATTCTAACAGTATTCTCCTTCCGTCACCCTTGTTACACGAACCATAGAATTCACCTTCCCTTCTCACCGTATCTATGACCCCGAGGAGTGCCGACTTAGAGAGAAAGATATTTATGAAGCCATTTTTTGTCTCTATCTTTTCGACAATGTCGGGTTTTCCTTTTATATTACTCAATATATTGCGGGCGTTTTCTCTTGGGTCTCCTCCCGTGGAGAATGCGATGTTTGTTGTGTAATCACCGAGTTTCGGATTTCTTGTCGTTGCGACCTCCACAGGCAACCCGGTGGACTCTTTCAACCATTCTTTTATTATGTCCTTCATCTTCATCAAGTTAGTATAACACAACTTGGTAAATTTGTCAAGCAAAAATTGATATTTGTCACCCTGCCCCGCATATGGCGGGGTAAAAAGGTGACCGACCGGTTTGATGGGGCACTGTTTACAGTGCCGATAATTTTTTCTTGAC
>DFBT01000017.1:0-6519 GCA_002366725.1 Caldifarciminota bacterium UBA3073
TATCAATCATCCTCGCTTCTGTCCTGCTTACCCACTCGTCAGTCAACGCAACACCACATTTATTACAAAACCTCGTCTTACAGGAAAAAGGAACCCTTACCTCCTCACCACAATCTTCACATTTGTAGACCGCAAAACCTCCCGCCTCTTTCCCACAGTTAAGCATCTTCTTTACCACATCCTTTAAAAAAGGACGGGCAACCCCCAACTCTATTCCTCTATCCAACACATTCCATACATTATCATTATCTAATAGAATATCCCTTATCTTTCCTCTAGCAGATAACCGATGCATAGATAATATCTTACCACATCTTTACGAAAAAGTCAATAAATTTTTGCAGCAACTAACCTCAAGAAAGATAAGAACTTACACCAAATTTTCAAGGAGTACCCCCCTACTAAATTCCTATCCGTCAAGGAAAAATCTTGACTTTTCCAAAACGGTATGGTAAAATAAGACCTCAATGAGATATATACTTTTAAGGGAGGCGTTATGTATATCTTCGGATGCCCCATCTCAACATTCCTTGCCTATATCGTGGCAATACTCGCTGTCTTTGTATCTGCAATATGGGCGGTGGTAAAGAAATTTCCCTTTGAAGGATAACGGGGAGGAGTAGATGGTCTATATAGTTGTCCTTGTAGTCTATCTTGCCGTTCTTGTCGCCATCGCATTTCTAAGCAGGAGGGGTACGAAAACCGTTGAGGATTTTTACATCGGGGGTAGGAACATAGGGCCGTGGGTCACCGCTATTTCATTTATAGCCGCATATTTCTCATCGGTAGTCATAATTGGCGGTGGCGGATTTGGTTACAAGTATGGTATGTCAACGGTCTGGGTGGGTGCAACCAATGTGCTCCTGGGCTGTACCCTCTGCTGGATAATACTGGGTGAGAGGATAAGATTATTCACCAGGAGGCTCGCCGCAATGACCGTACCGGGCTTTTTCGGTGAGAGATTCAGGTCAAAGGAAGCGAGGGTGTTCTCGGCGTTCGTAATATGTATATTTATGGTTGTCTATAATGTGAGCATACTGAAGGGAATGGGAAACATATTCGAGGTACTGATGGATATACCCTATTTATAGGGAGTCCTGATATCGGGGCTTATCATAGTTTTCTATGTCGCGATAGGGGGATATCTCGCGGTTGTATGGACGGGTTTTATTCAGGGATGGATAATGCTGTTCGGAATCTACTGGAAGGGGACAACCGGCGTTGGCGTGTTTACCTCTATGATAGGCGGGTGTGCAACCGCTCTCCTGTGGATTGCCCTCGGCAATCCATTGGGCATTCACGGATTCATACCCGGGATACTCGTGGGTCTTGTACTCATCATTGTGGTCAGTAGATTCACCCGGAAACTACCCGATGAGCATATAAAAAGGGTGTGGGGAGAAGAATCCCAACACCATCAGCCTTTGTAACCAAATGCATAATAGATAATGAACAGCAATGTAAAGATGTACAGGAGCCAACTCACCTCTTTTCCCTTTCCGGTGATGAGTTTTAAGAGGGTGTAAGAGATTATTCCCGCCGCGAGTCCGTGAGAGATATTACTCGTAAGGGGCATTATAATTATCGTGAGAAAGGCGGGTAGACTCTCAGTAACATCTCTCCAGTTTATCTTCAATATCGGCTCCATCATAAAAAGTCCAACCAGTATGAGCGCCGGGGCAGTTGCAGATGCCGGAATGATACGGGCAAACGGAGCGAAGAAAAGTCCCAGGAGGAAGAGAATGCCCACAACAATCGCAGTGAGTCCACTCTTTCCTCCCTCCGCTACACCCGCCGCGCTCTCTATATAGGTTGTAACCGTCGTGGTTCCGCATAATGAACCTATGAGAGTTCCGAAGGCATCGACAATCAGCACCCTGCCCGCCCCAGGAAAACTCCCCTTTTTATCGAGTATGTCCAATTTAGCGGCGAGACCCGCCACACTTCCGAGCGTATCGAACAGGTCGAAGAAGATGAATGTGAATATCACGGGTAAGAGAGAGAGTTTCAGCGCACCAATTATGTCAAGTTGAAAGAATACCGATGCAAACGCCTTTCCCGATGGAAGTTTTACCACATCGGTCAGGGCGTGTGGAACGGGTGTGATGGTTGTCCCACCAGAACTCACGAGCATCCCGGCGAGCGCTGTAGCAATTATCCCCCACAGAAGCGCCCCCTTAACCCTCACCGCGAGTAGGAAGGTGGTGAAGAGAAGACCTCCGAGGGCAAGGAGCACCGCGGGAGATTTTATATTGCCGAGGGCGATTATGGTAGCGGGGTTTTTGGTGATTATACCCGCCCCGGAGAGACCTATAAAGGCGATGAATATGCCAATTCCCACGCTTGCCGCAAGTTTTAGATTGGACGGAATACCCTTGAGGACCTGCTCTCTCCAGGGGGAGAGCGCAATTATGACGAATATGACCCCATCCCAGAATACACATCCCAGAGCGGTTTGCCAGGGAACCTGCATCGTACCGCATACCGTGAAAGCGAAGAAGGCGTTGTATCCCATTCCGGCGGCAAGTGCAAAGGGTAGATTTGAAAAGAGACCCATTACTATACAGGTGATGGCGGCGGATAACACCGTTGCCATTACCGCTCCCTCAAATGGGACACCGCCTTTAGATAGAAGCGAGGAATTGACAAATATGATGTAAGCCATCGTCATAAATGTCACAAATCCCGCTATCACTTCGGTTGAGACTTTACTCCCCCGCTCCTTCAAGCCGAATATCCTCTCAACCATAACACCCCCCTTAATAAAGTTGGAAGTGTAAAAAACTCAACCACAGAGCACACAGAGGATATTTAGTATTAAGGAATTATAAAAGATTTTTATTCCCCTCATCTGTGATCTCCCAGAAGATTAATTGCTTTACCTTACATTCTATTGCCGCTCTGCTTTCTAACGCTAGAAACTTCTCTTTTTCTAACACAGATTAACACTGATTGTTTATTATTTCAAAGATGTTTATTTATATGTGAGCATCCCTGCCTGACGGCAGGCAGGTGTGCTCATCTGTGGTTAATTTTAGTCCTTGCTTTTTTGAGAATACAGAGAACTAATTTGTGCTCCGTGACCTCTGTGGTTTTTTTTGTGACAATTGACTATTGACGATTGACTATACTTAACCACTTCATATTGTGGTCTTCAACCTTATGTGCACTTTTCCCTGCAGGGGACTCTTTCCCCTTCCGATACCGTAATCGATGCTCCATCTTCCCACAGGTGTCAGGAATGAAACGCCCACACCACCGCCAAACATAAATAAATTGGTGTTATCTAACAATTCTACATAACCGAAGTCTACAAAAGGGAAGAACCTGTTTTCACCCCCGATTGGGAGTCTATACTCCACATTGCTCCACACCCCCGCCTTACCCCTTATCTCTCCCTCTTCATATCCCCTCACCGTATTTGCGCCACCAAGCATAACCAAATCGTGCCTGGGTATCGAATCTTCGAGGCAGACATCGCCCTTTATTGACAGGAAGATCCACTTGAACAGCCTCTCCATTCCGGCGGTCACTCTATTCACTCCGTGAATTCCATATCTTGAAGAAAATGAAAGAAACTGGTTTTGCCCTCTGTATGTCCCTCCCATTATTCCAAACCACTTTTCCTCTCCGGGTATCACCTTTTCCCACTCTGCACCAATATCAAAAACGAATTCGAACACCGGTGATATCATAAGGCAACCCCTAAACTTGCTGACCATAGTCAGGGTATCAAAACGTTCGTTGTTCAACTCAAAACTCAAATCTGCGGGGTAGCTGAAGACCCAGGGCTCTGTATAACTGACACGAATATTTACCCGATCATCCGCATAAGACGAATACAGTCCGGAGAGCCTCCTGCTGGTTCCAAATAGGTTGTATGTATTAATTTTGAGGAAACCGCCGAGCTTTCCCGCGCCGTAGCCCATTACGCCCTCAAATGACGAGGATGACAGTTCCTCCAAATTGACGAGGAGAAATCCCCTGCCGCTTCCCTTCTCATAACTCACCGGCTGGATAGATCTGACCTTTAAGAATCCGAGCCCCTCGATTCTCTCTTTTGCTTTCTCTATTATTTTGGGGTCAAAAATACGGCTCCCTCTCATCCTGAATTCTCTCTTTACAACATCCTCTTTTGTTACGACATTTCCTTCCACCCTTACATCATCTATAAAAAACTTTACCCCTTCATCCATCTCTATGGTAAATGAGATACCACCGTTCTCCATGCGGAATTTTACGGGCTTCACGCGGACAAACGGATAACCTGCCTCTTCATATCTCTTTAATATCCTCCCGATACCCTCTTCGATCGTCTCCCGGGACAGGGTGTATATGTTCAGCATGTCAAAGAGCTCTGCATCATTAAAGACGGTATTACCGGTAATTTCCACCTTTTCGAGTGGTAGAAGGGAATCACCTGCAAAGTTCCCAATCTGAATGACAAGGAAAAGAAGCAACATAGATTAACCTAAAATATGCATCAAGAAACCACGAGATTATCATCTCAAGATCCGTATGGACAAGAGTAGAAAGTTAGTTAGTCGGTTGGTTTGTAGGTTTGTTAGAATCAAACTAACGGCTCATCCAACCAACAAACTATCCAACTAACAGACTAACTTCTTATATAATCTGTGAATATCCCTGCCTGACGGCAGGCAGGTGTGTTCATCTGTGGTTGATGTTCCTTTTGGGATTAGTTTCGAGCTTCACTCGGGTTTTGGAACCACATACAAATAAATTTCCTGCAGTGCATCCATCTTGACGGGTCTCCATGACTGAATTCTCCAGACAAACGAGACAATTCTTGTACCGGGGGCGAGTTCCTTCTCGAACTTTGGCGTGAGCATCTCGTTTCCCCGCCTGAACAAAAATAGTGTTATACAGGTTGCATCACCTAAGGGTACATTCATGAAATTTCCAAATTTTATGGTCATCCTGTCCCTTTTATCCGAAAACAGAATCCTCAAATACGCAATGAGAAATCTCACGGGATCAGCTTCTATTCCAACTGCTCTCGCACCAAATTCCCTTGCGGCTGTCAACACAATTCTCCCATCCCCGCATCCTAAATCGTATACCACATCATTCTCCCCCACCCCCGCCAACTCGAGCATCCTTCGAACGGTCCCCATCGGTGTTGGATCATATCCCGCACCTATTATGACCGCCCAGTACTTCCAGATGACCCACAGTAGAAAGGCAAAAAATATTGATAAAAGCATCCACATAAATATGCACAAACAAGGAAGATGGGTTCTAAAACACAAAAGACCCCCGTGGAGGTCTTTATCAATTCCCTGATGTCCTTAATTTCATCATTTTCTTTAATTCTCGGATTTAAGGAGAGGGGAAAATATCCTATCGGGGCGAGTGGACTCGAACCACCGACCCCCAGCCCCCCATGCTGGTGCGCTTCCAGACTGCGCCACGCCCCGATATTACTTTACTAACTTTCTCTTAAGTATACCACCTTGCGGCGACTTAAAAAATCTTTCGCGCCTTATTGCTTCGCTTCTCGTATTATACTCCTCAACGTAAGCAATTTTGAAAGGCCCTTTACCTTTGGTAGATCGTACTCCACCTTGGTTATGGCATAGAAGTCTTTTTTGCAAATTGGATGTCTGCCCCACATAGAGCCAACCATCCTTTATACTCTTCAGCACATAAACATAGTACGGCATGTCTATTACCTTGTTGATGAGCCCAGCCCCCCATGTCCACAGGATCCGCATGGACTGGTGCGCTTCCAGTCCACAGGATTCTTCGAAACTGCGCCACGCCCCGATGTTACTTTACTTCATCCTTCAAGTATATCCACTACCTCTGCTATCTCGTCTCTGATAAAAACGAGTGTGTTCTTTATGACGGTCTCTCCCGTCTTTTTAATCTCTTTGAATCTCCTTTTTGCCCCACTTATTGTATATTTTTGGTCGTACAGTAGCTCCTTAACAAGCAAAAGCGCATCGATATTATTCTGCTGATAGACCCTTCTCCTTCCCCTTTTCTTCGGGCGGATTTTAAATTCTTTCTCCCAGTATCTTATTGTGTGAGGCTCAACACCCAATATGCTCCCGACTTCACTTATGGAGTAATAAAGTTTCATTGTGCCTCAAAATGCGTCAATAAACCACAAGATTACACGAGATTATCATCTCAAGATCCGTATGGACAAGATACAAACCATTAAGTTATCAAGTGATCGAGTTATTAAGTTGTTACCAAGCGTGTTCTTTTCTACCTGTCGGTAGACAGGAATTGTTTAATTACCCAATAACCTAATTACTGTTTTTGATACAATCTGTGAACATCTGTGCTCATCTGTGGTTAGTGCATATTTTAGACTTACGGACTCGGCATTTAGCCAACTTGTTGTATTATAACATAAAAGTCTTCTCCTGTCAAGAAAAAAATGGACGCACCTGCCTGCCGGTAGGCAGGGATTAACGCTGATCACCCATGATTTCTCTATTATTGTGGTTGTCAGGAGGGATGTCATTGCGAGGAATGTCATTGCGA
>DFBT01000017.1:6529-23317 GCA_002366725.1 Caldifarciminota bacterium UBA3073
GCAACCTCCGAAGCAACCCCCGAAGCAACCTCCGAAGCAACCTACATCTGACACACACTCGATACTATGACTTGTTGTATAGTTTCCTATGCGATCAAGGAAAATTTATCGGCTCTCAGGTCGGTCACCCTTTTAGGGTGACGAGAGTATGAGCTATTTATATGGCGATACCGAACGCAGTTTCTCCACAACTTTGGGAAGTATATCGAGGACTTTATCGATGTCGTCTTCCGTATTTTCCCTGCCGAGACTGAACCGCAGTGACCCAGAGGCGACCTCCGGTTCAATATCCATTGCGAGGAGAACATGGGACGGTTCCGGTGAACCAGCTGTACACGCGGAACCCGACGAGGCACAGATGTCATTGAGGTCGAGATGTAGTAACATCGACTCACCCTCTATATACTTAACACAGAGAGACAGGGTATTTGAAACCCGCTTCTTCCTGTGCCCGTTTATGGTGATGTAGGATATTCGCGCCAGCAACCCCGCCTCAAGTTTATTCCTCAGAGTTAACAACCTCTCGTTTTCTTCTTCCAGTTCCTCGGTTGCAATCTTTACCGCCTCTGAAAGTCCGACAATTCCCGGTACATTCTCCGTCCCCGCGCGAAGATTTTTCTCGTGATGCCCGCCGTGGATGAGCGGCTCAATATGGGTTCCCTTTCTGACGAACAACGCCCCCACACCCTTGGGCCCGTACAATTTGTGTCCCGACAATGACAGCATATTAACTCCAACCTCTTTTAGATTTACGGGAATTTTCCCAACTGCCTGCACCGCATCCGTGTGAAAGTATATTCCTTTCTCCCTCGCAATTTCTGCTATCTCCCTTATGGGCTGTATTGTTCCTATCTCGTTGTTTACCCACATAACTGATATGAGTATTGTTTCTGGCGTAATTGCCCACCTCAGGGCTTCGACATCAACTATACCGGCGGAATCCACTGGAATGTAGGATACATTATAGCCCCTGTTCTCGAGCCATTTGAACGGATTGAGGACGGCGTGATGTTCTATTGTGGAGGTGATTATGTGATTTCCCCTATGTCTTTGTCTCCATGCCACACCCTTGATCGCGAGATTATTTGATTCTGTGCCACCGGAGGTGAAGTATATCTCCTCCGGCTCGCATCCGAGACATTTCGCCACGGTCTCTCTCGCATCCTCGACTGCCTCCCTTGCCTTTTGAGCAATTTTATATGTGGAGGAGGGATTGGCGAAACCCTTTCTAAAATACGGCAACATTTTTGAGAGCACCCTTTCATCTACTCTCGTGCTCGAATTATGGTCGAGGTATATCATAAAACCCCCTATAAAAGATAGTAAGTAGTAAGCAGTANNGCAGTAGGAGCAACCTCCAGGTTGCGAAAACAAGTAAGCAGTAAGCAGTTGGCAGCAGGCGTTACCTTCTCAGAACCCACCACTCTATCGAGAGAAGAAAGACAAGCAACACAAGGGGTAGCGGAGACCTCGAAGGGAATAGAGGATATTTCTCTCTATCTCCACCCATTGATATTTCGATACCCTCCGGATTCTGTATTACCTTTCCACCGCTCTTGACGGCAATTGCGGTTAAGAGTCCACGGTCTACATAAGGGGTTGGTTCTTCTGCCTCTGGTTCCTCAACATAAAACTCGCCCTTCATCGGATTCTTCCCCACTTTTAACCCGTATTCATACCTCCCCGGAGGCAGATAATCTATTACGAGCTCGTATGTGGTTGGCGACTTCTTGTAGAGGTATTTCTCCTCTTTATACCGTGCAATCACATTTTCTCCTTCCACGCTTCTTATTTCCACGGGGATATCCACTTCCATAGCCTCTCTGGTCTCCGCTCTAATTCTGATGCTCTCTCCCAGTCTGTAAACCGCCTTGTCGGTCTCTATGTGAATATCTTCTCCCCTTTTCGCCACCCACCTGATAAAACCCGTCCAGAAATGGGGACTTCTATTCTGTGAAAAACAGATGGGTGTCAGGTCGCCGGAGGCAATACTGTAAACCTCACCTCCGCCGTATGCCATACTTGCGAACACCGGCATATTACCCTGTGCCGTTTTTATATCGGGACTAACGGCGAGCATCTTCGTCCCCCTTTTAACTCCCATTACATCAAAGAATACGAGAGAGGGCGGTGTTCTGTCCAGTATACCCAATTGCCTCTCGACAAGCTCTATTCTCCCCTCTCTATCGGGTCTGCCCCCAAATATAAATGGAGAGAGATGCCCCTTGCCAATCATAAAACATCTTCCCCCCTCATCAATGTAATCCTTCACAGAAGGCGGTTCGAGGTCTTCCAGAAAAACCACATCTGGATCTATCTCTCGGATGTAATCCCCGATGTGAACATTTCCCATTTTCATATTTCCATCGACAAGCCATCTGTCACCTGCGAGCTGTACGACGGAGTGAAATTCGATGTTCTGGTCCTCCTCGACAGAGGACTTTACAAACTTCAGATTGAAAGACGGACTGTCCGATATATACAGCACCCCTATCCGTCTATCCATAACATTCATCGGAAAGGTGACTTTATCTTCTTTTCCATCTGTCCCGAGGGTCAGCGTGTATATATGAACTCCGGGCATTTCGGGGACAAGATGCAGCCCGCAAGATTTTCTCACACCATCGGGCGCCAAAAGAACCGAAGTCCTGGATATTTCTTTTTCTCCCTCGGTAAGTACAAGCCAGGCAGGCTCTTTTTCAACGCCCTCTCCCTCTATTATTACCTTCACCGTCGCAGTATCTCCCTTATAGACATAGTAATTCCTGTTGTAGTCCGCTATTCTAAAGTTTCCCTCTGCCTTTCCTTCCACCGGTATCGCATATATGGGTACCGGGCAATCCACCGTTCTCGGGTCCTTACCCCTCGTATATATCCCATCGGAAAGCAATAAAACGCCACCTATATGAGAAGGCAGGCATTCAATTGCCCTCGTTATATCGGTGGCTCCACCACCCGTTTTTCCGTTATAAAGCGTCGTGTCAAACCAGAAATACCGCTTCTTTACGGGATTAGAATCAAGCTCACGAAGCCACCAGGAGACGGTATCCCTCTTCGGCTCCATGCTCTTTGAGGTATCTATTAAAATGGCGAGTGTGTCATTCGAGCGGAATGCGTAAATTACGGGCTCAAGCAAGAGGAACAGCAAGATTACGATGGATGTTATTCGTAGTCCCTTTGCTATTCTACTGTCCCTCTTGTAGAACAGGAACACAAGGAACACCCCCACACAGAGAAGCAAGATAAATATGTATATATTCGGCAGGTAGAACATACAGAGATTTCAGATTTTAGATTACAGATAACTGATAACTACCTCTCGCAACCGGGAGGTTGCTCCTACCCGATTACCGATAACTGACTACCGATAACTGATAACTATTGTGCGGCTTCTCAATATCGTATCTCCACCTCCATTCCGACATTATATTCGTCTTCCTCCGTTCTCTCGCCCATAAGCGACACTCCACGGCGGATACGATAACGGGTTTTAAAACTCCATAACGGAGAAAATATATCCTTTGTGTAACTTGCATAAAGATCCGGAGAAATATATTTACCCGCCGTAATCTTAGCCTTCCTCTCTTCACCGAGCAGGCTCGTCTCGAGCCAGAGGGCATCCACGCCCAGCATCTTTTCAACATCTGCCAATACCGTTCCCCTGATTAGAAGATTTAACAATCTGTCCGGCACATTAGCAACATTAAATTCACCAAGGGGGGCATTCAGGGAGAGCAAAATTATTATATTCTCCAGGGGAAGTTCGGGTTCAGAACTCATAGAAAATTGTAGTTGGCTTGCCCTACCATCCAGGGAAACATAGACGGTCGTCGTATCTAACCGCGTCTCGTTGTCTCTCAGCACACTGTATATTACATCACTCTTTGCCCTCAGAGTTATCAGGGGGTCAAATCCGGGGGTATTGTCGAACACAAAATTTCCCTCCGTCACCTCAAAGGGTCTATCAATGTAGTAGAAATATCCCTGTTTTATCTCCATAGTCCCAGTAAGAAATATCTCCTGTCCCCTCTTTATCGCCGAGACTTTACCGCCCACCTCGAGGTCAACAAGTGGATTCTCTATCTCTGGTATGGGACTAATTGGCACGGGGAGGGGGCTCTTTATCCACACCCGTTCGGGCATATCTACCGTTATATCGAGGTCAAACTCCCGTTCCAGGGGTGTAGATGGTCTCGGACCGATGGAAATGGCAACCAATGCCTCGTCTATCTTTACATTACCATTTATCACCGGATGCGCAAGAGTTCCCCGAAGCGCAATATTCATATCAGTCAATCCCTCTCCCTCGGGTAACTGAAATGGTATGTTCTTTCCCTCGATGTCGAGAGACAGGTTTGCTCCCTCCCGAGATAGGTTAGAAATAATTATGTATCCCGCCAAACCGAGCTCACCTTCCTTGCTTTTGGCGGTAAAACTCTCGATCTCAACCCGCTCCCGCGAAAAGCGAATCCTCGAATTGAGCTCACTAAATGACACTCCGTACAAGGGCATACGGAGACTCAAACCATCCAAATCAATATAGCCCTTTATGCTCGGAGAGAGAGGAGAACCGGACACGGCCAAGTTTGCATTTGTCTTTCCGCCCTGCATAATCACAAATTTCCTTAATGGCTTCCATACATCTGGTGGAAGGTTTTTTAATGTTACATTCAGATGCATACTCTCTTCCGGGAATGAAAATGGAAAGAGTTCGATCGGGATGTCTCCCGTTATTTCCGAACGCTCTCCATTGATAGTGATACTCGTTTCGTCAATGGTGAGCAGGTCTTGCGTATATCCCGCATTTATATAAACTGTATCGATCTTTACACCCGCATAAATCACATTTACAATTCTCTGTTCCAACTGCACGCACGGTGATTTAATGCCCCCGTTCACCTTCAGCCATACGCTTGCCTTTCCCCTTACATCTCGCCTGAGAGATGCCATCGAGACTTCTTCTCCTATAACTGTAAGGTCCATATCCAGGGGGTTATATCTTCCCTTGCATTCAAGATAACCCCCATCAACAGATATCACGCATCTATTTACAAAAACCGATGGCGGTTTCACTCTCAGTTCTACGGGCAAACTGTTCTTGAGTATTATGTCACCCGTGGAGTATGCGAGGGTATCCAGTGAAACTTCCTCCCCACACATATCTCCAACGATTGAGAGGGACACATCTTCTCCCTCTCCATACACATTGAAAACGACTTTATCCGATATAAAGACCCTTCCCCCTATATTACTGAATTTAGCACCGGGCGCATCCAGGTTGGCTACTGCAAAATCGATCTCTCCGAGAAAGGGTTTATGCAGTGTCTCAATATTGAGGTTCGAGAAGACATACTTAGCACGAAAGAACTTGTATTGAAAGTCTTCTATATAGAAAGAGCCCGTGAGTATGGGATGTTCAAATGTCCCCATAATCCTTCCATCGCCGTTCAGAAAACCCACAATGGCATAGAACGGGGATACATCAAATTTTTGGAAAGATACGCCGATATCAATCTTCCCGTCATCGAGCTCTCCCTGTAGGGAAAGCCTGTTGTTTACGATTATATCCTCCACGAGCAATTTCCTGCCAAAGGAGATATGACCTCTCACGCTCTCAATTGTCCTTCCCGACACGGAACCACAAAGGTCCAACTCTATTTTGCCCCCATCCAGATTACCAGAAATCGATGTCTCGCCGGAGATAGAGGTCTCCACTTTTCCCACTACTCTCCTTATGTCTATATTTGAAAGGGAGAGGTGAGATTGGTAAGAGAATGGAAATAAGTCTATCCTCGCTATACCGTCTACCTCGCCGCCGGTTGTGCTCAGATCGTCCAATGTTGCATTGACGATATCGTCATCTATACTGAATCTTACATTCCCGTGATTTATGGCGTAGCCCCTGTATGTCACATCTTTAACGGCAAAGCTGCCCTTTCCAGAGAGCTTCTTTTCCTTTTTTATATCGAGACTGCAGAAGAGATAACCTGAAACATCCTGCTTGATGAGATGTGCAAACTCCACGAGGTCTATCTTCGTATTGCGCAATCTCAACTCAAATTTTCCCCCTTCAAATGATGCATTGACGAGAAATCGAGATCTTTGCGTATTGACCCACATCTCCTTCATGGAAAATCTGCCCCGTATATATGAGAAACCCCCGTTCGCCTCGGATATACAGACATTCATCCCCTCTCCCCCGTCTATATGCAGGCTCGTGCTCACACCGCCCGCAATCCTTCTCGCGCTTCCGTTGATTTCCGACAGGCTTATCTCCCCAACATTGGGAATCCCCCTCATATTTAGACGCTCGATTTTAAAACCGTCAACATCCATCGGAAAAACAAATGCCTTTCTATCTGTCCCGGTACCGGATACCTCACTGCGTGCCGAGGGTGTGGCATTTATCGTTATCCCCTGTGCCTCTATATGCTGGATCTTGCGTATGATGAGAGACAGGGGTGAATAATGGATAGTCATGGTATCCACCGTTACAATCCCACCGACATTCAGGTCGTATATCCTGATGCGATACAACAAATTTCCCTTTATATCACCCATTTTAACAAAGCCATTTGTTTTTTTGGAAACGAGGTTCTCAACCTTGTTCAACACCGGTTCTGTACGGGCAATAAAGACCAATGCCAGAAAGAAAGAAACAATTATAGCTATAACAAACCGCTTTTTCATAAAAAGGGTAAAACGGTCAAAACATATATCCTATCGCAAGATAAAAATTTCCACCACTTGGTCCATTCAACCTGTGTGCGTAATCCAGTCTTATGGGTCCTATTGGACTTCTGTATCCCACACCCACACCTCCAGATATTCCCGTGTTTTCTGTTATAGTAATACTCCGGAAGTCTTCCCAGAGTCCCCCCGCATCGAAAAAGTATGCGAGCTCAAATCTCCTGAACACGGGCAGGCGGAACTCAAAATTCACAACGAGCATCAGGTTCGCATTCCTTCTTCCATCTACTTCCGGTCCAATGGACTCCTCGTCGAATCCCCTTAATGAGCCCATACCCCCGATAGCAAATTTGTCCTGAGACAGCATATTCCTGTCATCCCATATACATCCAGCCCTTGCCCTTACGGCTATCACACCGGGAAGAACCTTTCCGTAGAAGATATTCTCGACCAGGAGTTTTTGGAAATCTACATCGCCACCGAGTATCCCACCCGCATACTGGTGGGTGACAAGAGAAACCATCCCTTTACTCGGATAAAATATATCGTTTTTCCTGTCATATGAAAATGATAAGAGCAGAGAACTTATCCACCTTTCGGATGTATTATCACCTTTTGTTATGACATTCTCATACTGGTATCGTAAAACTCCCTGGGAATAGAGGCTTAAATACTTTCCCAGACTTACATTGGAGCCTATTATATCTGTCTCCTCACTGTTCCTCTTTTCCCTCTGCACATAAACATTCAATCCCCCCTTAAATGTAGTTGCGAGAAGATACGGTTCTTCATAGGTCAGTTCGGTCTTCGCCTTTTTGTATCCGGAAAAGTTGTTCTCGTAATGGGGACTTATACCGATTTTCTGCGCATTACCCCAGAGGTTATTGTGCTTCCATGTCATTTTCAGGGATAACCGGTTTGGATTTTTATCTGAATAGACATAACCCGTGCCGAAGGTTATACTCCTCGGCGGTTTCTCCTTAACATAAAAGATTATATGGGCGGTGTCTCCTTCCACCGGTTCTGCCGCATCGTATTTTACGGATTCAAACAGTCCCGTCGAGTATATCCCAGCCTGCGATTCATTTACCTTTTCCGGGTTGTACAGGTCACCGTTTCTTATCTTAAGTTCGCGCTCTATTATCTTTCTTCGTACCTTTTTATTTCCCACTATACTGATGCTTCCAATGTATACCGGATAACCCTCAATTATATTGAAGGCCAATGCATAATGGTTCTTTCTCTCTCGCAATGTATCACTTACCACCTGCGCCTTGATGTACCCCTTTCTCGAGTAGGCTTTAAGGATACTGTATCTTGCTGTAAATATCTCGGTCCGGACGAGGAAATCACCCGCCATTATACGGGATATGGACATGAGTTTCCCATCACTGAAGAGATTATTGCCCCTGAAGATGATGGTATCCATGACTGCCCTCTCTCCCTCGCGGATATGTACTATATTCTCTACCTCGTGCCCCTCGAGTTTCCTCTCCCATTTGAGGGAAACATCAAGAAATCCCTGTGACCTGTAGAAGTTCTCTATGCGGCTTTTGGCTGTTTTGACGGAAAACTCGTCAAACTGTGTTCCCTTTTGCAGTCTTGCGAGCGACCGCAGGTCGTTGTCGGAAAAGGTCTCGTTCCCATCGAATTCCATCTTTCCGACCTTTAATATCTCCTCTGCCGGAAGAGATAGGGAAAGGATGGAGGAAAAACAGAAGGTAAAAAGCAGTATGAATAAGCGTTTGTGCATTTCTTCTAATTGCATCATAAGTATTGCTCGTCCAATTTTTGATTATACCACACAAAAGAATAAATGTCAAGGGAAAAAAAGGTAATCCGTTCAATCCGCTGACTCCATTCCATCCTGTAATTTTTTTCTTGACATTTTGTGGTTTTCGTATTATAATAGATTCTGTAAGAATATATGATATGCAACCGAATTCGATAATCACGCTCATAACGGATTTTGGGAATAGGGACGAATATGTGGGAGCCATGAAGGGAGTGATGCTCTCTATAAATCCAGATTTGAGATTTGTAGACATCACCCACTCGATTCCCCCACGGGATATAAAAAAGGCGGCATTTATATTGTACAAGGCGTACAGGTATTTTCCCGGGGGGACCGTCCATCTCATTGTGGTGGACCCCGGAGTTGGCGGCAGGAGAAATCCAATTGTAGTTGAGACAGAAAAATATCTCTTTGTTGCTCCCGACAACGGGGTTTTAAGCCTCATCCTTGCTGATGGGTTTAAGGCTTACAAGATAACCTGTAAAAAACCAAAATCCACGACATTCCACGGCAGGGATGTGTTTGCTCCGGTGGCTGCAAAACTCGCCTCGGGCACTTCGATAATATCCCTGTCAAAACCGATATCATCCATAGCCGGACACCTGTTTTCTCCCCCCCAAAAGGTGACAGACGGCATACTGGGTGAGGTTGTGGATGTTGATCACTTTGGTAATGTGATAACAAACATACCCCGTTCGTCGGTGAAACCAGACAGGTTCATCGTAGAAATAAAGGAAAGGACAATTGACAGGATAAGCAAGACATACGAAGGTAAAGAACCCATTGCCATATGGGGCAGTTCTGATTTTTTAGAACTCTCCGTTCCGAACGGCTCCTTAGCAGAAACATTTAATGTCCACAGGGGAGATAAAGTGATAATTAGATTTTAACCGGGCAAATGTTTTTAAATGGGTGTAAAGCACATGGACTTCGTATTATTTGACCCCACATACCATTTATCGAAAGCCTCGAGGGGCGAATGGTTTCCGCATATCGATTTATACGAAGACGATGTATCGTTTTTTCTCATTCTGGAACTCGCCGGCGTCGAAAAACAGGACTTGAAGATCACCATCGAGGATGAGCTGGTTGTAAAGATCCGGGGAGAGAGAAAAAATGTTCTCAGGAGCAAAAAGAACGCATGTCATTACAAGGTAGAAATAAGGTCCGGGAACTTTGCGAGAGATATAATCTTGCCACAGAAGATAGATACGAGAGATATCCATGTGGAACAACTCAATGGAATATTTAAGTTGACTTTAAACAAAAAGGTTCCCCAAAAAATCACTGTAATCGAGCCAAAAGACCAATAAAAAATAACATGGGATTAACCACGGAGAACCATGGATAACACCAATCCTGTTCTAAACTGATAAACTTCAATAATACAATCGGAGGATAGATGAAAGAAACCATTCCCAACATACTGCCAGTATTACCCTTATCCGATACGGCTGTGTTTCCCAATCTACTTGTTCCATTAGTGAGGGACGACGAGTCGTCTAAAAAACTCGTGGATGATGCACTATCCGCAGATAAGATCATTGGCAGTTTTGCCAAGAAAAAAGACGGCGGGTTGTACGAAGTGGGCACCGCTTCACTCATATTGAGATTTCTGCGAATTCCAGACGGAAGCATAAGGATACTCATTCAGGGAATAGAGAGAATAAGACTAAAAAGAATTGTGCAGGACAGACCTTATATGAAGGCAGAGATAGAGGTGCTTAAGGAGATAGAAACAAAAGATATAGAGATAGAGGCATTGATGAGGAATGTCTCCACAACATTCCGCAACATAATAAATCTCGCCCCGTATTTACCAGACGAACTCACGGTGATGCTTGAGAACATCCACACGGCGGGCAGATTGGCCGATTTCGTTATTGCGCAACTGAATGTGAATATTGAAGAAAAACAGACTATATTGGAAACCATGGATGTAAAAGAGAGATTGAAGAGACTTCTGCCCATCCTGACAAAAGAACAAAGCATACTTGAGCTGGGGGAAAAGATACGATCGGAGGTTAAAACAGAAATGGGAAAAAATCAACGAGAGTATTACCTGAGAGAGCAACTACGAGCCATACAGAAGGAACTCGGTGAGAAGGATGAAAAAACTATAGAGATAGAGGAATTGGCACAGAAGATAGAGAAGGCAAAACTCCCAAAAGAGGCGGAGAAGGTCGCTCGCAAGGAACTTCAAAGGCTCAAGATAATTCCCCCTCAGGCGGCAGAATATATAGTCGTAAGAACATATCTCGACTGGCTTGTGTCCCTTCCGTGGATAAAGCAGACAAAAGACAGGTTGGACATAGACAGGGTGAAAAGAATCCTCGATAACGACCACTACGATCTCGAAGATGTAAAAGAAAGGGTCTTGCAGTATCTTTCTGTGAGGAAGCTTAAATCCGATACAAAGGGTCCCATCCTATGTTTCGTGGGACCTCCCGGGGTTGGTAAGACATCACTTGGAATGTCCATTGCAAGGGCACTCGGGCGAAAATTTATCAGGTTCTCCCTCGGAGGAGTGAGAGATGAGGCAGAGATAAGGGGGCACAGGAGGACATATGTGGGTGCACTACCCGGAAGAATCATTCAGAGTCTGCGTAGGGCGGGCTCAGGTAATCCCATATTCATGCTCGACGAAGTCGATAAGATAGGCATGGACTTCAGGGGGGACCCCGCATCTGCCCTTCTTGAGGTACTCGACCCCGAACAGAACCACGCGTTTATGGACCATTATCTCGATGTTCCATTTGACCTGTCAAAGGTCATGTTTATAACCACGGCAAATATTACCGATACCATACCTCCAGCACTTCTGGACAGGATGGAGACGCTAAAACTACCCGGCTATGTGATGGAAGAGAAACTACAGATTGCAAAAAAATTTCTGCTACCAAAACAGTTAAAAGAAAACGGTCTCACGAGGAGATATATAAGGTTCGAGGATGGTACAATAAGGCGGGTGATAAGTGATTACACGAGAGAAGCGGGAGTCAGAAATCTCGAAAGAGAGATCGCGACCTGCATGAGAAAGGTCGCCATGGAGATTGCAAGGGGAAACAGAAAAAGAAAAGTTATATCCTCCGAAAACCTGCCCGACTTTCTCGGTCCTCCCAAATTCTACCAGGAACTTGCGGAAATGAAAGGAGAGATGGGAATCGCAACGGGACTTGCGTGGACGCCCGCGGGTGGCGATATTATGTTCATTGAGAGCACGAAGATGAAAGGCAAGAAGCTGCTTACCCTCACGGGACAACTCGGTGAAGTAATGCAGGAAAGCGCAAAAGCTGCCCTCTCCTATGTGAGGTCACAGGCGAAGAAGTATAAAATCGACAGCGGTATTTTTGATAAATACGATATTCACATACATGTGCCGGAGGGCGCCATACCCAAGGACGGTCCATCCGCCGGCGTTGCGGTCGCCATCGCACTCATCTCACTATTTACGGAAAAACCCATAAACCCAAAGGTTGCCATGACGGGTGAGATCACCCTGAGGGGCAAGGTCTTACCCGTGGGGGGAGTCAAGGAGAAGGTGCTCGCCGCCAAACGAGCGGGCATTGAAAAGGTGATACTCCCCAAATGGAATGAAAAGGATTTAAAGGAGATACCGGATAGAGAAAAGGAGGGCTTAAAATTTACATTTGTTGAGAGGGTAGATGAGGTAGTGAAAGAGGCGCTTTTAGACCGGGGGCGAAAAAAGCAAAAGACAAATAGTTTGTTAGATTCTAACTAACCAACTTCTACCCCGCCGGCAGGCAGGCGTGGTTAATGCATATTCTTAGATTATGTTCACATCCGAACAGGAAAAAATAAGGATAGCAAAACTCCTCTCCATAATCGAAAAAGGTATAAACCCTTACCCAAAAAGGTTTGACAGAACCCATACCGTTGGAGAGATAAAACGGTCATTTTGTGATGGAAAGGATGTGAGGGTGGCGGGCAGACTCGTTGCGCTGAGGAAACACGGTAAATCTACCTTTGGCAATATACTGGACGATGGGGAGAAAATACAGATTTATCTGAAGAAAGATATGCTCGGTGAAAAATACTCCCTGCTTGAATTTCTGGATATAGGCGATTTTCTGGGTATCCGGGGAAACACATTTACCACGCATACCGGCGAGCCCACAATACTCGTTGAAGACCTCGTTTTGCTCTCAAAATCCATCTCACCACTTCCCGAAAAGTGGCACGGCTTGCAGGACAAAGAGCTGAGATACAGACGGAGATATATCGATTTTATTGTTAATCCAGAATCCAGAGGTTCAATAGAAACGAGGGCAAAGATATTGAGATTGACAAGGAAGTTTCTCGATGACAGGGGTTTTCTTGAGATAGAGACGCCAATATTGCAACCCCTTTATGGTGGGGCATTTGCAGAACCATTCAAGACACATTATCGTGCACTGGACAGGGAGTTTTTCATGAGAATATCGGATGAATTATATCTGAAGAGACTCATCTGCGGCGGCTTTAACAAGGTTTACGAAATTGGCAGGGATTTCAGAAATGAGGGACAGGACAGGTTGCACAACCCGGAATTCACACAACTCGAATTATACGAGGCATATAAGGACTACACAGATATTAAAAATCTCGTCGAGGAATTATTTTCCCATCTCACACAGAATCTTTACGGGAGTAGAAAAATCAATTACGGGGAATTAGAATTGGACTTCGCATCTCCCTGGGAAACCATACCGTACTTCGATGCAATCGCGAAGTATACGAACTACGACCTCTACAATGCGGACTACAAATATGTGAGGAGGGTAGCAGAGCAACTTAAAATAGATGTATCGGAGTGTTCCGCGACCGTAAAGTCTGGGAAAAATCTCACGCCATCATACATCAGAGATAAATTAATAGATAAAATATTTGGCGACGAAGTCATCCCGATGATAGAACAACCCACATTCATCACAGACTATCCCAAGTCCATCTCCCCTCTTGCAAAGGAGAAAGAAGATAATCCAGACCTCGTTGAAAGGTTTGAGCCGGTTATCGCGGGTATAGAAATCGGAAATGCCTTTTCTGAACTTAATGACCCGCTCGAGCAGCAAAAGAGGTTTATGGAGCAGATGTCGATGAGAGAGGAGGGTGACAAGGAGACACAGCCTCTCGATGAGGATTTTCTGAAAGCCCTCGGTATGGGCATGCCCCCAACTGGAGGACTTGGACTGGGCATGGATAGAATAAGTATGATTCTTTCCAATTCAAGCACAATAAAGGATGTAATAGCATTTCCACAAATGAGATGGTGAAAGGTTTTACCTGGTAATACCTCAACTTATGCGGGATTTTATATTTATCCTTATAGCCATCTTTGCCTGTATAGTTCAGAGCACGCTTGTTCAGTTCATATCTATAGGTCGTGCCGTTCCAGACCTCATTCTCATTGTCATATGTTATGTTGGACTGTTTCACGGGAAAAAGGCTATGTGGTACGGTTTTGGAACGGGCCTTTTCGTCGATCTATACACCATAAGGGGGTTTGGATACAATATACTCGTAAAAACAGCCATTGGATGGCTGCTCGGTTACTTCAGCAATTATCTATACAAGAAAAAGATATTGGCACAGTCCATTATACTCCTTCTTGCAGTATGGATACAGGACCTCATAATTGCCATACCGAAGGGACAATTCTATTTCCGTACATTCTACGGCAGAATATTTCCATCCAGTATATATACGGTAGCTATCGGAATTCCCCTATTTTTCCTATTCCGGAGGATTGACAGAGAAGGTGAGTAAATGCAGAAATTGGATATGAGGCTCGTCAGAAGGATGTTACGGATATTTCTGATCATTACTGTCGCTTCAATTACACTTCTCTTGCTCTTTACCGTTACAAAAGATACCCTTCCATCCTTAACAAAGATAAATCCGTTCTATCTCCTTCTCGCACTCATTACAATCTTATTTTACATCTGGTTTGAGACCCTCTGGCTGAGAATTCTGGTGTGGAGTGTGTCCGGATGGATGTCGCTTACCGGCGCCATGGAATTTATTCTTGGCGGTTCATTCCTCACACTTGTGCCCTTTGGCGTTGCTGGTGTTCCGCTTCAGATGTATATACTCCACAGAGAGAATGGGCTTTCCATCGGAGAATCCGGCAGCGTCCTGCTTATGAGAAGCCTGCTTCTCACTCTGATCTTACCCGTGGTGCTTCCCATCGTATATATTTACTACAGCACAATCTTTCAGCAAGGATTTGTGTTAAATATCTCAAGATACCTTCTTGTAGCCGTGGGACTGGGTATATTGATACTCGTACTTGGTTCGCTAAATACAGATAGAACGAGGGGTTTCCTGTACAGATTTGCGAAGAGCAAAAAGGCAAGGGGTATTGTCGATAGAGTGACAAAAGAAATATTTAATATGAAATCCACATTGAGGCAATTTTTCGTCCGTGGGAAGTGGAAACTTCCCCTCGCATTTCTCGTTGCCTGTGTCTCAAGGGCGTGTTTTTTTTTCCTTCCCTACCCCATATTGAGGGGCATTGGGCTTTCTCCTCCAGTCCTGCAGACTATGATAACTCAGATAATTCTTTCATACCTGCTACTCTTTGCCCCCACTCCGGGAGCAAGTGGAATAGCCGAAGGTGGTGGATTTCTACTCTTTAAGCCGCTGTGTCCCGAGCATCTCCTGGGGATATTTATCGTCCTCTGGAGATTCTTCTCGTACTATCTGCTTGTGATACTCGGGGGTATTCTACTTGCGAGAATGGTCTCGGTAGATAAATTGGGAATGGAAGAAGCAGAAAAATCTTTACTGGACGCAGATTAACGCAGATGGACGCAGTAGTTAAAAAGTCAAAGGTAAAACTGAAATCTAAAATCTGTAATCTTTAGCCTTGGGGGGAATATATGATTACGGTGGTCATCGGCACACACTTCGGTGATGAGGGAAAGGGAAAGATCGTTGACTATCTTGCAAGAGATTGCCATATGGTGGTGCGGTACAACGGGGGAAATAACGCCGGACACACAATAATATCACCCCGGGGGAAACTTGTTCTTCACCTAATTCCCGCCGGCATATTTAATCCAGACTGCATCTGTATTATAGGTCCCGGGGTGGTTATAAGACCGGGAAGTCTGTATGCCGAGATGGATGCACTGAGTGAGATGGGAATCAACCTCGAGGGCAGACTTTTCATAAGTTCAAGGGCACATATCGTTATGCCCTGGCACCTCGCCCTGGATGAGCTGGAGGATAAAAAGAAAAAGATAGGAACAACCAGGAGGGGAATAGGACCCACATATTCTGATAAAACAGCAAGAAATGGCATAAGGGCCGGGGATGCACTTTTATCGGGCTTCAAGAAAAAAGTAAGGGAGATGTTTAATGAGAGAATGGAATTTCTGAAGAGAGAATACAAGTTTACTTTAGATGAAGACCTAAATGAGTGGCTGTACACCGAGGAGAAAATTGGAAAATACATTACGGATACAGAGCCGATTATATGGAACGCGATGGAATGCGATAAAAATATATTATTGGAGGGGGCGCAGGGCACATTGCTCGATATAGACTTCGGCACATTTCCATTCGTGACATCCTCGTCCACTACCGCCTCCGGTGCCTGTCAGGGTTCTGGTATCCCGCCAATGAGAATTGACAGGGTCATAGGTGTTGTGAAGGCATATACAACGAGGGTCGGCGAGGGTCCTCTCCCGACAGAGATTAAGGATGAGACAGGTGAGATGTTAAGAGAGAAGGGAGGAGAGTATGGAGCTACAACTGGAAGGCCGAGAAGGTGCGGGTGGCTCGACGGCGTGCTCCTCAGATACGCGGTAAAACTATCGGGTATAACATCACTTGCACTCACAAAACTCGATGTGCTCTCGGGTTTTGGGGAGATAAAGATATGTGAGGCATACAGGAGAGGCGATAAAAGATATACTTATCCACCTTTCAGTATAAACGATGTTCAACCTGTATATAAAATACTTCCGGGATGGAACGACATTGAAGACAATCTGCCTCAAAATGCTTTTGATTTTATAAAAGCCATAGAGAATATATCTGGCACAAAGGTTGGCATTGTATCCACAGGACCGGAAAGAAACGCCACGATGATATTATAGATCCATTCTAAGAGACAAGGGAATACTGTGAAAAATAATCCCAAAATATGCGTTGAGAAACCACGAGATTATCATCTCAAGATCCGTATGGACAAGATTATCATCTCAAGATCCGTTCCACGGGATCCGTATGGAATGGACAAGATAGGTCAATAAAGAATTTATGCACAGCATCCGTATGGACAAAAGTTAAAATCA
>DFBT01000044.1 GCA_002366725.1 Caldifarciminota bacterium UBA3073
GAACGATGTGGTTGACTTTGACAGTTTACTATCTAACAGGGCAGGCAATATTCAAACTCCAATGATCAAAATTCCAAACTGTTTTGAATTTGAATATTGAAATTTGTTTGTTATTTGTGATTTGAAATTTGGGATTTTAAATGAGACATGCTTTATTTAACACAGCACATAATATTATACTAGGGAGGTTTGGTGGGACAAAAAACGCATCCGTACGGCTTCAGGTTGGGTATAACTAAAAACTGGAAGTCTCGCTGGATAACGAGCACTAAATTCAAGGAGTATATTACAGAAGACGATACACTTAGAAGGTATATAGAGAAGAGATTCGTGCGGGCGGCGATATCGGAAATAGAGATAGAACGGACCGAGGCAAGACTCACAATTTCAATACACAGCGCAAGACCCGGGATCATAATTGGAAGAAGGGGGATTGAGGTCGAAAGGCTCAAGAATGAACTTACACTCTTAACCAAGGGCAAGGACGTTTATATAAATATAGAAGAGGTAAAGGTGCCCGAAACAGATGCCAGAATTGTAGCCCAGAACATAGCAAGACAGATAGAAGAGAGAGTTTCACACAGAAGGGCTATGAAACGCGCCGTGCAGCAGGCTGTACGTATGGGTGCACTGGGTATAAAGGTAATGTGTAAAGGGAGACTTGGGGGAGCGGAGATCGCCAGAACCGAATGGTACAGAAGGGGAAGGGTACCCCTTCAAACACTCAGAGCAAACATTGATTATTCTTATATACCGTCAAAGACCGTCTCCGGCGTCGTTGGTGTGAAAGTTTGGATATACAAAGGAAATGTAGAGATATAACATAGGACGCAGATAAACGCAGGTTCACCCCGTTAAATAATGTAACGATAAATGTTAGAATTTAGTTAAGGCATTACTATTTAACAGGGTAAAGAGTTTAAGCAAGTAGAAATTAAAACTACAAAAAATTTTGACAGTATTTATTAGATAAAAAAAAGACAATGAAGATTTTTAAATTATTTGAATTTTTGCATTCCGGGATTGTTTTAATTCGAAGATTTTATATGTATCTTTGCTAATCTGCGCAAATTTGCGTCCTAAATTATGCTACAACCGTCAAGAGTAAAATACAGAAAACAACACAGGGGTAGAAGAAAGGGCGTCGCCACGCGGGGAAACTCACTTGCTTTTGGGGACTATGCCCTGAAGACACTCGAACCCGGGTGGATTACCCAGCGCCAAATAGAGGCTGCAAGGATCACAATATCCAGATACCTGAAAAGGTCAGGGAAGCTGTGGATAAGGATATTCCCCGACAAGCCCGTTTCCAAAAAGCCCGCAGAGACGAGAATGGGTAAGGGTAAGGGCTCTCCTGAATTTTGGGTCACCGTTGTAAAACCGGGAAGAATATTATTTGAACTCGGGGGTATACTTGAGCAAGAGGCAAAGGCGGCATTGAGACTTGGGGCATCAAAACTGCCCGTAAGAACCAAGATTATAACGAGGAAAGGAGGCATTGGTGAAGCCATTTGAACTGCGGGAGTTTTCTACAGCTGAATTGAAGCAGAAACTACACGACCTGCGCGAGGAGTCCATGAGTATGAGATTCAAGAAACAAACTGAAACCCCAAAGCCCTCCGATATAAGGAAAACGAAAAAAGATATAGCACGAATAAAGACAATAATGAGAGAGAGGGAGGATACGGTGGATGGTGAGTGAGACATTTTGTCTGTTTTCACAAATTTTTTTTGGTGGGGAGATAGAATATGAAAAGAAGGTTCTTGGGCGAGATTATATCTGACAGGATGGACAGAAGTCGCATCGTCAAGGTAGAGCTCAGAAAAAGGCATCCCCTGTTGGGCAAGGTTGTCAAAAAATACATAAAGGTGATGTGCCACGACGATAAGAACGAGACCCATATCGGTGACTGTGTGGTGATAGAACAGACGAGACCCCTATCAAAAAGGAAGCACTTCAGGATAGTTGAGGTTAAGAAATGATCACGCTACAAACAAAACTGGAAATAGTTGATAACTCCGGGGCAAAAGTCGGCATGTGCATAGGGATTTCCGGATATTCCAAGAAGAGATACGCAAGACTTGGCGATGTCATCGTAGTTACAATAAAGGAATCGGTACCGAGGAGCCAGATAAAGAGCGGAAGCATTCAGAAGGCAGTTATCGTCCGCACAAGAAAGGAGATGAGAAGGATTGACGGTAGTTATGTGAGATTTGACGACAATGCCTGCGTGCTTATAAATAACCAACTTGAACCAATAGGAACAAGGGTGTTTGGACCGGTGGCAAGAGAATTGAGAGATAGGAATTTTATGAAAATAGTCTCTCTGGCACCCGAGGTGGTATAAATATGAAAATAAAGAAGAACGATACGGTAAAGGTAATCTCGGGAGAATACAAAGGCAAGATGGGGAAAGTGCTCAGGGCATTTCCAAAAAGAGGTCTGCTCATAGTGGAGGGGATCAATTTCCAGAAGAAACACATGCGAGCACGTTCAGCACAGGAACCGGGGGGTATATTGCATAAGGAAGGACCCATCAGCGTTTCGAATGTTATGCTCATATGTCCAAAATGTAGAGAAACGGTTAAAGTCTACATAACTGGGGTTGGGGATACGAGGGCAAGGAAATGCAAAAAGTGTGGGGAGATAATAGATTGACATTGATGAACATGGCTTTCCACAATTCTGTGATTTGACATCGTAAGATTATCCCAGATTATGCGTCAAGAAACCATTCACCCTGTGAAATAATTTATTTCACAGGGCAGGGATTACACCTGCCTACCGGTCCCTACGGACCCGTATGGGCAGGCAGGCGAGATTAGCACGAGATACAAACCATTAAGTTATTAAGTGATTGAGTGTGGTCGTTATTTCCCGACGTGTTCTTTNNAATTACTTAATTACCTAATAACCTAATTACTGTTTTTGGTATAATCTGTGAATATCTGTGCTCATCTGTGGTTAATACATATTTTGAGATTATGTCAAGAATCAAAGAACTATATAGCAAGACCGTGGTACCCGCTATAACAAAGAGATTCGGGTATAAAAATCTATACGAGGTACCCAGACTCAAAAAAATTGTGGTTAACGCGGGTCTGGGAGAGGCGGTGAGCGACCCGAAGATCATAGGTATTGTCTCTTCCGAACTCGCAATAATCACGGGGCAGAAACCAATAGTAATAAAGGCAAGAAAGTCCGTTGCCTCGTTTAAACTTCGCAAGGGAAAACCCATCGGGCTCAAAGTCACACTGCGGGGTGAGCGAATGTACGACTTTTTTGACAGGCTCGTCAATTTCGCTATTCCCAGAATAAGAGACTTTCGCGGTATAAATCCCGATTCCCTTGATGGTAAAGGAAATTACAATTTGGGTATCACAGAGCATACAATATTCCCGGAGATAAAGTTCGACAAAGTGAAATCTATCTTTGGGATGGACATTAATTTTGTTACCTCGGCGGGTAGCGATGAAGAGGCGTTTGAGTTGCTCAAGTGTCTTGGAATGCCCTTTAAGAGTTGACAGCGAGAAGGGGGAGTATGGCGAAAAAATCCTGGTTGGTAAAGTCTAAAAAGGAGCCAAAATATAAGGTGATGAGATACAACCGATGCATGAGATGTGGAAGGGCAAGGGGATACTATACCAAATTTGGTCTGTGCAGAATTTGTTTTAGAGAATTGGCGCTGAAGGGTGAAATACCCGGTGTTAGAAAGGCAAGTTGGTGAGGTGTTATGACTAATGATCCCATAGGTGACATGATAACGAGGATACGCAACTCCCTGACGAGGGGAGTACTTCATCTGGAATTACCCTCCTCCAATATTCTGGAAGATATCGCCGATGTTCTTCTGAAAGAGGGATACATTGATAAATTTGAGACCAGAGATGAATATCCCCAAAAGATACTCGTCTTACATCTGAAGAAGGACGCCATAAGAGGGCTCGGCAGGATCAGTAAACCCAGCCGCAGAGTTTATACCAATCTGAAAAATATGCCGCGGGTAAAGGAGGGTCTCGGTATTGCCATTCTCTCCACATCGAAGGGTGTGCTCTCTGACAGGATGGCAAGAAAAGAGAAAGTTGGGGGAGAGGTTCTCGTTCATGTATGGTAAGGCATAAGGTATGTTCAATGTGAAATGTTGAATGTAATGGAATGAGGTATGGCAAATCGATTAATGTGAGCCGTTAAGTCTGCCGAAGCAGAAAGTAAGACAGATCTTAAAGAAAAGATTTTGCACTTTGCATTTTGCGATTTTCATTTTTGACCGGGTTATCATGTCTAAGATAGGAAAGAAACCAATACCAATACCAGATGGTGTTAAAGTCGAGATAGCGGGAAACAGGGTCAAGATCTGTGGCCCCAATGGTTGTCTTTCAAGGAAATTTCATCCAGATTTTGATATTCTGGAGAAGGACGGTAATATAATCGTGCATCCCAAGAAAGAGCCCTGCTTCCTTCAACCACACTACGGGTTGACGCGGGCACTTCTGGCAAATATGGTCAAGGGTATAAGTGAAGGATACTCCAAGGTTCTGGAGATCATCGGTGTGGGATACAAGGCAAAAATGTCGGGCGAAACACTCGAACTCTCACTCGGTTTTTCTCGTCCCATTGTCTACAGACCACCCGATGGTGTAAAGATCGAGGTTCCCGATCCCCGTCGTATAGTGGTAAAAGGTATAGACAAAGAATTGGTGGGTAATACCGCCAGTACAATTAGGGATTTTAAGCCCCCGGAGCCGTATAAAGGCAAGGGAATAAAGTACGAGGGTGAGTATGTAAGGCGGAAGCAGGGGAAGAGGGCAGTTTCAACCGGGATATAAACGAAATTTGGCATCATGGAGAAAAGAAGAGTACGGAGACATAAGAGTATACGTAAGAAGGTGTTCGGTACGGCAGAAAAACCGAGACTCTCTGTCTACAGGAGTCTTAAGTATGTGTATGTGCAGTTGATTGACGATGTTGCATCAAACACACTCGCCAGTTTTTCTACATTCCAGTTGAGAGGCACCGACTTGAGCAGAATGGAGGCGGCAAAGGAGTGCGGGAGGAGACTTGCAGAGAAGGCAAAGAAAAAGGGAATAGATACCGTTACTTTTGACCGTTCCGGTTACAAGTATCACGGTAGGGTCAAAGCTCTTGCGGAAGGCGCAAGGGAGGGCGGACTCACATTTTAAATCAAAGTGCAAAAATTAAATATCAAAATGAAGAACTACAAATGAAAATTTAAAAAGAACCACAGATTTCACTGATTGCTCTGATTTTATTCAATCTTTTCCGTATGGATTTATCTGTGCAATCCGTGGCTGAAAATCTCCCGCATTTTGCGGGATCCCGCCGTGGCGGTGATGTGTAGTCAGTGGCTAAAATTTTTGATTTTTGAAATTTACTTTTTGATTTGACTTACCGGGGGTATTGTGGAGGAAGAAAGAGAATTTGAGGAGAGAGTGGTTGATGTAAACCGTGTGGCAAAGGTGGTCAAAGGGGGAAAGCGTTTTAGGTTCTCCGCCACTGTGGTTGTTGGAGATGGCGTATCTCGGGTGGGAATCGCCTTTGGAAAGGCACACGAGGTCTCGGCGGCGGTTAGAAAGGGAGCGGAAAGGGCCCAAAGAAATATGAAAACCGTCAAGATAGTAAACGGAACTATACCCCATTCGGTCGTCTCGAAGTGTGGAGGGGCGAGGATCTTAATGAAACCCGCTGCCCCCGGAACGGGCATTATTGCCTGTGAACCCGTAAGGGCTGTGTTGGAGCTTTCAGGGGTAAGAAATATCCTTACAAAGTCCCTGGGTAGCACTACCACAAAGAATCTTGTGAAGGCGACTTTTTTGGGACTCCTCTCCGTGAAAACCAAAGAAGAGATAGAGAAAATAAGGGGAGTGAAATTATAAGCCGTTCCCTCACCGCTCGTTTTAAAAATCGAGATATGAAAAAAATAAAGGTGATACAGATAAAAAGTAAAATTGGGGCAAGGTATGACCAGAAGCGCACCCTTCTTGCCCTCGGTCTTCATCATCCACACGATGAGAGAATTCACGACGATACGCCCCAGATACGGGGAATGATAACAAAGGTAAGGCATCTCGTGAGGGTTGAAGAGATGGAATAGGAGATATATATGGCAGAACTGCACAATCTTAAAAAAATAAAGGGAAAACCCAGAAAGAGACGGGGTAGAGGAGCCTCGTCCGGGGTGGGTGGAACATCTGGCAGGGGACACAAGGGAGCGGGAGCAAGGGCGGGTAAAAAGATCTCTCCGTGGTTTGAAGGTGGTCAGACACCGCTTTACAGGAGATTACCCAAGAGGGGATTTCACAGCCCGTCGCCTGTAGACTACGAAGTGGTAAATGTGAAAGAACTGAACAAATTTGAAGACGGAACCGTGGTAAATGAGGAGCTACTTCGTACCTCGGGTCTCGTAAAGAGGAAAAATCCCATAAAAATACTTGGAGATGGGGAACTCACGAAAAAACTCACCGTGGAGGGTTTAAAAGTTTCCACATCCGCCAAGGAAAAGGTAGAGGCGAGGGGAGGAAAGGTCCAATGACTCAATAACTGATTATTGTATTATGTTTACAACCCTGAGAAATGCATTCAAGATACCCGACCTGCGTAATAAGATTCTATTTACGCTCGCAATGTTTGCTGTATACAGGTTGGGAGGGCATATTCCCCTTCCGAGCATCAATACCGCTGCCCTTTCCAGCTACTTTGAGAGTGCCAGGACGACCGCACTTGGACTCTATGATATATTTGTGGGTGGTGGTCTCTCGTCAGGCGCAATATTTGGACTGGGAATAATGCCATACATATCCGCCTCCATTATATTGCAACTTATGGGGGCGGCAATGCCGTATTTTCAAAAACTACAGAGGGAAGGAGAAGAGGGCAGGAGAAAGATAAATCAGTATACGAGATACTTAACCATAGGAATAGCCGCCATACAGGCACTCGGTGTATGTATATTTCTTGAATCTGCACAGGCACCATCGGGAGAGGCCGTTGTTGTAAACCCCGGAGCGGCTTTCAGACTTCTCTCCATTCTTACGCTGGTTACAGGCACACTCTTCATAATGTGGCTCGGGGAACTTATCACCGACAGGGGTATAGGAAATGGTATATCACTGATCATAATGATCGGCATAATAGCGCGGTTCCCGAGAGACATCATTTCAACATTCAATATGCTGCGCATTGGTGCTATGAGCCCCATTGCGGCCCTCATCGTGGTTTTAGTGATCGTCGGAATAATTGCAGCCGTCGTCATAATAACACAGGCAAACCGAAGGGTTCCCGTTCAGTATGCACAGAGGGTTGTGGGACGGAAGATATATGGGGGAAGGTCTACGCATCTTCCACTGAATGTAAATGCCGCCGGTATAATACCGATAATATTCGCCCAGGCTGTTCTCACCTTTCCCGCCACGATAGCGAGATTCTTCTCCGGCAGCGACTTTGTACAGACTTTTGTGGCCTTCTTCTCTCCAATGAACTGGTTGTATAATATAGTCTATGCGGGTTTGATCGTATTTTTCGCATATTTCTACACCGCCGTGGTCTTGAACCCCGTAGATATTGCGGACAATATGAAGAAATACGGCGGATTCATACCCGGCGTGAGACCGGGTAAGAACACTGCCGATTACATAGACAGAATAATATCCCGGGTAACCCTTCCCGGTGCAATATTTTTTGCCCTTGTGGCTATAATACCCGCAATAATTTTTCACAAGCTAAACGCCCCATTTGTATTTGGTGGCACATCCGTTCTCATCGTCGTTGGTGTTGCACTTGATACAATGAGGCAAATAGAGGCACAACTCACAATGAGACATTATGACGGTTTCCTGAGGAAGGGAAAGATAAGGGGTAGAAGGGGGTAATGAAAATCGTATTTATAGGTTCACCTGGCTCCGGCAAGGGTACGCAGGCGAGGATGCTGGCGAGTGAACTGGAAATACCCTTTATCTCCGCGGGAGATATAATTCGCGGCGAGATCAATTCGGGGACAGAATTTGGATGCAGGGCACTTAAGTATACAAAAAATGGGGAACTCGTCCCCGATGAGATCATCGCAGAAATGTTGCTGGCGAGCCTTCCTCGGTCTTTTGTCCTTGACGGATTTCCGAGAAATATTTCTCAGGCGATTTTGTTAGAGAGGACTGAACCCGATTGTGTATTTTACCTTTACCTTGGCATATCTGACATCGTAGAGAGAATCAGCAAAAGAAGGATATGTCCAAATTGCAAAAGGGTATATAACCTAATATCTAATCCGCCGAAAACACCCTGTATCTGTGATGAGTGTGGCGGAGAACTTATCTCGAGGATAGATGATACAGAGAAGACGGCGAGAAAGAGAATGGATGTCTACAAACGCGAGACTTACCCCCTGGTAGATTATTATAGAAAAAGGAAGATGCTCATAGAGGTAGATGGTAGTGGTAGTGTGGAAGATGTACACCACAGAATAATGCGAGCGGTGGAAGAGATAAAGTGCAAATCTAGCTGTTGATAGACATAGGGCTGCCGATTTTTTAACACCTGCGGGGATCTAGGATTTTATCCCACCAGTTGTGGGATTAGATTTACAACTCATTAGTTTATGGCAGAGAAAAAGGGTATAAGGGTTGAAGGAGTGGTCGAAGAGGCGCTCAAGGGTGGAACGTTTAGGGTAGTTCTTGATACCGGGCATAAGGTGCTCGCACATGTATCTGGAAAGATGAGGGTACATTTCATAAAGATATTACCCGGGGACAGAGTTGTGGTGGAACTTTCTCCTTACGACCTCTCAAGGGGAAGGATACTACACAGGTTTAAATAGGATATGTGATTTTGAAATTTTAAACACCAAATACGGTTAAGCACTAAACTATTCACCCTGTTAGATGTTTACTATCTAACAGGGTAGGCAACATTCAAATTCTAATGACCAAAATTCCAAACTGTTTAGAATTTACACTTTTGATATTGGGATTTGTGATTTGAAATTTGGGATTTATCCATATTTGCCTGGGATAACGGGGGTACCTATGAAGGTGAGAGCATCTGTAAAGAAAATGTGTGCAAAATGCCAGATCGTGAAGAGGAAGGGTGTTTTGCGGGTTGTATGTGAAAACCCCAAGCATAAACAGAGACAGGGATGAGCGGTTGCTTTCAGCAACCTAAATGTAAAAATCAAAATGTAAACTTTAAAATTTTGATATTTGATTTTAGATTATGGGTAACGGACCACGGATTCCAGATCACGATTTACGATTCACGATTTTTAATTTTTGATTTTTGATATTTAATTTTACTACGGGGGATGGATGGCGAGAATTGCCGGAGTTGAACTTCCATCAAATAAACGGATAGAGATAGCACTTACTTATATATATGGCATCGGTATCTCCACATCACATAAAATACTGCAAAAGAGTAAGATGTCTCCCGATAGAAGGGTAAAAGACCTAACTGATGAGGAGATTGATGCGCTCAGGGGCGTAATTGAATCTGATTATAAAATAGAAGGTGCGTTAAGACAGGAAGTCCAGGAGAATATAAAGAGACTCATTAACATAAATTGCGTGAGGGGTCTCAGACACAAGAGGGGACTTCCTGTAAGGGGTCAACGAACCCGAACAAATGCAAGAACGAGAAAGGGTCCGAGGAAGGAACAGATAGCGCTCAGGAAGAGGACGGTGGCAAAAAAATAAATGTCGAATTTCCAACTACAAATTTCCAATAAAATATCGAATGCAAAATATCCAAAATATGAGACATACTTAATTTGGCATTAGGGTTTTGGAATTTTGTCGAAAATTGGGTATCTGGACTTTAAAATTATAGTGGGGGTTAAATGAAGAAAAGGAGATTACGAAAAGCGCCCGAAAAGGGAGTAGTTCACATATTGTCTACATTTAATAATACGATCGTCACGATAACAAATGAGGAAGGGGATTGCCTCTCGTGGGCAAGCGCCGGTAGCATCGGTTTCAAGGGTTCCAAAAAGGGAACCCCATATGCAGCTGGTATCTGTGCAAAAAAAATTGCAAAAGAACTTTCCGACATTGGTATGAGAAAGGCTGAAGTTTGGGTCAAGGGCCCCGGCGCGGGAAGGGACTCCGCCGTCAGGGCTATCAAGGCGGCGGGGCTTCGCATAACATTTATAAGAGATGTAACACCTATTCCTCACAATGGTTGTAGACCACCAAAGAAGAGGAGGATATAGTATGGCAGTATACCATGGACCAGTTTGCAGATTGTGTAGAAGGGAAGGTAAAAAGTTATTCCTAAAGGGAAAGAGATGTTCATCGGCTAAGTGCGCCATAGAGAGGAAACGCAAGCGGCCGGGTGAACTCGGTAAGGGTTACATGCGCAAAGAGACAGATTATGGAAGGCATCTAAGAGAAAAACAGAGGGTTAAGAGGATGTACAGGTTGACGGAGCACCAATTTAGAAACTGTTTTGAAAGGGCCTCGAGGAAAAAGGGGGTGACCGGAGAGGAACTTCTCAGGGAATTGGAACTTCGTCTCGATAATGTCATATACCGCACGGGTCTCGGCAGATCAAGAATGGAAGCGAGGCAACTCGTTACACACGGCCATTTTATGGTAAATAATAGAAGGGTAGATATACCCTCTTACGTGCTTGGTGTGGCAGATATAATAACTCCGAGAAAGAGCAAAGTACCAGCAAGAATTGAAGATGCCCTGCTTATGAAGGTCACACCACCGAGGTGGATCTCTTTTGATAGGAAATCTCTGAAGATCGAGATCGCCGACCTCCCCAGAAGAGATGATGTGCAGGAGGAAATAGAAGAGAGACTTATCGTCGAACTTTATTCCAAGTAGAACTGTGGAAAGTATAAGAAAGAGACCACCAAGGTCACAGAGATAAATCAAAAATCAAAATGTAAATATCAAAATTACATATTAAAATGTAAAATCTATTTGGGCATAAAACCAAAGATTGTTCGAGAATTTTCCCTTGAAAAAATTTTTGCATTTTGATTCCTGACTGCCGTCAGGCAAGTTGTCATTTTGCATTTTGATATTTAATTTTTACATTTTGTTTTCTATGTGCTCTGTGGTTATGGTTCTTATGGTTCCTTTTCATCTATAGGGGGTGGGAATGAAATTGAAACCATTTCAAACACCTGACAGGGTGGAAACAGTTGAAGCCAACGATAAATACGCAAAATTTGTATTATCTCCCATTGAGAGGAGCTTTAGTAATACGCTGGGAAATGCCTTTAGAAGAACACTACTTTCCTCAATGCAGGGTTCTGCTATCACATCTGTGAGGATAGAGAGAGTTTTGCATGAGTTTTCGACCATAGATGGCGTTCTGGAAGATGTTCCCCATATCTTGCTCAACCTCAAGGGTATAAAGATAAAATTATTTGATGTCTTTGAAAAAGAGATAAGCACACTCATTAAAGGAGAAGGCCCCGTTTATGCGGCGAATATAGAATCCGATGGTACTTTCGAGATAATAAATCCCGAGCATCTCATAGCAACGGTGACGGGGGACGACGTTGAAATGAATGTAATTCTCGGTGTGACTACGGGAAGAGGATATGTACCGAGAGAGGAACTTCCCGGTTACAACCGTGTGCCCATTGGGACGATATTTATAGATGGACTCTACTCACCCATTGAGAGGGTGTATTTTAAGGTCGAGAGTACAGGCGTGAAGAATCTCGAGAGGTTGATCCTTGAGATCTGGACAGATGGACGAATTAAACCAGACGACGCGGTAACAATAGCGGCTGCCCTTCTACGAGAGCACATCGAACCCTTTTTAGAACTTCGTGAAATTATTATAGAGAGGGAAAAAGAAGAGCCCGAAGACAAAAAGAAACTCAAGAAGACACTCGATATAAAGATCTCGGAACTGGAATTGTCAGTAAGAGCCGCAAACTGTTTGAAAACGGCGGGTATTGAAACACTCGGAGATCTCGTTCAGATGACGGAGCAAGAGATGCTCAAGTTCCCCAACTTTGGTAAGAAATCATTGCAGGAGCTGTCGGCTATATTGAAGAATTACGGTCTGTCGTTCGGCATGGAGCCCTTAAAACTGGAGGAAAAATGAGACACCGCTCCAAGGTAGCAAAATTGGGCAGAGAAAAACAGAAGCGGGATGCAATGATCAGAAGCCTTGTGGTATCTCTTTTCACCCATCACTCTATAAAGACGACCGTTGAAAAAGCGAAGAGAGCGAGACTCCTTGCGGAGAGAGCAATCAGCCTCTCTAAAAGGGGCGATCTCCATTCCAGGAGGCTCACGGGTTCCCTCTTGGGAGATGAAAAAACTGTCAAACATTTGTGGGACGAAATAGTCCCTGTGTATAAGGATAGAGATGGTGGATACACAAGGATTCTAAGACTCGGTCAGAGAAAGGGAGACGGTGCCAACCTCTGTATGTTGGAACTGGTAGATATAGAAAAGGTGATGAGAAGAAAGCCCAAAGAGGAATAGTATGTCTTTGCTTCTCTCAGGTAACGAGGCAATTGTAGAGGGTGCGCTTGCCTCTGGGTGCAGGTTTTTTGGCAGTTATCCTATCACCCCATCCTCCGATATAGCAGAACTTATGTCCCTCCGACTTCCGATCCTGGGAGGAAAATTCATACAGATGGAAGACGAAATTGCGAGCCTGGGTGTCTGTCTCGGTGCTTCCCTTACCGGTCTAAAATCTATGACGGCAACCTCGGGCCCCGGTATCTCCCTGATGCAGGAACATATAGGCTTTGCCGCCATGGGAGAGATCCCGTGTGTGATAATTAATGTCCAGAGAGGGGGCCCTTCGACGGGGCTGCCCACCTATCCATCCCAGGGTGATGTCATGCAAGCAAGATGGGGCACACACGGCGACCATCCTATAATAGTTCTCGCCCCGTCCTCCGTTCGGGAATGCTATTTTCTCACGATCAGGGCGTTCAATTACGCCGAGAAATACAGGACTCCGGTCATCCTTCTCTCGGACGAGATTCTCGCACATCTGAGGGAGAAAGTAGAATTGGATGAGAATGTGGAGATAATAAACAGGGATTTCCCAAAGGCTTCGCCCCAAGAATACCTCCCATTTGATTCGAGTTATGATGTTCCACCACTCGCCCCGTACGGCAGTGGTTACAGATTTCACATAACGGGTCTTATGCATGACGAGACGGGGTTTCCAACGGCAGATTCAGAACAGGTTCAAAGGCTTCAGGCAAGGCTCGCAAGGAAAATAAGGGAAGAGGATGTGAGGGATGTAGATGCGAGATTTATGAACGACGCCAGGATATGTATATTTTCTTATGGTTCAACCTCAAGGAGTGGTCTGAGGGTCGTAAACGAGCTGCGAAGAAGGGGAGAAAAAGTGGGATTGTTAAGACCGACCACGCTGTGGCCATTCCCTTACGAAGAGGTGAAAAGATTATCAAGGAAGGTAGATGTGATATATGTCTGCGAAATGAATCTCGGTCAGATCGTTGGCGAGGTTGAGCGCGCCGCAGAATGCAATGTCGGGTTTATTGGAAAGGCAGACGGAACAATAATTACACCAGAAGAGATACTATGTAAAATTTATCAATAAACTCCAGAGGATACAAAGTTGTAACCGCAGAGTTCACAGAGGTCGCGGAGAGAAAAGGGAAATGAAAACTCTGTGTTCTCTGACTTCTCTGCGGTTCAAAAACAGGGAGTAAAAAATTTGGGAAATTTTGATTCGGTTTTTTCCTCTTTAAAGTGGCAATACAATAAGAATAAAGGAATTAGTTTTTTCGGCTCTATCACAGGGTTTAGATAGACATGAGATTTAAGAGAGTGCACAGAGAAAATAAAAAAATTCTGCTTTCTCTGTGAACTCTGTGGTTAATTATACACATCCGGAAGAAATTTTAAGGTCAATATGAAAACCGAAGTCGTAATTAAATACCTGAGGGGGGAGAAACTTCCCACAATATGGTGCCCTGGGTGTGGAGATGGTATAATCCTTGCATCTATCCTCAGGGCAGTGGACAGTATTGGGTGGAAAAAGGATGAGGTATGTATGATTTCGGGGATCGGGTGCTGTGGAAGAACACCAGGATATGTTGACTTTCATACCCTTCATACTACACATGGTAGAGCTCTCTCATTTGCAACCGGCATGAAATTTGCTAATCCAGCATTGAAAGTCATAGTTGTTATGGGAGACGGTGATGCAGTGGCTATCGGTGGAAACCACTTTATACATGCTGCGAGAAGGAATATAGATATCACTGCCATCATCTATAACAATTACATCTACGGAATGACGGGGGGCCAGGCATCTCCAACAACTCCATGCGGCAGGATTGCCTCTACTGCACCTTATGGGAGCGTAGAGCCTCCTTTTGACATAGTTGAACTTGCGATAGGTAGTGGAGCAACCTATGTTGCGAGGGGAACTGCTTATCATGTACCAGCACTTGATAAACTGATAAGGAAGGCACTATTGCACAGGGGTTTTTCAGTTGTTGATGTCACTACCCCTTGCCCAACGGCGTTTGGAAGGAGAAATAGGATGAAAACACCTATTGAGAATTTTTCTTGGCTCAAAGAGAATACGATAAGTATAGGTACGGCAAAGGATAAGACAAAGAAGGAGATAGGGAAAAAGATAATTATTGGTGAATTTCTGGATATAGAGAAGCCAGAGTATACAGAGGTATATGAGAAAGAGGTTACAGAGAAGGCAAAAAGCACCTAAAGAATGACTAATGATAAATTCCTAATGACTACTCAAAACCAAATGTCCAATGACCAATAAGCAAGAAGAAAATTTAGACATTAGATATTTTTTACATTAGGCATTGATTAGACATTTGGCATCAGAAATTAGACATTGGATATTAAAAGTTTTAATTTTTGCATTTTTATTTTTGATTTTCGCTTGGGTAATGCGTAAAGAGATTATATGTGTTGGAAGTGGAGGACAGGGTATTATCCTCGGGGGACACATACTCGCCGAGGCGGCGGGTATATACGACGGAATGGATGTTGCCAACTCCGGAAGGTACGGGGCAGCCGCAAGGGGTGGGGTAACGGTCTCCGAGATCGTCATATCTGACGAGGAGATAGACTACCCAAAGGTTATAAGGGCAGATTATATGATATGTCTCTCACAGGAGGGCTACGATACATATAAACATGTATTGAAGAAAGAGGGAATACTCATTGCAGACTCATTCTATGTCCGTAAGACGGAACACGAGAATACCAAGCTCGTTCCATTGTCCGATATTGTGAGGCAGAAGTCCGGCAGGGAGATAGGCACGAATATAGCGGCGCTCGGTGCTTTTACGCGGATCACGGGAATGGTGAGCGAGAATGCCATTAGAGAGGCGGTAAAGAAGATGGTTCCAAGGGGTACAGAAGATTTTAATTTAAGGATTCTCAACATCGGACTCGGTAATATAATTCATGAGATAGAGGTGAGTAATAGGGAGCAGGACCTTCAGGAGGAATATATATCAATCCTCGAATCAGATACCCAGTGGTGAAATTCTCATGTATATTTTTCTATCATTTCTCATATCATTCGGGGCAAAATACGCCGGTGAATTTTTGGACCTTCCCGTCAGCGGAAGGGCTCAGGGGATGGGGAGTGCATATGTCACCCTGGCAAGGCTCTCAGAATCTCCATTCTGGAACCCCGCCTGCATTGTAAAAGAGGAGGGGAGACAGGTCTTCCTCTCCCACTCCGAGAGCTTTGGCGGAATGGTAAACTACAATGCCGTATCCTTTGCGATGTCGGATAAAATGCAGGGGTTGGGACTCGCCATCTACCAGATAGGATACCCAGATAATATATTCAGCAATGATTCTGTTCCCACAGACACTGCAAGTGTGAATGATTGGGTGTTATATCTCACCTACGGCAAGAGAAGAGAGCTCGGGGAAATCACCGCCTCTCGCCTATCCTTTGGTGTAAGTGCCAAGACCATATACAGGAATTGGCGGGAGGGCAGTGCGTACGGGATTGGGATAGATGGGGGTATGCTGTACAAATCTTACCCATTTTCAGTCGGGTTGTACATAGAAAACCTAACGACAACACTCCTCTTCTGGAATGTGGGCACGAGAGAGTTCATTGCTCCACTCCTCAAGACGGGGATATCTTACGAGGTTCCCGTGGAGAGATTCTCCGGTACTCTCATATTGGCGGGTGGCCTAGATACAAATCTCGAAAATAAAATCACCAAACTCGATGTGATAAAGAGCGATCCACACATTGGAATGGAATATGTGTACAAAGACAGATTCGCGGCGAGGTTTGGTTGGGACAAGGGCGATATGAGCTTCGGCGCCGGATTTAAACTCGGCAACCTCTCCGTGGACTACGGACAGAGTTATCACCCCGAACTCGGGACGAATTCGAGACTCTCGGGCAATGTAGATTTCTGATTATCTTATAAACACCGCCTTTCTTACAAGACCACTTTCCCCGGCAACGAGACGGGCGAAATAAACACCCGCCGGCAAGCCATTACCGTCTAATCTGAGCTCGTGATCCCCGCTCGAGAGGCGATCACCTTTGACCCTTCTGACGCACCTACCGCTCAAATCATATACCCCAAGTGACACATCCTCAAATCGCGGCAGTGTCAGCTCGATACACATTGAAGAGACAGCGGGATTCGGAGATAGCGAGAAAGCAAGTGGGTGCCTCTCTTCCTCGATGCCGTATACCTCGTTCCTGTACAACTTCGCCTTCAGCGAGACCACCTCTCCAACCTTCAGGGCATCCTCATTTGAGAGAACGACATACCACTTACCCCCTTTGGGTAAAATAAAATCCACACTACCCGAGTCCGCATCTTGCCCGATGTGGAAGGCTTTAAACGGCTCTTCTCCCCCGAAATCCTCATAGATGGAGTAATTGGATGAGTCACAGATGAAGAAGTCGATATTTCCTCCGGGCGCAAATCTCGCAAATTCCTGGTATACCCCCAGTTCGTTGTCGAATCGCGTTTTTCCCCTCAGGATCTCCTCCCCCGAAGAAAATTCTACCTCAACCTTGTAGGTGGAATCGGGCTCATCGGGAAGTGTATCGGGAGAGATAGAGATAGAGGGCATACTGCCGGACAGGTTGTGGGACCAGAAATAGTGCTCTCCCGCGACGCTGTTTGCTATAACCAGAGTCACATAGCCGGGGTCGGGGTAATATCCTATATCGGCATCTATCCTGGCGTAATAGGGTTTACCGTCCCCAATAATGAATTGTGTCTCTCCATTTGATGCCGTATAATGCCAACCCGCTATATAGAGGCCCGAACCGGTATTGGGTGTACTTGCCAGGGTGACCATGGCGCCGTCAACCGGCTCACCCGATACATCATTCACCGCGACGGTGAGAGTACAGACCTCACTGTACCTCTCGGTCACATCCCAGATATATCCATCACCCCTGAAATTGAATGGAAGCACTATGTTCCACCCCCAGCCCTCGTAGTGGTATGTGGAGTTTATAAATGTGTTCACGGGCTCCCATCCCCTCCACTGCGTATCGTACCACTCATTCCAGGTATGGTCGTTGCACATAGTCAGGGGGCTATTTGTGGGGATAAGACACGCCCTTCCCGCTGCCGCCGTGATGTCCGCGTGCTCACCACACCTGCCCACATGGATGTGATAGATTCTCGTTGGTTGTATGGGTCTCTCAAATCCAAACCCCGAATTGAACACCATGACATCTTTTATCCACTGCGTGGCCACGCCGATGGCGCTCTGGTCGAGGGTGTCGGTCTTTCCGTCCCACAATACCCCGACATCCGCAAGCTCATCACGGAGTATGGGGGAGACAAAGCCCGCATATATTGTATCCCTCGGCGGACTTCCCCAGTCCCACACCGTCCTCTCCGCGGTGTCGGGATACTCAAACACATACTCCCTCCATAATCTGCCCACCGGGGGTTCTGCCTCCCAGCCCGTCTTGGGATTTATGTAGAGCGGTGCCTCATCGGATATTATCGGGTGAACTATGTCCCAGTAGTACCTCTGGTAAGGTATCTCGACATCCACGGTATCGGAACCGTGGTCCGAAATTCTATATCTTGCGGTAGTATAGTCTGGATATTCAACGAGTTCCACATATTGAAGAACGGTATCGTGTGCATATATCATCTGAGCATTCTCGAGAAGGAACTCGGGATTTGTGGTATAATGTTCGAGGATTTCGGGGTCTATGTGAGCAACACAGAACGCTATCTCGTCTCGATATACCCTCTCACAGGTCGTTATGAGCCACGCGTAATTTCTCTGGAGACTTGTGCTCATTTTCGAGAAGTTGTCCTCGAGTGGAAGCCTGAGCCATTCCGGGACGAGTCCTATTGCCTCCCGTGCTGCCGCCACGAGATTGTCCGGCGGAGGAGAGAGGGTGAGGAGGAAGTCCATTTCTATCACGCATTTCTCCCCCTCGGTAATTCTGCCGTAAAACTCAACTGAGTCCACGAGCTCCCACGCTTTCGTATCTTTATCCGTCAATATCTTCTGAGCCGTACGGGATGGTGCTTTTCCAACTACCACCTCGTCTGTGGCATCACCGGATACCTCAAATTGCAGAGGTGGAACGGTGACTCCCCTATCCCCGGGCGAGGCGACAATGCCCAGAAATATCAAGGATATAACCATACTACCCCCTTTTAATTTTCAATAATGTGAAAAAAATTAACCACAGAGAACACAGAGAGATAATATTTATTTATTCTCTGCCTGTCTGCCGACAGGTAGATGTGCTCAAATTCTCTATCAGCGTTTTTCTTGTTTGTAGCTCAAGCAATCTTTGAGACCAACAGGAGAGCACAGAGGCTTTCTATTTTTTTCTTGTTTTTCTACCTCAAAAATACTCTGTGCCCTCTGTGGTTTCTTTCATATCATTTTTGACAGTACCTAATCGTCAATTGTCAATTTATCGAATCCTTATCATCTCCCTTGTTTGGATAAAGTCGCCCGCCCTCAGTCTATAGAAGTAAATGCCCGTGCCCACGGTGACACCTTTTTCATCCCTGCCATCCCAGACTATTTCGTGATTCGTAGATCGTAAATCGTAAATTTCTTAACAAGTCTGCCGGAGATGTCATAAATACAGACTGAAGACCAAAGACCAGAGACCGAAGACCTTTGATTTTTGTCTGTGGTCTGTAGTCTTATGTCTATGGAAATTCGCGATTTATCGGGATATAAATACATTTTTGCATTTTAATATTTGATATTTAATATTCCTATATATTATATCCTATATCTATTCCAAGTTTGAGTCCCCGCATACCATAAAATGGAGCTCCCACATTCTGTAAACCGATGTTCAACCCCACGCCCTTTATCTTGGAATGGGAGCCGATACCCATAAAAAATCCCTCTTCACCACCAATTGCGAACCCCGCCATTGGGGCAAACCATGCCTTGAGGTCATATTTTACCGCAAGTGAGAATTGGGGTTTTCTGGATGATAGGGGTGTTTTGTTCAATACCTGTTCATAGCCCACTCCATATTGCAGATTTCCCCTGTCGTGTTCGAATGCGATCATCAGATATGCGGGAAGAGGGGTTTTAAAGGCACCCCTATCATAGAGCGAAGAATCTTCGGATGTGACTGCATCCTCGGTGTTTTCGAGGTTGAGGGAATCGATCTCCACACTCAGCCAACCCTCTTGCGTGTTAGATGTCCATCTTAAACCCGTATTGATATTTGAAAGACTGATAGCGATACTCGACATCTCAGAGACCCCCGCATAGAGTCCGAGATCGAGAGCAAATCCCCCTCCCCCATCAGCCGTGCGGTATTTCAGGAAGCCATCGCCGTTGAGTGCATACCTCGATGTGAGTAGATGCAGGGTTGCTTCACTCACATAGGCTGTATAAAGTCCATAAAGGTATCTGACACCGGCCCCCAGTGAGAGATTTCGCCCGCCCAACCCGAACATCTTGCCGTAGGAAGAGGTGAACGAGAGGAAGGCAACTGCCATCCCGTCCATATTCTCAAACTGGTAGGTCCTGTCAAGTTCATTTCCCCACAGCATCAGGTCAAAGAGGATTTTGGGTATCGTCCCCTTACCGAGACCCAAAGCCCTGAACGAGAAACCAAACCCGCCAACCGATAGCTCAATTCCCGCTACACCCGCATTCGCCAGCAGTGCGAATCCCGTATTTGGTATGGAGTTCATAATATCACTTTTATCGGCATCGTCAAGGAAGACACCACCGCTGTAGTAATTGTATTTGGAGAGAGAAAAGGACCTATTAAAACCCCCCGCAGATGGGGATATTATCCTCAGCGAGAAGCCCCGATTCAGAGAGAGGTTGGCGGGATTATAGAGTATGGCATCCACACCCCTGGAGAATACCGTGCTCGTGCCCGAGAGCACGAGATAATTTGCGCCGTTTGCCCACATGCCCAGGATTTGGAAGAGTATAAGAAAATGCATCATTCCTTTACCCTCACTTTAGCCACGCAGTATCCACCGAATTCGAGATAGTCCCTGGCGTGAACTGTTATTGTATCGGTCTCCGGTACATATAGAACGGCAAATGTTGAAAACGGAGGATTTTGAAGTATATCGAATTCAAGCGAGTCCAGGGCTATTTTGACGGTGGTGATATTCGGTGCTATCGCGATCCCATTCTGGTCAACGGGTGCCGGGGGTATGGTTAGCCTCTTTATAAGAGAGTCCGACCCCTTGGGATTTATCACCATGAAATCGCAGTCGAACCCGAATGGAAAGTGATTTTTCACATCAACCTGTAGAGCCACCGACTGTATATGCGAGAGTGCATCTATCACATCCTCGTCCTCTATCTTAACCTCCACGGTATCGAAATGGATCGTATCACATGTGAAAGCCGCCCTGAATGGAGTTTCATTGTAAACACGCCCTGTTATATAAGAACCCCTCTCCAAAATTCCACTTCCCTCATCGAGCGAGACCTCCCCGGAGATGGTGATCTCTTCGGGCAGGATATTTAAAAGCGGAGCGAGGTCGCAGGATGCCTCACCGTGAGATGGTGGCAGGCGGGGAGTTCCGGCATCCACCGATAGCGAAAATGGGATAGACACAGATTGAGAATACGAGTTCCTACCCGTAATGCTGCCAATTGCGCCGGATGAAAAGCCTATGGTACTCCACACATCGACATACAGACGAGATTCGGCGAGTCTGATGCAGCCAATGTCACTGTAATCTACGGGAATCTCCAGCGTGTAATCAATTTGGTGAGTGATCGGTTCGAGTATCTTCCCGGCGATCAGGGAGTAATCCATCATCTGGAGCACAATTCCAACGGTGATTCCGTCATCGGCGGTAATATCGACGAAGTCGTCCGACGAGTCTACCGCAACTGTTATTCTTGTTGTCAGAAGTGTGCTCTCGGAGGGAGAACTTGTGTTATCATAGGTTATACCCGCGAGATCCATGTTTCCCGTGGATGGTGCGTGTGGAAATATGGAAAGCACAAAAGAGGTATCGAGTTCTGCAATGTCGGCAGTCAATCTTCCTCCGATTGGGAGTCCATTATCTATATCGATATATAAGCCACCCCGTGAAAATATTACACTGTCCAGTTTGAGCGAATAATCGGAGACGAAGGGGAGTTTGAACACATAATCGACAGAATCTGTGAAGGAGGGAATTTTAACCCTGCCGCTCCCTATTCTCACGGAATCAAGAATCACGGAGAAGCTAACGGAATCATCGAGGGAAAATGGAACCTCAAAGAGCGTGTCCAACACGGTGAATCTCAATTGTGTCCGAATGTACCCCCTGACAACGGCGTTTTCCAGATACAGTGATGTATCCCTCGCGGAATTATTGGGCATCTGTACATAGGTAATGGGGTCAACCTCGAGGCCGCTCACGGGTATAAAGGTCACCGAATCGAAGGACATCCCCGTCTGATTGAGAATTCTCACAGTAAAACACACAACGCTAAAACAGACGGAATCTATCATATCGAAGGTATCGGACTTGAACGATGTTGTGTATGAAAAGGGCGGGACGAAATCTGCCACGAATGGGGTGTCGGGAATTCCAATTCCCGCACCACTCTCTGCTATCTCCCTGGCGGATACGGAGATGTTGCCCGTATCCATATTGGCTATCCACACATCGCCAATGCTTCTCGCCACAAGGGTATCTATATCCCCCAAACGCAGTGATTCATCGATACTGAAGGTATCTATATCCACCTTCAGATAGAGTTGCATTATGGAATCCTCGCCAATCCTTATTCCAACACTGGGGTCGAGGGTATCCACGATGTTAACGACTGGATAGCGTTCTTTGACGAGCGGAATAGTTATATCTACATCCCACTCGGGTGCCTGAGGGTGCTGATTAAAACAGGAAAGTAGAACCAGTGATAATAAGATTATGAAGTATTTTCTCATATATTAACTCCAAATTATGCGTAAAGAAACCATCTCAAGATCCGCATGGACAAGATTACACGAGATTATCATCTCAAGATCCGTATGGACAAGAGGTTAAAGACCAGAGACACAAGACCAAAAACACCTGTCTGCCGACAGGCAGGTAAGACCTTTTATATTTCTTTGTTCATTTATTTGTCATTTTAGTCTGCGGTCTTTGGTCTGTAGTCTTATGTCTAAATATATAATCTGTGCTTATCTGTGGTCATCCCTGCCTACCGGCAGGCAGGCGTGGTTAATACATATTCTGGGTTAATTCTTTTGAAACTCACAGTATCTCTCGATGGGGCATTCTTCACACCTCGGATTTCGCGCCCCGCAAATCCGCCTTCCGAACTCTATCAACACCAGATGAACTCTGGTTCTCTCGGGCGGTGGTATTTCGCTCTCAAGTTTCGCCCTCAAGCTCTCGTAATCATCTTTTGCATCGCCTATTCCAAGCCTCTTCATTATTCTGAAGATGTGAACATCCACGGGAAGAACTTGCTCCCCCTTGACCGCCATCAGAAAGACATCGGCGGTCTTGGGCCCAATTCCCCCTATGGAGGTCAGTTCCTTCTTGGCTTTGCCGTACGGAAGATTCAATATTCCATCAAACTTGCCATCGTATTTTTCTATCAATTCTCTGGCGATGTTCAGAATCCTCGGAGCCTTCATTCGATACAGACCCGCCGGCTTGATCACTTCCTCAATCTCCTCTACGCTCGCTTCTGCGATATCTTCGATATTACAGAATCTCTCACTAAATCTCTCGGTGGCGGTCCTGACATTTTTCCAGTATGTTCGTTGAGAAAGGATTATACTGACCAATGTCTCGAATGGAGTGTGTCTCTCCCACCACTCGTTGATTTCGTAATTTTTGGAGAGAATATCAACTACCTTTTTAATCTTACCTGTATTTATCATTCAAATTCGGCACATTTTTCCGCTCTGATACCCGAATTACAGAAGCCCAGTCTGTTATTTGTGCAAAGAAAACGATTCTTTATAAAAAAACGCTACCTGCCTACCGGTCCCTACGGATCCGTATGGACAGGCAGGCGAGAGACATTTTTTTCTTGTCGTAACGAAGTGGAGATCCCGCCTCTGGTCATACGACCCGTCCTCAAGTCACAGACTCGCATGAGATCCGCATGGATATGGGCGGGGACAAATCGCCTTTAACCTGTCTGCCGATAGGTAGATATGTGTTATGTGAAGTTCGACAACATGCTTTTTTGTCTGCTTAATTCTACATTACCTCAATTTCACAACCTTCACTGGCTTGTAGCCTTTGGCTCTTAGGAAATAAATACCAGATTGAACTTCTTTACCGTTTATATCTCTTCCATTCCAGACACCTTTGTCTGTTTTTCCCACTAACCTGCCAGAAAGGTCGTAGATTTGCAAACTAATCTTTTGCCACTTGTTTCTGACACATCGGATACTAACTTTCTTGCTAAATGGATTAGGGTATACTTTTAATATCTCGACTTTTGGGCTTTGTAACCTCTCACTTTCTTCTATTCCTTCTATCTCGTTCAAACTAATATCATCAAAATAAACCTTCAAACCAGGCTCCCCCCAATTTATATTGACACAAGAAATTACTACTTTGATCGTATTTTCATCAGTCGTAAAATTTGTATCAAAATGTGTATAACCAGATATAAAAGCAAAACAATATTCTATCGTCATCTGTGTATCCGACTCACTTATCTCAAATAAGTATATAATTCCAAAGGCACTGAACGATGAACAATCATAGTAGGCACTTAGGTTACAGAGTTTCCCACCCTGAATAAGAGCATTGCCTTGGAGGCAACCAACATCGTTTTCATTCAAAGTAACCAGTTCTATCGCATAATTGCCTGTATGTGCATGGTCAGAACGGAGTGCTGTTCCTGCACTGTATGCCTCACTTGTAAACCAACCCACTGGCATCATAACACCAAGGGTATCGTGCCACTCTTCTAAACTGGGATTAGGCAGAATATTACCAGTAATAGCTCCTTGGGCTATGATTAAAGAAACTAAAAGACTTAAAAAATAGCTCATAATATCACCTCTCTTTTCTGTATTTGCCGAATTTCGACTAAAGGTTCTGTGTGACCGCCATTTCAATGGCGGTCACACATTGTTATCAGTCGTTTTTTATCCTTTTTTCTATATATTTTGAATTCATTAGCCTTAGAAGTCCCATATAATCCATATTAAATTCAAGCAAATCACCAACCTTATAATTACTGGGATTATCTTTAATGTCAATCACAATCATATCTGAACTTGCTCCAACAAATTTGATGTTTTTATCTGAAGCCCAAATATGTTTTTCGTCTACATCAAGAAGACCAAGACCTACAATGGCTCTGTAAGATTTTTGCCCAATATCGCTTTTTTTAAATTCAAATGTCTTCCCTTCAACATTTGTGCCTAAATCTCCCGTTGGGACAACGGGTTTTTCTGATAGCTCAATAATTTCAGCATATAATTTGAAAGCATTATGCTCCATACCTTTTATTAAAGAATCGTTATAAACATCTGTTCCAAAAAACAGAGTTTCGCCTACTCTGAAATGGTTGATTCCTTTTGGAAGGACATTTCTTAAAACAAGAGGAATAACAACAGAACTACCACCTGATACATACGAAATAGTTCTATTAAACTTTGTTTCAATTAATTGTTCATATAAACTTAATTGAATAAGCTTGTCTTGACTTGGAAGCACGCCATATAAGCAAGAGAAATTCGCTCCAATTCCAATGACTTCAATATTCTCTAATTGAAAAATTTTTTCGTAAAATTTCAGAAAATCATTTCTCATGACTCCTTCTCGCAACTCACCCATCTCAATCATAATGATAATCTTATGTTTTATCCCTTGTTTAACTGCCATTTTTGATAACGACTTAATTGTTGATAATTCCGTATTCACACTAATATCAGCATATTTAATAACATTTGAAGCGTTTTGTCCAGATGGTGGTTTTATATAAATAGTTTCAATGGTATCATTAAGCTGTTTGATCATCTTTAAATTACTCAATCTGGAATCACAAATTTGTTTTACACCCAAATTTATTATTTCATTAAGATAACTTTTATTACCACATAAAACTTTCGTAACAACAGCCCATTTGATATTTCTGCTTGAAAAGATTTCATCGAGAAAAAGGTAATTCTTCCTCAATTTAACTAAATTCATCTCTATAAATGCCATATTCTACTTCCTTTTTTTAAATCTCATTTCTAAATATTTATTTGTAAATCCAATTTTTTCATATAAGTATTTTGCTGGATTATCCGGTTCGACATGTAAGGCGATGTCTCCGTCAGTAAGGTTAATTGCCTGTTGCATTAGATATTTACCAATACCTTTTCCACGGTAATTTTTATGAGTTGCGATATAAACCAATATATTTTCAGGTATATAGTCTTTCATACCAGTTTTGTTTATTACAACCGCACCAACTAATTCGCTATTTATACAAGCAGTTAGGATTAAGCCCCCAAAAGATTGATACTCCTTAAGTGCGTAATCAACAGCTTTTAGAATATCTAATTCAGAATCGCCATATTTTTCTAGATGCTCAAAAAGAAATTTTACAATATTATTTTTTTCTTCCTCCGAAGGTTTGCTTTCTGGTGTAAAAACAATCAATTCCTTTTTCATAATTGACTCCTCCTTTTTTAATTTATTATAATTTCTGTAAAATAATGTAATCCATTGGTACATATAATGGGGTCGGACCTAAAAAAAGAATCTATGGTGCAAGTTTCTTTTTTATTAATCCCTGATAGTCCTCCACCTTCCTCATATCACCTAAAAAGCAATTGGGGTCACATCTTGAAATTTAAGATTTTTCTTGACAAATCGCCTTTAA
>DFBT01000014.1 GCA_002366725.1 Caldifarciminota bacterium UBA3073
CATTCAAGAGACTGATAGCTGATGCCCATGTAGCTCAGTCGGTAGAGCACCTCCTTGGTAAGGAGGAGGTCACCGGTTCAATCCCGGTCGTGGGCTGATTCCGAATAATTCATTTTTTGAACGGGAAATATTATGAGAATATTGCTAAATTTGGAGTGCGGTGAATGTGGTAGAAAGAATTATACCACGACGAAGAATAAGCAGAACCATCCCGCTAAATTGAGTTACAAAAAATACTGCCCATTCTGCAGGAAACACACAATACATAAAGAGACCAAATAGAGACCATTGCAAAATGCAAATTGAAAAATGAAAAGTTTAGGCAGAGCAGAATGGTTACCTGGTGTTTGTAGTTGATTTTGCATTTTGAAATTTTCATTTTACATTTTTCAATAATGAAGCACTGGGGCCTGTAGCTCTAATTGGTGAGAGCGCTGGACTCCAAATCCAGGGGATGGGGGTTCGAATCCTCCCAGGCCCGTGTTCACAGGAGGATAAATGCAAAAGATTAAAAGGTTCTTCATCGAAGTAAAAACAGAGCTCTTTAAGGTATCCTGGCCGTCCAGGAACGAAATTTCGGGATCGACGGTAATGGTTCTTGTTGTTTCCGCAATTATGGCTATTTTCGTAGGATTAATAGACTTCCTGTTTGCCAATGGAATAAAGGGGATTATAAGATGAAACAATGGTTTATATTACATGTATATGTGGGCTATGAAAACAAAGTTAAAGAGTTTATACTCAGAGAGACAAAGATACGCAAGCTTGAAGGATACATTGACGAGATAAATATAGCTGTTAAAACCGTTCCGAGGGTTGGTAAGAGAAAAAAAATAAAGGTCGAGAAAAAGGTATATCCCGGATATATCTTGCTATTGATGGAGCCAAGAGATGAGTTAATTAAACTTGTATCGGATGTACCCGGTGTTATGCCCTTCTCTGGCTTTGGAAGGAGACCATATCCCGTGAGTGAGGCTGAGGCCACACACATGTTGGGATTACAAAAGAGTAAAGAAGGCATTCAGGAAGTGCCATTTATTAAGGGGGGTTCTGTGAAAATTGTGGATGGACCGTTTGCTGATTTTTCGGGTGTTGTTGAAGAAGTGTATCAAGACCGCGAGAGATTGAAGATTATGGTTACAATATTTGGCAGACCCACGCCCGTTGAATTAAGTTACTTTCAGGTAGAGCCGATGTAATAGACACATGGTGAGGTTGAAACATATTTCGGGATAATTTTTGTCGTGGAGGTTTTATGGCAAAGAAGATAAAGGCAAAAATTAAGATTCAAATACCCGCGGGGAATGCCACTCCCGCCGCACCGGTAGGTACAGCATTGGGTCCTCACGGTGTCAATATAGGGGCATTTTGCAAGGCGTTCAATGATAAAACCCGGGGAAAGGAAGGATATATAATTCCCGCAGTGGTGACTGTATACAGAGATAGATCTTTTGACTTCATTTTAAAGACTCCCCCGGCGGCAATGCTCCTGAAGAAGGCAGCCGGTGTCGCGAAAGGCTCAGGGGAACCAAACAGAGAAAAAGTCGGGAAAGTAAAGAGATCCCAGCTCAGGGAGATAGCGGAAATGAAGAAAGAGGATTTGACAAGTTATGATGATGAAGCGGCGATGCGCATAATAGAGGGGACAGCGAGAAGCTGTGGATTAGTGATAGAGGAAGATTAAGGAGGATTTTCATGAAGATTTCAAAGAGAATGAAAGAAATGGGAAAGGAAATAGATAAAAATAAAGTTTATACACTTGAGGAGGCTGTAAAATTAGTAAAAAAACTTGCGTCCACAAAATTTGACGAGACAGTTGAACTGGCTGTAAAATTGGGTGTAGACCCACGTAAATCTGACCAAATGGTAAGGGGAACGGTCTTAATGCCTCATGGAGTGGGGAAAGAAAAAAAGGTACTGGTTTTGACCAAAGATAAACAGGAGGAGGCGCTTGAAGCAGGAGCAAATTGGGCGGGATTTGACGAGTTCATGGATAAAATACAAGATGGATGGCTTGAGTTTGATGCCTGTATCGCCACTCCATCGGTTATGAAAGAGGTGGCAAAACTTGGCAAGATACTTGGACCGAGGGGATTAATGCCAAATCCAAAGGCGGGGACTGTTACAAACGATATTGGTAACACCGTATCCGAAATCAAAAGGGGAAGGATGGAATTCAGAATGGATAAAACCGGGGTTGTTCATATGCCAGTTGGAAAGGTGTCATTCCCCGACGAAAAACTTATCTCAAATATAAAAGAAGCAATCACCGCAATTAAGTCGGCATCCCCAAAAGAGATTAAAGGGACATACATGAAGTCTCTCTATCTGTCTTCAACAATGGGTCCCGGCATTATGCTTACTGTATAGTCCGCATCCGTGTTCTTTATGGTGGTTGGTATGGGTAGATTGACATGGTGAAAACGATGGGTTTTCATGTGATCTGTACATTCTGTACGGTATTACTTGATGGGAGGCGTGAATGAAAAAGGAAGAAAAACAGAGGCTTATTGAGATTTTAGGTAAAGAATTGGAAAGCGCCACCGGAATATATTTCCTGGATTTTACGGGATTATCAGCGCAAGATATGAGAAGCTTGAGGACTGCGATGAGGAAAGGAAACATAAAGATCAGAGTTGTCAAAAATATAGTCGCAAAGTTTGCCTTGGAGAAACTCAAGTTGAACAACCTTCTCTGTTTTTTGGACGGTCCAACTGCCATTTCATATGTATATGAAAATCCAATCCTTCCTTCCAAAGTTATAAACGATTTCAGTAAGGAGAAAGAGATCAGGGTAAAGGGTGGTTTCATCGAAGGTAGTCTAATTTCTTCTGAGGAGATAAAGGAATTAGCGCTTCTTCCAAATAGAGAGGTACTCTTGCAGAAATTGCTTTTTTCTCTGTCAAATTCCCTCTATACACTCCTGAATACACTGCGTAGTCCTCTTCAAGGTTTCGTGGGGGTGCTTGACCAGATATCCAAAAGGTCTTAAACGGTATGTTACGAGCTCCATAGAGTCCAAATTTATATGTACGCATCCTTTTCATTATGTAGTTGAAAGGGTTCATTATTATTTTCGTGTTTTTTTTACAAGCTGAGAGGAGATAAAATGGCAAAGGCGAAAAAATCTGCAAAAGACCAGGTAATAGTACTCATCTCCAAGATGAATATGCTCGAACTTTCTGAACTGGTCAAGGAAATCGAGAAGGAGTTTGGTGTTCAAGCGATTCCACAGGTTATGGGAGTTGCCCCCGGCACAACGCAACAAGCCGCTGAAGAAAAACCAGCTGAGGAACAGACGGAGTTCACTGTTGTACTCTCTTCTTACGGCGATAAGAAAATAAGGGTGATAAAAGAGGTTCGCGAAATTACCGGGCTCGGTTTGAAAGAGGCCAAAGACCTCGTTGAAGCTGCACCGAAGGCTATAAAAGAGAATGTCTCGAAGGAAGAGGCTGATGCAACAAAGAAGAAACTCGAGGAGGCGGGAGCGACAATAGAAATAAAATAGAGATTGTGATGGGCAGTGATTGAATTGGTTGGGAGGTTGTTGCATACTTCACCTTGAACCAATGTGCAAACTTCCAACTATTTTCTCATTTATAGCATCAGGAGGTTTTTTTATGAGGAAGTCCTTTGGGAAGATAAAAGTTGTTCTAAGCTTACCCAATCTTATAGAAATTCAGCTGTCTTCATTTAAGAAATTCCTCCAGAAGGAAATTGCCCCCGAGAAAAGAGAAAACTGTGGTCTCGAGGCGATTTTCAGAGAATCGTTTCCCACTGAAGACCCCCATCATAGGTATTCACTGGAGTATGTCAAATATACCGTGAAGGAACCAAAACTCGGTGATCTTGAGGCTATTAAAAGAGGTAGTACATATTCCAGTCCATTATATGTAACATTTAGACTCATTTCAAGAGATGAGGAGGGGAACACGAAGAACCTGGTGGAACAGTGCGTTTACCTCTGTAACTTCCCAATTATGACAGATAGAGGAACATTTGTGATCAATGGAGTGGAGAAGGTAGTAGTTAATCAATTGAGAAGAGCTCCCGGTGTATACTTCAGTGAGACGGTTCATCCCACCGGAAAGAGAGTTTTTAAGGGAGAAATTATTCCATACCATGGTTCCTGGATAGAATTCACCACTGATGCGAACGATGTATTATTAGTTAACCTCGATAAAAGACATCGCTTTCCCGTGAGTACCCTGTTCAAGGCACTCGGATTTGTAAAAAACGAGGATATACTCACTGCTTTGTACGAAATGGAAGAAGTACCCCTTGCGGAGAGTTCTGGTAGATTCCTGGGCAAAGATTGTGCAGACCCAAACTCGGGTATTACCCTGGCATTTGCAGGCACTCAGCTTACTCAAGACCTTATAGACAGCCTTGCTTCTTTTGGTTTAGAGAGGGTAACCTGCACCAGGACAAATGATCTCTCTATCATTCTATCCACCCTGAAAAAAGACGACAAGACCAGGAGCAGAAAGGATGCCCTGTACAGGATCTACTACCTCCTGAGGGGAACATCTCCCAGCAGCACAGAGATGGCAGAGGCTTACTTAAAAATAAACTATTTTAGCCGCAATTACCATCTGTCAGATACCGGACGCTATAAGATGAACAAGAAATTAAATGCCAACAGAGAAGAAACCACACTTCAAGTAGAAGATATTATAGATATAGTGAAGTATATGCTCAATCTTTCGAAGGGAGAGGGTGGTGTTGATGACATCGACCATCTTGGGAACAGACACCTAAAGAGGGTTGGAGAACTTCTGAGTGACCAGGTTAGGATTGCAATTGGAAGGGTTAATTGGCAAGCGAGAGAACGAATGTTGCTTCATTCGCGGGAAACGCTGACACCTATGGACCTTATAAATACAAGGCTGTTCTCCAATGTTCTTATGAGTTTCTTTCTGGTTTCACAACTATGCCAGTTTATGGACCAAACAAATCTCCTTGCCGAGATATCACATATGCGCAGGCTTTCAAGGCTTGGACCTGGAGGTCTCACCAGAAAAACTGCCGGGCTCGAGGTTCGAGATGTACATTATTCTCATTACGGGAGGATATGCCCAATTGAAACGCCGGAGGGCCCGAATATAGGCATAATATCTTATCTTTCGACATACGCAAAGGTCGACAAATACGGATTTATAGTAACCCCGTATAGAAAGGTCGTAAATTGCAGGGTTACAGACAGGATAGAATACCTCACGGCAGATGAGGAGGATCCCTATGTGATAGCCCAGGCGAATGCGCCTCTGCATAAGGATGGGCGCTTTGTTGAAAAGGTTGCATTATCGAGAAAGGAGGACAACTACCCAATTGTGCCCGTGGATAAGGTAGATTATATGGACATATCCCCAAAACAATTGGTTTCCGTGTCGGCGGCTCTTATACCCTTCCTGGAACACGATGACGCAAATCGCGCCCTTATGGGGTCAAATATGCAAAGGCAGGCAGTCCCCCTTCTTTTTTTAGAACCTCCCATCGTGGGAACGGGATTAGAAGAAAAGGTTGCCAGAGACTCTGCTTCTGCCATAATAGCAAGAACTGACGGGGTCGTGAAATATTTAGATGCCGATCTTATTGTGATAGAACCCGATGGTGACACTATAGAGCCAGAAATGTATGATCTCACAAAGTTCAGGAGAACAAATCAAGATACTTGCATTGATCAAATGCCGATGGTAAATATTGGCGCCAGGATTAAAAAAGGTGATGTTATAGTTGACGGCGCTGCCACAAAGGAAGGTGAACTTGCTCTGGGTAAAAATATCCTTGTTGCTTTCATGCCCTGGTTGGGCTACAACTTTGAGGACGCTATAGTTATATCAGAAAAATTGCTCGAAGAAGATACTTTTACTTCTTTGCATATTCAGCAATTTGAGGTACAGATCAGAGATACAAAACTCGGTCCCGAGGAGATAACGAGAGAAATACCAAATGTGTCGGAACAGGCAGTTAAGGATCTTGATGCAAATGGTATAATAAGAATAGGTGCGAGGGTAGAACCCGATGATATACTCGTCGGTAAGGTTTCTCCAAAGGGTGAGGTTGAACTCACACCGGAAGAAAGACTGATAAGGGCAATATTTGGGGAAAAGGCACGTGATGTTAAGGATACTTCTCTCAGGGTATCACCCGGGGTTACGGGAATTGTAACCGATGTCGTGGTACTTTCCAGAAGATCCAGCGACAAAATAACAAAGGAAGAGATAAAAGATAGAATTAGAGAAGTTCACTTGAGAGCACAACGCAAAATTACAGAGCTCAGGAAAATTGTGAATGGCAAAAAGAGAAATCTTCTGAAAGGCAGGACGGCATTGGCAGATTTAAAAGACAAGAAGGGAAATATTAAGATAAAGAAAGGCAAAAAGATCCCGCTGCTTGACGATAAAGTTCTGGATAACATTCGTATAATAAAAAAGAGTATAAGTAAAGATGGATACGAAAAAATCCAGAAGCTAAACGACAAGCAGAATGAGGCAATAAAGAGAATTAAAATGCAGGAGAAAGTTGAAGTGAAGAATGCATCTGAGGGAGATAACCTGCCTCCCGGCGTGTTGAAAGTCATAAAGGTATATATTGGGCAGGTACGCAGCGTAATGGTGGGTGATAAATTATCGGGCAGACACGGTAATAAAGGAACTATTGCAAAGATAGCCTTCGAAGAGGATGTGCCATATCTTTCCGATGGTACCCCTGTTGACATGATTCTCAATCCCCTCGGAGTTCCCTCCAGAATGAATGTTGGTCAGACATTGGAGACACAGCTGGGGTGGGCGGCAAAATTACTGAACACTTCTGTTGCCTGTCCCGTGTTTGAGGGGGCCAAGATAGAAGAAATTGAGGAGATGTTGAAAGAGGCACATTTACCGAGCGATGGTAAGGCTACTCTTTACGACGGCAGAACGGGTAAACCATTTCACGATAAGATTACCGTTGGATATATATATATGATGAAACTCTCCCATATGGTGGAGGACAAAGTCCATGCGAGGTCTATAGGCTCCTATTCGCTGGTCACACAGCAACCTCTGGGTGGAAAAGCACAGTTTGGCGGACAGAGGTTTGGGGAAATGGAGGTCTGGGCATTAGAGTCTTACGGTGCGGCGTATACTTTGCAGGAGATGCTCACGGTGAAATCCGACGATATTATGGGTAGGAAAAAATTGTATGAAGCCCTCGTAAAAGGAGAGAGCTTGCCAGAACCCAGACTTCCGATATCATTTAATGTCCTCCTAAAGGAACTTGCGGGACTTTGTATGGAAATAGAACTTGTAAGAGAAAAATAGGTGGTATCCTTAAGGATTTATCACCTAAATAGGAGGAATAATATGGTAGATGATAAGGGCAAAGGGATTGCTTTTGATGCCGTTAAGATAAAACTCGCTTCGCCCGAAACGGTACTTTCATGGTCTTACGGTGAAGTCACAAAGCCAGAGACTATAAATTACCGCACACAGAAACCAGAAAAAGACGGGCTTTTTTGTGAGCGTATTTTTGGTCCGGTCAAGGACTACGAGTGCAATTGTGGTAAGTATAAGGGTATAAAAAATAAGGAGATAGTTTGCGAGAGGTGTGGCGTTGAGGTTACTCTCTCAAAGGTGAGACGAGAGAGAATGGGTCATATAGCGCTTGCTACACCGGTAGTACATATATGGTATTACAAGGTACCACCATCACGAATTGGATTGTTACTCGATAAATCACTTCTGAAGCTCGAAAGGGTGATATATTATGAATCTTATGCGGTAATTTCTCCGGGAAACACTTCTTACAAAGTCGGTGATATTGTAACAACCAGTGAATATGACGAAATCATGGAGAAAGAACCCGAGGGTTTTTCGGCATTAATGGGCGGAGAAGCAATACTTGAACTGTTGAAAAGTGTGAACATAGAAGACCTGTCACTTTCACTTCGTTCTTTAATGAAAATTGAAAGCAGTCCCGATAAGCGAAGATCTATACTCAGGAGACTTCAAGTTGTTGAAGCGCTGCGTAGTTCAGGTATATCTGCCGAATGGATGGTAATCACCATTCTTCCTGTAATCCCACCCGATTTGCGCCCCCTCGTTCCACTTGAAGGAGGAAGATATGCCTCGTCCGATTTAAATGATCTGTACAGAAGGGTGATAACTCGAAATAACAGGCTTAAAAATATGATAGCGGCGAAAGCGCCCGAGATAATTCTCCGCAACGAGAAGAGGATGTTACAAGAGGCAGTTGATGCACTTCTTGACAATTCGAGAAGAAAACGTCCCGTGCTTGGAAGGGGTCAGAGACCGTTGAAATCCTTATCAGACTCTCTCAAAGGTAAACAAGGTAGATTTCGTCAAAATCTTCTCGGCAAGAGGGTGGATTATTCGGGTAGATCCGTTATTGTAGTGGGACCAGAGCTTAAAATTCATCAGTGTGGTATACCCAGGGTTATGGCTCTTGAATTGTTCAAGCCTTTTATCATAAGGCAATTGGCGGAGCGTGGTTATGCGCAGAGTATAAAAAGTGCAAGGAAACTGCTCGAACGCGGAGCAAAAGAGGTATGGGATATACTCAAAGAGGTCGTGAAGGACCATCCGGTATTGCTAAATCGTGCTCCCACACTACACCGTCTTTCTATACAAGCATTCATGCCGGTGCTCGTTGATGGAAAGGCAATAAGACTCCATCCACTTGTTTGTATGCCGTTTAATGCAGACTTCGATGGTGATCAAATGGCCGTTCATGTTCCACTTTCACTCGAGGCACAAGCGGAGTCTCTCGGACTTATGAATTCTGCCAACAACATACTTTCTCCAGCAAACGGTGAACCAATATCCATGCCCCTGCAGGATATTATTATAGGTATATACTATCTTACGAAAGAACGTGTGGGTGCATGTGGTGAGGGGAAGCCGTTTGCCAGTTTAGCGGAGATAGAGCACGCCCTGGAGTCTGGTAAGTGCGACTTGCACGCGAGAATAAGATATCGCCTTCCAGACAAAACGATTACAACCACGCCCGGAAGGATATTATTTGCAAGGTTACTCCCCGAGGGGATTGATTTTGTAAATAAAGTTGTAGACAGGAAGGTACTGTCGGGTCTCATTAAGGAAACCATAACAAAACTGGGAAATTACGAGGCAGTCCGATTCCTTGACAGGATAAAGGATGCTGGATTTGAATACGCCACGATCTCTGGGACTACAATAGGTATAGATGATATGGTAATACCAGCCAATAAAGAGAAATTGATAAATAAGGCTTCTGACGAAGTTAAACAGGTAAACAAGGCAAGGGAAGCTGGCGTTATCACAGAGGCGGAGAGATACAACAGGGTAGTTGATATATGGTCGAGGACCGTGTCAGAGATCGAGAAATCCTCTATCGAAGTACTCTCAAAAGATAAAGATGGGTTCAACCCACTTTACACCATGATGCAATCCGGAGCGAGAGGAAATATAGACCAGGTAAGGCAGATTACGGGACTACGTGGACTTATGACAAAACCACAGAGACACAAAGAGGCCGGTGAGACGATAGAGACCCCAATAAAATCTAATTTAAAAGAGGGTTTGAGCGTTCTTGAGTATTTTATATCAACGCATGGTGCAAGGAAGGGCTTGACTGATACCGCACTTAAAACATCGCAGGCGGGGTATCTCACGAGAAAGTTGGTTGATGTTGCTCAGGATATTATAATAACGGTGGAAGATTGCGGGGCAGTAAGCGGAAGAAGCGTTGCAGCTATAAAAGAGGGAGAGGATGTTATCCAGCCTCTTCAGGAACGCATAAAGGGTAGATTTGCACTTGAGGATGTGGTAAATCCCATAACATCTAAGGTAATCGTATTCGCAGGTGAAGAGATCACCGATAAAAAAGCAATTGAGATAGAGGAGTGCGGAATAGAATCGGTGATAATAAGGTCCGTATTGACTTGCGAGGCAAGACGGGGACTGTGTCAGAAATGTTATGGCAGAAACCTCGCAACGGGGAGACTGGTGGAAATCGGGGAAGCAGTTGGAGTTATGGCTGCTCAATCCATAGGAGAACCCGGCACTCAGCTTACCCTGAGAACCTTTCATATCGGGGGTACGGCGACCAGAGTTACGAGGGAGTCTTTTATGAAGGCACCGTTTGATGGGCATATTGAGTATAAGAATTTACGAACGGTTGAGAGGCAAAAGGAAGAATTTGTAACTCTCGGCAGAGATGGTAAGTTGATACTCAAGGGAAAAAACGAAGAGATATCTTACGGTGTTCCATATGGTGCGTTAGTGAGTGTGAGAGACAAAGACCTTGTAATGAAAGAGGAAACACTTTTTGATTGGGACCCGTATTCTTTTGTTATACTCGCCGAGAAGAAAGGAAAGATTAAATTTGAGAACATGATTGAGAATCTCACATATAGACTGGAATACGACGAGAGAATAGGAAGTAAGCAGCCGGTTATCATGGTTCATAAGCGCATACACCCCGAGGTGAAAATCGTTGCCGATGGACAACCTATCTGGAGTTATATTTTACCCACGGGGGCATATATATTCGTTGAGGATGGTGAAGATGTAAATGAGGGGAGACTTCTTGCAAAATTGCCGAGGGAGATTTCCCGCACCAGGGATATAACGGTCGGTTTACCACGGGTTATCCAATTATTTGAGGCACGTAGACCAAAAAATATCGCCGTAGTATCTGAAATAGATGGGATATGCCAGTTCGGAAGTATAGAAAAGGGCAACAGGCTTATAAAAGTTATAGGCGCGCATGAAACACGTACTTATCGTATCCCCGTATCTAAACATATGATCGCTTACGATGGGCAGAAAATCAAGGCAGCGGACAAACTATGTGAGGGCGAGATTGACCCACACGACATACTGCGAGTTAAAGGCGTAATGACAACTGAAGAATACCTCGTTAATCAAATACAAGAGGTATACAGACTCCAGGGCGTAAAGATAGATGATAAACATATATCCATAATAGCAAGACAGATGTTATCGAAGGGGAAGGTGGCGGATGCCGGAGATACCACCTTTATCGAGGGTGAGATAGTCGAGAAGTGGAAGGCGTTTGAAGAAAACGAAAAGGCAAAAAATTTGGGACTAAAACCAGCCATCATAAATCCAGTTCTGCTCGGTATAACGAGGGCGATATTAACTACGGATTCTTTCATTTCAGCAGCCTCTTTCCAGGAAACCACAAGGGTGTTGACAAATGCGAGTCTCAGTGCGAAGAGTGATAGGCTCCGGGGAATAAAAGAGAATGTTATAGTTGGTAATCTTATCCCTGTGGGTACGGGGCTTAGCTCTTATAGAAATATAAGGATAAAGAGATCGGCCAAACTTCTGCCCATGAGGGAAGAAGGAATAGATGATGAGACAGTCAAAACCGCCACTGAAACAGCAGAGCATAATGAGAATGAGACATTGGACAACGAGTGATCGGTTCTGTCAATTGTCTTATTTATAATTACCCCCGGGGGATACTTTTAACCCACTTTATGGTATCCTTCGTACTTTGCGCCACTAATCTAATGGTACAGTTCCTTTAGTTTCAACAAGCTTCGATCCTTACCTCCCCGTCTATTAGATTTTTCCTGTCTCATTCCCCCCGTTAAAAAACTTGACAAATCTAAAAATGGGGTGTATAATAGGATCATGGACTCTAAGGTATACATATACGAGGGAGACAAATGGCGAAATCTCCTACCACTTACCTATCTTCATCCGGTATTTGACCTTGTGTGTGGAATGTGGAGTGGAATTGAGAGAATGGAGAGGTTATACGGTGAGGTTATCCCGATTTCGAGGTTTCATACAAATAAAAGGGGAAGAGGATTGTATATAAATGGTGGAGCTGTATTTTATACGAAGATACCCCTCGAGGGTGATGAAGAGATATTCAAGAATAAAGATGAGATTATAGCATATAGGTCAAAAGATGGCAGACTGCCACGAAATGCAAGAACAACTGAGATAGACGCCGTTTTAAACAAATATCCCTGGGATTTCATACAGGTAAATAAGGAGCTCATTCGAAGAGATTTCGAATATGGTAATTTTTTAAATGTATCAACCGAGGATATCGTAGTGGACGGCGATCCGAAACTGTGCCATATTGAGAATGGCGCAAAGATATATAACGGGGTTTATTTTAATACGGAGAATGGGCCGATATATATATGTAAGGACGCGCAGGTTCGTCCGCCCACTGTGGTGTACGGCCCGGTGTACATAGGCGAAGGTACGATAATTGACGGTGCGAAGGTAAGAGAGGGTTGCCACATCGGAAGGAGATGTAGAATAGGCGGCGAAGTTGAAGAAAGCATATTTCTTTCGTTTTCTAACAAGCATCACGAGGGATTTGTTGGACATTCGTATATAGGTGAATGGGTAAATCTCGGTGCACTTACCACCACATCCGATCTCAAAAACAATTACGGAAATGTGAGGATCAATCTGCCCTCAGGGACTATAGATACCGGACTTCTTAAATTGGGTTCAATAATAGGTGACCACACGAAAACGGGAATCGGCACACTTCTTACAACGGGCTGCATGATAGGAATATTTTGTAACCTGTACGGCGGTGGAACATTTGATAAATATCTAAAATCATTCTCATGGGGAACCCCTGGTGAATTCACAGTTCACAGGATAGATAAGGCAATAGAAACTGCCAAAAAGGTGATGAAGAGAAGGGGAATAACACCGACAGAAGAATATATAGAGAAGATAAGGGACGTCTTTGAGATTGTACGGCGTAGTTAGTTACCGCTCATTGCCCACTTCTCAATCTCCACTATATTATGCAACCGGCACTTTATCTCGTATCAACACCCATAGGTAATCTCAAAGACATTACCTTGAGGGCTATTGAAATACTGAAGGACGTCAACATAATTGCATCTGAGGACACGAGAAAGACGAGGATTTTACTCTCGACATATAACATAAAGAAACCTCTCGTCTCTTACTATGAGCACAATAAGGAATTACGCACACCCAAAATTATATCGAGGATAAAATCCGGTCAGAGTGTGGCGCTCGTCACGGACTCGGGTACACCGGGAATTCAAGACCCCGGATTCTATCTCGTCAGGGAAGCGATCGGGAATGGAATAGATGTAATTCCCATTCCGGGACCATCCGCATTCGTAAGTGCCCTTGTGTCATCGGGATTTCCAACTGATAGATTCTCATTTGAGGGTTTCCTGTCGAGAAGGAGGGGAAGAAGGAGAAAGAGGCTGCAAGAGATTACAGATTACCGGGGCAGCCTGATATTCTATGAATCACCACACAGGTTGTTAGCTTACTTAGAGGATGTATTGAAGGTTCTCGGTAACAGAAGGATAGCGGTTGCGAGGGAATTGACGAAGAAATTCGAAGAGATAAACAGGGGAACAGTTGAGGAGATGATAAAGTATTTCACTGAGAATTCTCCAAGGGGTGAGTTCGTCATCGTGGTGGAGGGAAATACTGATGGATACAGAACGATTCAAGAGTAACGGAAGGAATTTATTATCTCCTCTTACCAGATTCCTTGCGGGGAGAAATGTTCCACCCAATTTATTAACTGTATGTGGGCTCGTACTCTCTATATCCTCTGTGTTCTTTTATGCACGGGGAGGATTTCGTCTGGCAGCCATTATCCTTGCGGTGGGTGGACTGTTTGATGTCCTGGATGGCGATGTTGCCAGAAGAGAAGGAAGGGTTTCAGACAAGGGTGCTTATCTCGATTCCAATCTCGATAGAGTTTCGGAGTTTGCCCCCCTGTTTGGTATCTTGCTGTATTATATGAAAAACACCCCTTTTTTTGCCTCTCTCACGGTTATTTTGATGTTCGGCTCCATTATGGTGAGCTATGCGAAAGCAAGGGCGGAAGGATTGGGAATAGAGTGTAAAGTTGGCTTTGCCGATAGGCCATTTAGGGTAATCTTCTTGATAATTGGCAGTTTATGTGGTCCCAAGGTGTTCACTGCGTTCCTTGTATTACTTATCGTTGCGGTGTACGCAACGTTCTTGAGAAGAATGGCATACTCATTCAGGAAGTTGTAGACCCATCTATTTTGGGAAACCCATGGACATAGAAAAGTTTGTATCCGACAAGATAGAGGAAAGGAAGGGGCGGTTAAAAGAAGTCAAAAGTCTGCTTCAGGAGCCCGACATATTAAGAAACAGGGAAAGATTCATAAATCTGGGTAGAGAAAAGAAAGAGCTGCAGGAGGTTATGAAACTTGCGGAGGGGTACGAGAAGGTTCAGAAAGACATAAAAGATACAAAAGAACTTGCGGGTTCGGGGGAAGAGGAACTTTCAAAACTTGCAAGAGAGGAGCTCTTCTCTCTCAACGAGAAAAAGGAGTACCTCGCGAGAGAACTCATAGGGAGACTTGCTCCACAGGATATCGATTTCAACAGAAACGTAATTCTTGAGATAAGGGCGGGTGCGGGCGGTGAGGAGGCATCTCTCTTTGCGAAAGATCTTTACAGAATGTATTTGAGGTATGCTGAAAGACGGGGTTGGCTCGTGGAGTCGATGGTCGTGAAGCCCACCGAAATCGGAGGTTTTAAGGAAATTATTTCTCTCATAAAGGGACGCGGTGCATATTCCAGGCTGAGATTTGAAAGTGGTGTACACAGGGTGCAGAGGGTTCCCGTGACGGAGTCGGGGGGGAGAATTCACACCTCAACCTGTACGGCCGCGGTGTTGCCGGAGGCGAGGAAAACAGATGTTGAAATCGATCCGAAGGATATAAAAATGGATTTCTTTCGAGCCTCGGGACACGGGGGGCAGAATGTAAACAAGCTGTCAACCGCTGTGAGAATTTGCCATATTCCCACGGGTATTACGGTTGAATGTCAGGATGAGCGTTCGCAGTATAAGAACCGTCAGAGGGCAATGCAAATTTTGCTTGCGAGATTATATGAAATAAAAAAGAGAGAAAACGAAGAGAGGATGCGAAGAGAGAGAAAAAGTCAGATAGGAACGGGTGATAGGTCTTTAAAGATAAGAACTTACAACTACAGGGAAAATAGAGTGACGGACCACAGAATAAACCTCACGCTTTACAAATTAGATAGAGTTCTGGATGGGGAGATGGATTCAATAATAGATGAGCTTATAATCGCAGATATGTTGAATAATCCATAATCTCAAAATATGCATTAACCACAGAAGTTTACCTAAAAATCAAAAAGTAAACCTACCTACCGGCAGGCAGGTATCAAAAATCAAAATGACATATCAAAATGCAAAAATGGTTGGTCAGTTGGATAGTCTGTTAGTTGGTTTGATTCTAGTGTCCTGGAACATAAATAAGTTTACAATGTCATTGCGAGGCGAAGCCGAAGCAATCTCGTCTATGAGATTGCCACGCTCCCTTTGGTCGCTCGCAATGACAGGTGTAAAGATACTTCAGTTACAAGACACTAGCAAACTAACAAGCCAGCAAACTAAGTATCTTTTTAATTTTTGATTTGTCCATACGGATCCCGCGGATAATTTTAATATTTGAATTTTGATATTTGATATAAGAATGTTTGTTGTCTTGTGGTTCCTTGATGCATAATCTTGGATAATTATGACTGTCGGCGAGGCGATAAGATGGGTTGGTTCATCGCTTAAGGTCAATGAGATAGAGGAAGCGGACCTCGAAGCGGGGTATATGGTAGCCAATCTTCTTGAAAGGGACAGGAACCATCTTCATCTATCTTATCAAGAGAAGTTGGCCCATCCCGATGAAATTGCACTTCTTGAGATGGTTAAGCGACGTATCAAGAGAGAACCGGTTCAGTATATAATCGGTGAGTGCGGTTTCCTCGATTACATATTCTATGTCGGAGAAGGTGTTTTTATACCTCGTCCCGAAACGGAACTTCTGGTTCTGAAGGCGAGAGACTATCTGCTCGACACACATTCGGCGATAGTATATGATATTGGAACGGGATGTGGAGTCGTGGGTTTATCCCTCGCAAAACTCATTCCGGACTTGTCGGTTTATGCATCCGACATAACAGACCTCAGATTTGCTCGAATGAACAGAAAGAGACTCGGAGTTACGAAAAAGGTATGTCTTTTAGCAGGTTCACTATTCGAGCCATATAAGGCACTGCCGAATGCCGATATGATAGTGTCGAACCCGCCGTATATTCGAACCGGGAAGATCCCTTTTCTCGCACCCGAAATAAGGAATTTTGAGCCCAGAGAGAGTATAGACGGAGGTGAGGATGGATTGTCTTTTATCAAGAAGTTAACATCTGATGCCCCGCTTTATCTGAAACCGGGGGGCATACTGATTTTTGAAATCGGCGATGGAGAGTGGAGGAAGGCAGAGAAAATCGCAAGCATTTATTTTAACCGTGTTAGTGTAGAAATAGATTACAACGGCAAAGAGAGGGTGTGTATATGCGAGTTGGACTAGTGGTAAACCCAAACAAACCATCCAGTAAAATCCTCGTGCCGAAGATCACCTCGTGGCTCAAAGAAAAGGGTGTAACTGTATTGGACGAACCCGATGTGTCCTCGGCAGATATCGTACTTGCCCTTGGTGGAGACGGAACATTCCTCAGGGTTGCGAGACTTGTAGACCCATACGATATTCCCATCCTTGGAGTGAATCTGGGTGGTCTTGGCTTCCTCACGGATATAAAAGAGGAGGATGTATTCACCGCCCTTGAACTCGTTTTGAAAAATGATTACAGGCTGGAGGAGCGTATTACACTCTCTCTAAATATAATGGATAAAAGTCTCTTTGCCCTTAACGATGTCGTTGTCTCCACGGTCAAGGTTGGTAGGATGATAGACCTGCAGCTCTCGGTTGATGGGAAACACCTGTCGGAAATATCCTGTGACGGCTTGATAATTGCAACTCCCACGGGCAGCACCGCCTATTCACTATCCGCCGGGGGACCCATAGTATTTCCACACCTGAATGTAATATTAGTTACCCCCATATGTGCACATACGCTGTCTATGAGACCCCTTATTCTATCCTCAAAGAGTACACTGACAGTGACATCGATAAGTGGGAAATCTATGGCTTGTTGTGACGGTCAGGTTAAACTGCCCGTAGATACCGGAGTCCCGGTAACCGTAAAAACTGGCGAACACACAATAAAGCTCATAAAATTCGATATGTCCTATTTTGAGATCTTGAGGAGGAAACTGGGTTGGAACAAAAGGGCAAACCAATGACCATTTGCAATTGACAATTTACAATTGAAAATTGAAAAGGAGGTATTATGCGTAAGCTTATAGCGGTAATAGTGATTGTGGTTCTGATAGTTGTTATAATACCCGTTATAACGATAATATCTTACTACAATCGCTTTGTGACCATGGAAGAAACTGCAAAGAACCAGTGGGCACAGGTTGAGAGTCAACTGAAACGAAGATTTGACCTGATACCGAACCTCGTCGAAACCGCCAAGGGATATATGACGCATGAAAGGGAGGTATTCACGAACATAGCGGAGGCGAGGGCTAAACTTGCCGGGGCAACCACACTCAAAGATAAGATAGAGGGAGAAAGGGGACTTGGCATGGTACTTGGAAGACTGCTTGCGCTCGTTGAAAACTATCCCCAGTTAAAGGCAAACGAGAACTTTCTGAAACTCATGGATCAACTTGAGGGAACTGAAAATCGAATAGCAGTTGAGAGGATGAGATACAACGAGAGTGTGAGGGCATACAACACCTTAATAAAGCGATTTCCCGGTAATATATTGGCCAGATGGTTCGGCAGAGAGGCTTTACCCTACTTTAAAACAGTGGAGGAGGAGGAGACAGTTCCAGAGGTTAGATTCTAAAGGTGCCGTATGCGTATTGCCATTATAGGAGCAGACGGACAGCTTGGGTCCGATCTTGTAAGGGTCTTTCGGGAAGAAGACATCGTTCCCCTCACTGAAAGGGATATTGATATCACCGAGGGCAACAGACTAAAAACTGTTCTTTCCTCTGTATCGGCTCACCTCATAATCAACACTGCTGCCTTTTCAAATGTTCCGTTGTGTGAGACAGAGCCGGAGAAGGCGTTCAGAATAAATGCAGTGGGGGCAAGAAATGTTGCGATTGCGGCAAGGGAGACAAAATCCTCACTTCTCTACATCTCGACTGATTATGTATTTAACGGAAGAAAAAAAACCCCCTATTTGGAAGATGATATACCGAGCCCGCTCAATGCCTACGGCATTTCCAAACTTGCGGGTGAGTACTATGTGAGATACATCCTCGATAGGTACTTCATAGTGAGGACATCTGGACTTTACGGTATTCATAAATGCATTACAAAGGGTGCAAATTTTGTGGATAAGATGCTCGCATACAAGGATGGGGCCGAGGTAAAGGTGGTTACCGATGAGGTTTTAACCCCCACATATACGCTCCACTTGGCTCAACAAATACATGAACTTATAAGAACCGATGTATATGGCATATATCATATAACTAATGAGGGGAAATGTTCATGGTTTGAGTTTGCAAAGGAGATATTCTCGTTTGTAGCTCTCGATGTGAATCTCATTCCCATCTCATCAGATGAGTTTCCATCTGGGGTGGTCCGACCCAAATATTCTGTGCTTGAAAACAGAAATTTAAGGGCACTTGGAATAAACAATATGCCCCATTGGAGAAATTCGCTCAGGGCTTACCTTTCAGAAAAGGGGTATTAACATCTGGCGGTCCTCTTGGCCCACGAAGAACACGGAGGACACGAAAGGCAAAAGATCAACGTTTAATTTCTAATAAATGCATAACTCCAAAATGCCCAAACTTTAATTGGTCTCATCGGCGGTGATAATTTTGATATTTAATATTTGATTTTTCATCAGGGGGATTATGCTTTGCATTCTGATGATATTATTGGGAGTTACCACATCGTACTGGGAGGAGAGGGACTTTTCCGATTGCGAGTTTCGCGGTGCGGGAATATCGAGGGACGGCGGTGTTATACTCTCGTATAATATAGATTCAATATTTGAGACCAAGGATATGTATATATGGGACATATTCCCGACAGGAGACGGAATATACATCGCGACCGGACAAGAGGGAAGGATATACAGAATTTGTGACGGTAAGGGAGAACTCTTTTTCGATTCGGGGGAGAAGAATGTGCTTACACTTGCGGAATACAAGGGATACATATATGCTGGAACATCACCGGAGGGGAAAATTTACAGGATAGATAAAAAAGGCAGGGGAGAGGTAATACTCGATTCAGATGAGGAGTTCATATGGGACATAGCCATAACCGCTAATGGGGAAATAATATGTGGAACGGGTGGCAACGGGCTGGTACTCGGGATAGAGAATGGGTGTGTCGACACCCTTCTCGAAACGGGCAGGGCAAACGCATCCAGGGTTGTGCTGATAGATAAGGATGTATATGTGGGTACTGGAAACGGAGGTTTGTTATTTATAATCCCGAAAGGTGGGCAGCCTAAGGGTATATACGATGGTGGGAGTGGTGAAGTTTCGGGAATAGTTAAGATGGGTGATATCCTGTATTTTTCGCATTGTCTTGACACGACAACGGTGATAAAGAGGGTAAGGAACGACGGTCTCACGGAGGATATCGTCACAATTCCCGGTATGGCAAAGGGCATTGTGGAGTATAAAGATGTGCTCCTCTGTGCATCCGAGAAGAGAATATACAGAATATACGACGATGGAAAATTTGATGTTATATATGAGTTTCCCACTTCTGTATCCTCGATGGGTAGAGACGGTTATCTGGGATTATCAAAATTTGTGAGTGTATACAGATTAAGTGAAAGACCGCCGGAGCAGGGAATTGTTGAATCCAACTCCTACGATGCCGGAGGGGTAAGCAAATGGGGCAGGCTCACCTACGAGGGAAAGGGAAAGGTTGTATTTGAAACGAGATCGGGAAATACGGAGAACCCGGATGTCACCTGGGATGAGTGGAAAAAAACTGCGAAAAACGGGGAGATAAGGTCTTCTCCCAACCGTTTCATAAGATGGAGGGCAAAGATAGGTAATAATTTATCTCGTATAAAATGTGTCCAGGTTGCATATCTACCGCTTAACCAGAAGCCCATTGTAGGGAAGATAAAACTCGAACTCGAATCCGGCGTGCTGACATTCTCGGGAAGCGACCCAGACGGAGATTCTCTCTCGTTCAATATATACTATAGAGAGCTGGGAGAGGAATGGATTGAATTGAAGAAAGAGGTCTCCGATACCACGGTCAATGTTGACAGGGATGCATTTCCCGATGGTTCTTATGAGTTCAAGGTAAAGGCAACTGATGCCCCATCAAACCCACCCGATTACGCCCTTTCTTCTTATAAGCTCTCCGATGTATACAGGATAGACAATACCCCACCTCACATCAAGATAGAGATCAGGGAGAACACTGCGATCGTAGTTGTCGGCGACGATATGAGTGAGATAGCATCGTTTGAGTATTCAGAGAACGCATCCAAATTCATCTCCGTATTTCCGGTGGACGGAATATTCGACGAAAAAAAGGAGAGATTTGAGATAACTCTCAAAGATGACACGAGAGATCTCGTGGTGAGAGCGAAGGACCGCGCAGACAACTTTTCCCTCCAGAAATGGACGAGATAAGCCACATAGCCAATCCCCTTTAATCCACCTATTCGTATCTTATTGCCTCAACGGGTTCGAGTTTTGATGCCCTCCAGGCGGGATAGAGACTCGCCAGAAGGGATATACATATGGTGGCGATCGGTACTATCAAGAAGTCAGAGAATTGCATGGATACCGGCAGGGTACTTATATTGTAAACTTCAGCCGGTATTTTTATAAAGTGATACCTTGAAAGCAGTTCACAGGCAGTCCATCCGATCGCGGTCCCCATAAAAGTGCCAATAATTCCTATAATCAGTCCCTGAAGCACAAATATCTTTCTTATGGACGACGGAGAAGCACCTATGGAAAGGAGAATTCCAATTTCTCTCGTCTTACCGATCACGGTCATAAGTAGTGTTGCAACGATGTTGAATGCCGCCACGATGATCACGAGCGTGAGAAGTACAAACATGGTGAATTTCTCGAGTGAAAGTGCCTCGAATAGGTTGGTATTGAGTTCCTTCCAACTCGTGACATAGTACGGGTAGCCTATACTCTCTTCTATATTTTTCGCTATCCCGTCCGCATTATCGATATCATCCACCTCAACCTCGATACCCGTGACCCTGTCCCCAAGCGAAAAGAAATCTTGTAGCAACGGCAGACTCGTGTATGCAAGGGTTGCGTTGAAGTCATAAAGTCCTATGTCGAATATTCCCCTGACCACAAAATTCCTCGACCTCAGATTGAGCAAGCCGGGATTTCTACCATAGGGAAACCCGTAAAGTGTTACGGTATCGCTTATAAAAACACCGAGAACACCTGCGAGGTTTTTACCGAGAACTATTCCGTTTTCTTCGGTATTATATTCTCCCCATATTATATTATCTTTCACATCGGGCTGTTCGAGTTCTCCCCTCACCATTATTCCGTCCATTCTGTTTTTTTTGCCCTTTATCATCGTCTTCGTGAAGATATACGGTAATACCTTGGTGACACCCACGCTCTCCTCAATTTTCTCCCGCAGGGTGTTGTAATCATCTATCGGTTCACCGTGAAATTTCAATACCATAATGTCGGGAGTTGCTTTAAGTATCCTGTTTCGCAAGTCTATATGCAATCCGTTCATCACGGACATAACTATGAGGAGCGTTGCAACTCCAACACAAATACCGACGATGGATATCCAGGCGATGATCCTCTTAAATACGCCGCCGTGGGCTTTGAGGTGTTTTCTTGCTATGTAAAATTCGTATTTCATTTTTTAAGCCCGCTTCTTATTTCCCCCAGATTCTATCCTGCCTCTCTTTCTTAGTTAGAAATCACCAGGACCCAAATGAGACATTTAAGAGAAGGTTTGGGGTTGGAAACAGGTAGGCGTGGTTAATGCATATTCTGGGATAATATTTGGTGGAGGCGGCGGGAATCGAACCCGCGTCCGGAGAACCGGCTATGAGGGTATCTACATGCTTAGTCACGGTTTTTATCTCGACAGGGATACCTCCCGTAACCGAGTTGTCCCTGCCAAAGCCCGTGATATCTCGTCTTCCCTACCAGGGCAGGCAAGGAAGACCAGCTCCCTTTATCCACGCCCATCCCCAAAACCGGGAGCGGGGTTTATGGGGTGGACGTGACTGCATTAAGCAGCCAATGCGAAGTTATATTCGCCAGTTATTTCTTGCCACCTTTTTACGGGATTGTGGCAGCCCGGCATGCAACCTTCATTCCAAAGAACCCCGTCGAATCCTTTCGCCCCCGAATCACAAACCAAATATTGGACTATTTACCCTTTTTCATTTCTTTCATCCTCTCTTTTCTTCGCTTATGCTTTAAGCTTATTTTAGTTCTCTTCCTTTTCTGTTTCGACTTACTTCTTGCCATATAATCTCCCAATGTCAGAAACCAGATCTACTTCTACAGCAATATCCATAAATAAAAGATATTTCGCTGCCCCTATTTTAACACAAATTTACCCCGTTGTCAAGTAAAAAATTAGCAATTGTTACGCAACACTCAAAAGTGGACACCTGGGAACACTAAAAGTGGACATTCACCGTTTTGTAAGAAATAAACCGTGTTTACATCACTACTGCAGTATTTTACAAATTTCGTGCTCTGGGTTATGTAAGAGATAGCAATATCTCTCTATTGCTTTCTATTGTTGCTTTTCAAGAGCTACCCTCGGACTTTTTATCCATCTCCCTTTATCATCTCCAGAAAAAGGGGGTCAGAAAGGGGTCAGGCTCAAGTATTCAAGTATCTTGAGTTGCTATCTCTATATTACATTATAGATATACCTATGCCCTGATGAAAATCATATCCATTTTTGCAAATTGAAGAAACTCATTCAAAACTATAAAAATAAATACTTGAATACTTGAGCCTGACCCCAGGACTTACACTAATAGAAACATATCTTATATAATATCTCGAAATCCCCCAACGCTAACATTTTCCAATATGTTCAATTCTATCTTTTGGTTAATAGCTATAAAATGTTTAGAGATATCACGGGTAATTATGTAATAGTACAAAAATAACCTCTTGATTAAAAATTGGCACCCATTGTTTTGTTTGCCTACCCATATGGTATCCTGCCCTTGGGAAATCAAGCAGGAAATCATTTCATCTTGCTTTCCTTTGCAATACATTTATAATAAAACTGGAACAGTATAATCCTTTGGGAGTAAGTTGTTCTTTCTCACTATAATATGCACCCACTACTTGAGATCCAGAAGGAGCTATTATCATACCTTTTCTTTTCTCCTCGTTTTTGATGCTCCAATTTTCATCAAGATCCCATGTGTAAGTCCAATACCAACCATTAGACTTAGAACTCGTTTGTCCAGAGATTCCCACCTGGTTTGTAGTGTATACATGGAAGGAAAATATTTGAAAGGGTCCGTCACTTATTTTTTTAAAAGCAATCTCTTTGCCTGTATTTATATATAAGATGCGAAATTTGTTATCTCCTCCGTAAAGGAACAGATACCCATCTTGTGAAACAGCAGTATATTGATAGAGGGGAAAGAAGAAATAATTACTCTTCCACAAATGGTAACCCCTCTTGGCATCTACACATATTATTACGTCTTCCCCTTCCTTCTCTGCCGCAAGAAGTAGAATATTTTGGGTAGAGGTAACATTTACAATTTCCTCCTGAAGGTTCAGCTTCCATTTCAAATCTCCCGTGAGTAGTGAACAACAGTAGATTCCCTTCTCACTAAGTGGTATTTCTGATTTTTGTAAGAGTTCTCTTATTTTCTCCCGCATCCCAGGAGAGACATCCATTAATTCCTTCCGTAGAATTACTCTTATTGCCTCGATTTTTCTCTCTAAAGGTGACCTTGTGTTTTCCCACCGATAACGAATTCCACGTATTGTTGTTGCCTTCAAGCCAATGTCTATTTCTCCAGAGACTACTTTTCCAATAGTTGCTATGAACTCCTCTTTTATTTTTTGGGATTCTCTTTCAGGTACCAGTTTATCAGCTACTATACAAACTTCATTGTCAGAGAGAAAAAATACCTGATTAAACCGCCATTGCCCTTTTCCTTTCTGGAAATGACTCAATTCTGAAAAATCCACTGGCTCTTCCAGGTATTCTCTTGCCTTTACAGGAACTGTGGGAGTTCTGTACCATTTACCTTCGAAGAAATATTGTCCATCTGGTGAAAGAAATTGAGGTACAATCATCATCTCTGCGCTACGTGGGTAGTCGAAGAAAAGTTCTCCTTCGGTATCGTAAATTTGAATCTGGACAGACTCATAATCTCCTGCCCAATGAACCATTATCTTGCTTCCATCGTCCGCTATCTCAATCCCACAATCGTAAATTGTCTTCAAATCCGTAGATACAAGGTTGTCTTTTTCCCATAACAGTTCTCCATCAGAAGTGAAGTAGTAGATGGTTCCTTTTTTTGTGTCGTCATCAACCGTGGCAATAGCCACATGACCGCTTTCCCTCGCAATCTTAAAATCAAGCATTCTTCCCTTAAACTCCCGACCCCACAAAATCTCAGCATCCGGGAAAAGCTCTTGTGCAAGCGGTAATATTCCTACTTTTACCGATTGCTCCTTCGCGCCATAAGTATTCGAAAATTGGATTAAAAAGAGCCCAATCGACAATATAGCCCAGAACCTCATATACGCTCCTATATACTCCAAAATATTGAATCTTTTAAGAGACTATCCATATACTTACAAGTAAAATTCTGCTCATATTTTCTTCCTTAAATATGAAGTAAATTCCAGATGGGGAATTTCTGCAATCCGGTTTATTTTATGATAACCCACCAACCCATGCCTACAGGATTACTCTTATATCCCACCAGTAACAGGAAAGGAAATACTAGTAGAAAGTAATACAATTTATATATTTGGTTCTTCACGGATTTAGT